>NZ_CP006368.1:0-300000 GCF_001442755.1 Aureimonas sp. AU20 | reverse complement strand
TTGGCGTGGCAACCGCAATAATGGCAGATCTCGCGGCAGTAGGGCACGTGGAGATAGGCCGAGACTGTCTCGCCCGCCGGGATGGCATTGAGCCAGCGCGCCGCATCGACGGGGCCCACCGCGGCGGTGAAGTCCGCCGCGGTGGGATAGGACGTGTAGCGCGGCACGCGCGCGGCCGCGAGGCGCCGGGCCGGGCTCACCGGGCCGGGTCCCCGGAGCCGGGCCGGCTGGCGGGATCGCCGGCGAGGGCCGACAGGCGCCGGTCCTCGCGCATCTCGAACCACATGGCGTTGAGGATGGCGAAGGCGCAGGCGAGACCGACGCCGAGAATCCAGGAAAAGTACCACATCTCAAGTGTCCTTCGGGGTCGGGAGTCAGTAGGCGTTGGGGTTGCGGCCGATCGACTGCGCGTTCACCGGCCCGCTCATCACCCGGTAGACCCAGGTCGTGTAGAGGAGGATGATCGGCAGGAAGACGAGCGTCGCGATCAGCATCACGAAGAGCGTGAGATGGCTCGACGAAGCATCCCAGACCGTGAGGCTGCTGTCCGGCGCGAGCGAGGACGGCAGGAGGAAGGGAAAGAGCGACAGGCCCGCCGTCGAGATGATGCCGAAGATCGCAGCGCTGGAGGCGAGGATCGTTGCCACCTTCAGCCGCGTCCGCAAGCCAACGAAGGCGGCGAGCGAGCCGAGAAGGCCGAGCGCCGGGGCGATCAGCATCCAGGGGTGGCGGCCGTAGTTCGCGATCCAGGCGCCGGCCTCGCGCGACACCGTCTTGGCGAGCGGATTGGAGGGGGCGAGCGCGTCCTGCGCCGAGGTCACGACATAGCCCTCGATCCCGAAGGCGACCCAGAGCCCGCCGAGCGCGAAGAGCGCGGCGGTGGCGAGCGCTGCCCAGCCGCCATAAAGGCGCGCGCGCTCGGCAACCGGCCCCTCGCATCGCGCCGCGATCACCGCCGCGCCCTGTGCCAGGCACATGCCGACGCTGACGAGACCGGCGAGCAGCGCGAAGGGCGTGAGAAGGCCGAAGAAGGAGCCGGCATAGGAGGGGCGCAGCGTCGCGTCGAGCCCGAAGGGCACGCCGAGAAGAACGTTGCCGACAGCCACGCCCGAGATCAGCGCGGGAACGAAGCCGCCGACGAAGAGCACCCAGTCCCAGGTCTCGCGCCAGCGCTTGTCCTTGATCTTGCCGCGAAACTTGAAGCCGACGGGCCGCAGGATCAGCGCCAGCAGGATCACGATCATCGCGAGGTAGAAGCCGGAGAAGCTCGCGGCGTAGAGCGCCGGCCAGGCGGCGAAGATCGCGCCCCCGCCCAGGATCAGCCAGACCTGGTTGCCTTCCCAGGTCGGGCCGACGAGGTTGATGAGGATGCGCCGTTCCTCGTCGGTGCGCGCCGCGAAGGGCAGAAGCGCGCCGACGCCGAGGTCGAGGCCGTCCATGATCGCGAAGCCGATCAGGAGGATGCCGAGCAGCGCCCACCAGACGAGCCGCATGGTCTCGTAGTCGAGGGGAATGTTGGTCACGGGTCGTCTCCTTGGGATCAGCGCTGTTCGGGGGCGGCGGCGGCGCCGGCCGGGATGGCCCGCGAGCCACCAAGGCCGTCGATCAGGGCATTGGCCGCCGAGGGCCCCGCCTTGATGGTTTTCAGCATCAGCACCACCATGACGACGGCGAGCGTGGTGTAGAGGGTGAGGAAGAAGCCCAGGCTGATGGCGAGATCGGTCATCGTCAGGCCGGAGGCGGCGTAAAAGGTCGGCAGCACGCCTTCCACCGCCCAGGGCTGGCGCCCGTATTCGGCGATGAACCAACCCGCCTCGATGGCGATCCAGGGCGTCGGCAGCGAAACGAGCGCGATCCAGAGCAGCGCGCGGCTTTCGCCGATGCGGTGGCGCGAGGCGAGGACGAAGGCTACGGCGAAGAAGGCGATGAGATAGAAGCCGCAGACCACCATGAGGCGGAAGCTCCAGAAGAGCGGCGCGACGCCCGGCACCGTGTCGAAGGCGGCCTGTGTGATCTCCTGCGGGGTCGCATTGGCGATGTCGTCGCGGTAGCGCTTAAGGAGGAGCGCATAGCCGAGATCGCGCCAGTTGGCGGTGAAGGTCGCGCGCGCTTGCCCGTCGCTCGCGTCGGCGCGCACCCGCTGGAGCGCCTCGTAGGCGACGATGCCGTTGCGGATGCGGCCCCCGGCGGTTTCCACGAGATCGAGAATGCCGGGGATTTCGCCCGAGAGCGAGCGCGTGGCGATGAGGCCGAGCGCGTAGGGCACCTGAACCTCGAAGGAGTTTTCCTTGTCGCCCGGCACGGCGAAGAGGTTGAACCCGGCGGGCGCGGGCTCGGTGTGCCACATGGCCTCCATCGCAGCGATCTTCATCTTTTGATGCTCGGTCGCGGCATAGCCGCTCTCGTCGCCGAGCACGACCACCGACAGGGCCGAGGCGAGGCCGAAGGAGGCCGCCACCGCGATCGAGCGCTTGGCGAGCTCCACATGCCGGCCGCGCAGGAGGAACCAGGCGCTGACCGAGAGGACGAACATGGCGCCCGTGACATAGCCGGCCGAAACCGTGTGAACGAACTTCGCCTGCGCCACGGGGTTGAAGATCACGGCCATAAAGTCGGTGATCTCCATGCGCATCGTGTCGGGATTGAAGGTCGCGCCGACCGGATTCTGCATCCAGCCGTTGGCGATCAGGATCCAGAGCGCGGAGAAATTGGCGCCGAGCGCCACCAGCCAGGTGACGCAGAGATGGCCGATCCGCGACAGGCGGTCCCAGCCGAAGAAGAAGAGGCCGATGAAGGTCGCCTCCAGGAAGAAGGCCATCAGGCCCTCGATCGCCAGCGGCGCGCCGAACACGTCGCCGACATAGTGCGAGTAGTAGCTCCAGTTCATGCCGAACTGGAATTCCATGACGATGCCGGTGGCGACGCCCATGGCGAAGTTGATGCCGAACAGCGTGCCCCAGAACAGCGTCATGCGCCGCCAGATCTCGCGGCCGGTCATCACGTAGACGCTTTCCATGATGGCCATCATGAAGGACAGGCCGAGCGTCAGCGGAACGAAGAGGAAATGGTACATCGCCGTGGCCGCGAACTGGAGCCGCGACAGCTCGACGACCGTCATGTCGATCATGATGCTTCACCCGAAGGTTGGCGACCGGCCCCGTGCCGGTGCTCGAAATCGCTCTAGCGCCCGCCCTCGCGGAGCGCCTTGATTTGAATCAATGCGCCCTTCGCGCCCCGGCCCTACGCCGTTCCCCGACGAAGAGGGAACAGGCGGCGATGGCGCAGGAGACGGAAAAACGGGCTGAAGGGCGCTGGATGCGGAGCCTTCGTCCGGCGGGCGGCTGGCCGCTCGCGCTCGGCATGGCGGTGCCGCTCGTGTCGGGCGCGCTTCTGGTCTGGCAGGCGCTGACACTTGCGCGCGTTCTCGGCCGTGCGGTGGGCGAGGGTGCGCCGCTCACCGCGCTGACGCCCGACATCGCGCTTCTATGCGCGCTGCTTCTCGCCCGGGTGCTGCTCGGCCTTCTGGGCGAGGCGGCGGCGGGGGCGGGCAGCGAGCGCATCAAGCTGGCGCTGCGGCGGGCGCTGTTTCGCCGGCTCCTCAGTGAGCGGCCGGACTGGAGTGCGAACCGGGCCTCCGGCGCGCTGGCGGGCGCGTTGGTCGAGCAGGTGGAGGCGCTGGACGGGTTCTTCGCCCGCTTCCTGCCGGCGACGCTCGCCGCCGCGGTTCTGCCGATCGCCTTCGCGGCGGTGGTGATACCGGCGGACTGGGTGGTCGGTCTCCTGTTTCTCCTGACCGCGCCCTTGATCCCGCTTTTCATGGCGCTGGCAGGCTGGGGCGCGGAGGCCGCGAGCGCGGCCCAGGCCGAGGCGCTGGCCCGCCTGTCCGGCCGCTTCGCGGACCGGCTGCGCGGCCTCGTGACCCTCGCGCTGCTCGGGCGCGGCGAGGCGGAAGCCGAAGCGGCGGAACGCTCCACCGACGAGCTTCGCCGCCGCACCTTGCGCGTCCTGCGCCTTGCCTTCCTGTCCTCGGCGGTGCTGGAATTCTTCGCCGCGCTCGGCGTCGCGGGCGTCGCGCTCTATGTCGGCCTCACCTATCTCGACCTCGTGAGCCTGCGCGCCTCGCCGCTGACGCTGGAAGCCGGGCTCTTCTGTCTCCTGATGGCGCCGGAGGTCTACCAGCCGCTGCGCACGCTCGCCGCGCATTATCACGACCGGGCAGGGGCCAAGGCCGCCGTCCACGAAATCGCGGCTGTGTTCGAACACCTGCCCAACCTTCGCGAAGCGCAGGAACTGCCGACGCAAACCCGCCTCCTGCCCGGCGGCGCGCTCGGGATCGAGGCGAGCGCACTTCGGATCCGCGCGCCCGTTGGCAGCCGCAAGATCCTCGCCGGCGCCGATCTCACGCTCGCGCCCGGCGCCCAAGCCGCCTTGTTGGGGCCGAGCGGCATCGGCAAGTCGACCCTTCTAGAGGCCTTAGTGGGCCTGCGAGAGACGGAGGGCACGCTGCGGCTCGGCCCCGTGCCGATCGGGGCCGTTTCACGCGAAGAGCTTTGCCACCGAGTCGCCTTTCTGCCGCAGCGCCCGCATCTCTTCACCGGCACGATCCGCGACAATATCCGCTTCGCCGACCCGGACGCATCGGACGCGCAGGTCCGGCGCGCCGCCGAACGCGCGCGGGTTCTGGCCTTCGCCGGGACACTGCCGCTCGGGCTGGAAACGCCGATCGGCGAAAACGGGCTCGGCCTGTCCGGCGGCGAGCGGCACCGCGTCGCCCTGGCCCGGCTTTATCTCCGCGATCCCTCGATCGTCCTTCTGGACGAGCCGACCGCCCATCTCGACGCCGTGACGGAGGCGGAAGTTTTGCAGGAGCTCCTGCGCTTCACGGAAGGGCGCACGCTTCTCGTCGCCACCCATTCGGCCAGGGTCGCCGCCGCGCTTGGCCGAGCCCTGCGGCTGGAGGGCGGGCGCCTCCTTCCGGTTCCCCATCCGCTCGCCCCGCTGGAGGACGCCGCATGAGCGCGCTTCTTTTCTTCCGCCCGCTCTTTTCGCCCTATGCCGGGCGCTTCGCCCTGGCGCTCGGCCTGTCGCTCCTGGCGCTTCTGGCGGGCGTCCTGCTGCTCGGCACCTCCGGCTGGTTCCTCAGCGCCGCCTCGCTCACGACACTGGGGGCCGCGTTCAACCTCTTCGGCCCGTCGGCGGCGGTGCGCGGCCTGTCGATGATGCGCATCGGCGCGCGCTATGGCGAGAAGCTGATCGGGCATGACGCGACGCTGCGGGTGCTGGGCACGATCCGGGCCTGGACCTTCCGCCAGATGATCCCGCGCGTGTCCGTGCTTGACCGGGCGCTGCGGCGCGGCGATCTCGTCTCGCGCCTCACGGCCGATGTCGATGCGCTCGACACCGCCTTCCTGCTCGCGGTCGGCCCGCTTCTGGCGCAATTGGCGATCGGCGCGCTCGGAACGCTCGCCCTCCATTTCATTCTGCCACCGGCCGCACCGATCTATCTCGCCGGTTGGGCCGCCGCCTCGCTTCTCGCGCCGCTTCTCTTCGCCCTGGCGGGCAAGCAGGGCGGGGCGGCGATCGCGCAGGGCACGGCCGAGCTGCGGATCGCAGCCCTCGACGGGGTGGACGGCCATGCCGATCTCCTGGCCTTCGGCCGCCGCGAAGACGCCGAGGCGCGCTTTTTTGCCCATGCCGAGGCGCTCGGCCGCCTCCGGCGCCGGCAGGCGCTTCGCGCCACTTTGGGTTCGGCCGCCGTGCAGGGCTGCGCCGCGCTGACGCTCATTGGCGTCCTCGTCGCGGGCCTCGCCGCCCTGGAGGAGGGCACGATTTCGGGTCCGCTCCTCGTCGGCCTGCTGCTCGCCGTTCTCGGCAGTTTCGAGGCGAGCGCGCTCACCATGCGCGGCGTCGCCCGACTCGGCCATGCCGCCGGGGCGGCTCGGCGCCTGCGCGACCTCGCCGCGCTGCCGGTCGCACTCCCCGACGCAGCCGAGCCCCGCCCGCTGCCGGCAGGGGCGACGCTCCGCTTCGAGGGTGTGAGCTTTGGTTTCGACCCCGAACGCCCCATCCTGCGGGCTCTCGATCTCGACATGGCGAGCGGCGAGATCGTGGCGATCCGCGGCCCCAGCGGATCGGGCAAGAGCGCCCTTCTGCAGCTAACGCTCCGGCTGGCCGATCCGCAGAGCGGCCGCGTCCTGATCGCGGGCGAGGATATCCACCATGTCGCGCGCGCCGAGCTGCACCGCCGCGTCGCGTTTCTGGAGCAGAACGCACCGGTCTTTCTCGACACGCTACGCGGCAATCTCCTTCTCGCGCGCGCCGATGCGTCGGACGCCGAACTGCGGGAGGTGTTGGAGCGGGTGCGGCTGGGGGCGCTGCTTGCCGCCCTTCCCCTCGGCCTCAACACGCCGCTTGGCGAGGCCGGGCGCACGCTGTCGGCCGGGGAGGCGCGACGCCTCTGCCTTGCCCGCACGCTTCTGTCGCCCGCCGCGATCCTCGTTCTCGACGAGCCGACCAGCGGGCTCGACCGCGACACGGAACTCGCCTTCCTCGCCGATCTTCCCGCGGCCTGCGCGGGGCGCACGGTGATCCTCTCCACCCATGCCGAGCTTCCCGCCGGCGCGGCTTCGCGGACGCTGCGGCTGACGGAGGGTCGGCTGGTTCAGGACCCGTAGCCGGGCAGGCCGGCCACAGCGGCAAGCGCCTTGCTGTCGGGGATTTCGATCGACTGCGGGCTGGGCATGGCGATCAGGCCGCGATTGCGCAGCTTGGTGAAGGAGCGGCTCACGGTCTCGATCGTCAGGCCGAGATAGTCGGCGATGTCGCCGCGCGTCATGGGCAGGGCGATCGGGCTTGCCGGCAGGCGGTGCTCCACCGCGCGGGCGGACAGGAGCACGAGGAAGCTCGCGAGCTTTTCCACCGGCGCCAGCCGCCCGAGAATGAGCTGGTTCTCCCGCGCCTGGCGCAGCGCGGCGCGGGTGAAACGGTGCAGCCGATCCTGAAGCTTAGGAAAGCGCTCGGTCAGCGCTTCCATCTGGCGCACGGGAAAGGCGCACAGCGCGGAAGGCTCCACCGCCTCGGCGCTGGCGGAATAGATGTCGTCGTCGGCAAGGCCGAGATAGTCGCCGGGCATGAGGAAGCCGGTGATCTGGCGTCGTCCGTCCGGCAGGGCGACGGACAGGCGCAACATGCCGGAGGTCAGCGTGAAGACGCTCGTCTTCGCCGCGCCTTCCTCCACCAGCATCTCGTTGGCCTCGAGCCGGCGCGCGGTCATGATACGCTCCAGCGCCCCGACCTCGTCGTCGTTCAAGGCCGCGCAGACCGCCATGGTGCGCACCTCGCACTCGGCGCAGACCCCGCAGGGTGCGCGATGCGCGGCTGACGCGCTTCGAATCTCGACCCGTTCCATCATCACGGCCGCACTATGCGTTTCGTCCCCCCGCGAAGGCAAGGCGCGCGAACGATCGCGGGCAAGCCAGGCGGCGGGCCGATGTCAAAACAAAAACGCCCCTGCCGGGGGAGGACCGGCAAGGGCGTCATGGGTAAGCCGAGGGTTGGGAGGAACCGTTCGGCTCTCACGTCGTGACCGGGGGAGGACCGGCCGGGACGGATGGGGAATGGGTCAAAGCATTTCCAGGCAAAGCGGATACGCTTTGCCGTCGGACAATGCGACAGAAGCAGAAACTTATCGCACCGACTGACGGGCGAGAGCCGGGATCTCGGAGCGCGAGATGCCGAGGTCGGAGAGTTCGCGCTGCGACAGGCGGTTCAGCTCCGTGGCCGTGTTGCGATACTGGCGCCAGGCGTTGAAGGAGCGAGCGATGTTCATAGGAGTCTCCTTTTGGGTCCGGCCTCTCGTCGGTGGTGGCCGGCGTGGTCGTTTTCTTTCGATGACCGGACCATAGGCTCCGGCGGCGAAGATGAGGAGCGCAAAGCTCGAAGGGGAGCTCTGCGCTCGTTCGCTATCGGTGACTCGCAGCACGGACATGCAAGAGACGCATAGCTAACCCGTTTTAGCCACCTCGGTTGAGCGAAGGCGAGAAGGGCAGGAGGCTGAGGATCTCGAACAGCATCTGAGCGCCGGCCTGGGCCGTGTTGGTGGTCGTGTCATATTGCGGGGCCACCTCCACCACGTCGCCGCCGACGAAATCGACACCCTTCAGCCCACGCAGCAGGGCCTGCGCCTCGCGCGTCGAAAGCCCGCCGATCTCCGGCGTGCCGGTGCCCGGCGCGAAGGCGGGGTCGAGACTGTCGATGTCGAAGGAGAGATAGGTCGGCCCGTCGCCGACGACGGCGAGCGCCCGCTCGATCACGGTGGCAAGGCCCAGTTCCTCGACCTCCTCGGCATGGATCACGGTCATGCCGGAGGCGGCGGAGAACTCCCAGAGATAGTCCGACGAGCCGCGAATGCCGATCTGGATCGTGCGCTTTGGGTCGAGCACGCCTTCCAGAACCGCATGGCGGAACGGGCCGCCATGGTGGAAGCGGCAATGGTCGAACGGGCCGGACGTATCGCAATGGGCGTCGATATGGATCATTCCGACGGGGCGATCGCGCCCGACGGCGCGCAGGATCGGCAGCGAGATGGAATGATCGCCGCCGACGCTGAGCGGCATCACGCCCGCCGCGACCACGGCCGCGATCGTGGCCTCGATGTCCTGATGCGACAGGTCGAGATGGAAGCGGCTGCGGAAGGGCACGTCGCCGCAATCGGCCACGCTGAGCTCGCGCCCCGGCATGGTGCGCAGCACATGATTGTAGGGCCCGATACGCTCGATGGCGCGCAGCGCGCGCGGGCCGAAGCGGGAGCCGTTGCGATTGGTGACGCCAAGATCCATCGGCATGCCGATCAGCGCCACGTCGAGTCCTGAAAGGTCGGGCGCCGCCCAATCCACCTGCCGATAGGGCGCGTCAAGCAGCGTCGGCAGGCCGGCATAGGGCGCGACGCGCGTTCCCTTGGCATCGAACAGGCGCGAGGCGACCTCGGCGAAATGCGAATCGTAGATCCGGCTTTCGTTGTCGCCGCCAAAGCGCGTGCGCAGCTCGTCCAGCGTCTCGTCGGTCATGCCATCATCCTTTCGTCGGAAAAGAGCGTGTCGGCCTCGCTCAGCCGATCCGCGAAGCGCTCCAGCCCCGCCGCGTCGACATTGGCGAAGGCGACGCGCAGGAAACGCGATTGCCCGGGGCCGAAGAAGGAGCCGGGCAGGACGAGGAGCCCCAGCCGCGCGGCCAGCGCCTTGGCCACCTCGACATCGGACCGGCCGGGGAAGGGGTGTTCCAGAAAGGCGAAATAGGCGCCCATCTGACGGATGCGCCAGTCCGGCCGCGCGGCCATCGCCGCTCGAAAGCGGTCCGCCTTGTCCAGCACCGCGCGCGTCTTTTCCGCCCGCCAGTCCGCGCACTCCGCGATGCTGGGCGCCAAGGCCACCTGCGGCGGGCGCGGGGCGCAGATCTGCATGCAGTCGAGGATGGTCTCAGCCGCTGAGAGAAGCGCCGGCCCCGCCGTCATCGCGCCCAGCCGATAGCCCGGAATGGCGAAGGACTTGGAGAAGGAATAAAGGCCGATCAGATGCTCGCGCCAGTCCGGCTCGGCGAACAGCCCATGCGGCGCGGCGCGTCCGACGAAGTCGCGATAGGTCTCGTCGAGGATCAGATAGAGCCCGCGCCGGCGGCAGAGGTCGAACAGCGCGCGGATCGTCTCGGGTGGATAGATCGCCCCGGTCGGATTGTTGGGAGAGACGAGAACGAGCGCGCGCGTCGTCTCGTCGATCAGCGCCTCGGCGCTCGCCGCGTCCGGCACGAAGCCGTTCTCGGCGGTGGTTTCAAGCGGGCGCGCCTCGATGCCGAGGAGATCCAGCGTCATCTGGTGGTTGAAGTACCAGGGCGTCGGCAGGAGGATCGAGTCGCCGGCCTTGGCCACCGCCATGGCGGCGACGAAGAAAGCCTGATTGCAGCCGGCGGTGATGGCGACATCCGCCGCCTCGACGCAGGCGCCGTAGAAGCGCGAACTCTCCTCGGCATAGGCAGCGCGAAGGGCGTCGTCGCCGAGGATCGGCCCGTAGCGCGCGGCCTCCGCCCCCGCGCCCTCGCCGGCGAGGCGCCGCGACAGCGCTTCGGGCGGCGGATCGCCCGGCACGGCCTGGCTAAGATCGACCGCCGCCCCCCGCGCCCCGTCGTAGTCGGCAAGCCAGCCCTTCGCCACGGGAATGGGCGGCGGCAGGACCGAGCGGACGAGAGGGTTGGGCTTCGGAGGCGGGGAGGAGGGCGGCCGGACGGCCATGGGCATGAGCTCCGCTGCGAGGATCGGCGGACCGAACCGGAGACGCGCATCCTGCGCGAGGGCCGGGGCCGGAATCAACCACCGGCCCCGCGAAACCGCTCGGAGCGGGTCTCAGCCCAACGCGGGAAGGGCAATGGCGGAGGCCGCCTCCACCACGGCGCCGGAGCGCACGAGTTCGATCGCGGCCTCCAGATCGGGATGGAAATGCCGGTCGTCGGTCAGGGTCGGCACATGCGAGCGCAGCAAGCGGCGCACCGCTTCCAGCGCCGGGCTGGAGGCAAGCGCCGGGCCGAGATCGCAGCCTTGCGCCGCGGCCAGAAGCTCGATCGCGATGACGCCGAAGGCGTTCTCCACCATGGGCAGGAGCCGGCGCGCGCCGTGCGCGGCCATGGAGACATGATCTTCCTGGTTGGCGGAGGTCGGAATCGAATCGACGCTCGCCGGCATGGCGCGCTGCTTGTTCTCCGACACCAGCGCGGCCGCCGTCACCTGCGGGATCATGAAGCCGGAATTGAGCCCAGGGCGCGGCGTCAGGAAGGCCGGCAGGCCCGACAGCGCGGGGTCCACCAGCATGGCGACGCGCCGCTCGGCGATGGAGCCGATCTCGCAGACCGCCATGGCGATCATATCGGCGGCGAAGGCTACGGGCTCGGCGTGGAAATTGCCGCCCGACAGCGCCTCGTCGGTGTCGGCGAAGATCAGCGGATTGTCCGACACGCCGTTCGCCTCGGTTTCCAGGGTCGCGGCGGCCTGGCGCAGGATGTCGAGCGCCGCGCCCATGACCTGCGGCTGGCAGCGCAGGCAATAGGGGTCCTGCACGCGCGGATCGTCAACCCGGTGCGACTCGCGAATGGCCGAGCCCGCCATCAGCGCGCGCAGGGCGGCGGCCGTCTCGATCTGCCCGCGATGGCGGCGCAGGGCGTGGATGCGCGGGTCGAAGGGCGTGTCGGAGCCGCGCGCCGCGTCGGTCGAAAGCGCGCCGGTGACGAGGGCGGAATGAAACAGGCGTTCGGCCTCGAACAGGCCGGCCAGCGCGTTGGCGGTGGAGAACTGCGTGCCGTTGAGCAGCGCCAGCCCTTCCTTGGCCGAGAGCGTGATGGGGGCAAGGCCCGCGCCGGCCAGCGCCGCTTCGGCCGGAACGCGCCGGCCCTCCACGAAGAAATGGCCAACGCCGATCATGGCTGCGGTCATGTGCGCGAGCGGCGCCAAATCGCCCGAGGCGCCGACCGAGCCTTGGCTTGGAACGACGGGCACGAGGTCCTTTTCCAGAAGCGCGCCGAGAAGATCGATCGTGGCGCGCGAAACGCCCGACGCGCCCTGGCCGAGGCTGGCGAGCTTCAGCGCCATCATGAGGCGGCAGACCGCGAGCGGCATGGGCTCGCCGACGCCGGCCGCGTGGCTGAGCACGATGTTGCGCTGGAGCGTCGCCAGATCCTCGCCGCCGATCCGCACGCTGGCGAGCTTTCCGAAGCCCGTGTTGATGCCATAGACCGGCTCGCCCCGCGCCAGGATGCGCAAGACCGCCTGCGCCGAGGCCTCGACCGCCGGCAAGCAGGCGGGGTCGAGCCGGGGCACGGCGCCGCGATGGATGGCGCGCCAGTCGGCCAGCGTCGCGCGGCCGGGGGTGAGGAGAAGCGTGGTCATGGATCTCTCCGACGAAGCGGGACGGGCGGACAAGGCGGCCGGATCGCTTGGCGTGGGGTGCGGGCCGCGCCAGGGCACCCCGTCCTCCCGCGTGATCGGCGGCCGCTCGGATGGAAGCAAAAAGCTATGTCAGGATTCTCGACATGTATAGACATATTTTCCGCCATCTTGCCGAAAGCGGACCCTGACGGAGGTCGCATCTGCCGGGGACGACAGCGCTCTCGATCCGGTCTAGAATAGTTCTCGTTCGAAACGCCTCTGCACCCTCGCGCTGGCGGCGATACGAACGTTCGCCGCTCCGATTCGCTGCAATTCAGCTCCCTGCAGTGCCCACTCATTGGGCGAAAAAAATTCTGCACAGCAATTGACACACCCTATCGCAGCCGCTGTTATGTCTAGGCTTATTGGCGGCGGCTCTTCGCGTCGCCCGTCCCTTCCTTCCCATTCCCGCGGGAGACCGGCATGAACAAACGCTCGCTTCTGAAGGCCGCCTTCGCGCTCGGCTTCTCGCTCTCTCTGCCCTTCGCGGCGCATGCCGAGGACGCGCTGGCCCGCGTCAAAGCGGCGGGCGTCCTGAAGGTCGGCACCGAGACCGCCTTCGCGCCCTTCGACTTCATCGACGAGGCGGGCGAGCACGCCGGGCTCAATGTCGACGCGTTCGAGGAAATCGGCAAGGAGCTGGGCGTCAAGGTTCAATGGGTCGAGCTGCCGTGGGACGGCGTGCTTCCCGGCCTCGAAGCCGGCCAGTTCGACGTCGTCGCCGGTCCCGCCACCATCACCAAGGCCCGGCTCGAGCGCTATCGCTTCCTGTCGCCGATCGCCGAGGCGACGGTGGCGCTCCTGAAGGCCAAGGGCGACGACAGCATCCAGAAGCCCGAGGACATCGCCGGCAAGCTGGTGGGCGCCGGCAAGGCGACCTCGCAGCTGGCGCAGGTCCAGGCCTATGGCAAGACGCTGCCCAAGCCCGTCGAGACGCGCGAATATGTCGGCTTCAACGAAGCCTATGCCGATCTCGCGGCCGGGCGCATCGCGGCCGTCGCCAACTCGCTGCCCAACATCGCCTATGTCGCGGAAAAGCAGCCGGACATCTTCGCCGTGGTCACGCCCGCCTTCGGCCAGAAGAGCTATTTCGGCTTCATCGGCACCAAGAAGGCGGACGACCAGCCGCTGCTCGACGCCATGCAGGCCGCTCTCGTCAAGATGAAGGGCGACGGTCGCCTCGGCGAACTCCAGAAGAAGTGGTTCGGCGTGACCTTCGAGACGCCCGACGTCGCGCCCGAGCCCGCCTTCTGATCTCGGACCGGGCCGCGCCTTTGGCCTTTTCGGCTCCCGGCGCGGCCCGCTTCGCCTTCGAGGACATCCCATGTCGATGAGGCTTTTCGAGCTCATGCTCTGGGCGGCGGGCAACACGCTGTTCCTCAGCATCGTGTCGATCGCGATCGGGCTCGCCATCGGGCTTGTGATCTGCGCCGCGCGCCTGTCGCCGAGCGCAGCTCTGCGCTGGCCGGCGGTCGCCTTCATCAGCTTCTTCCGGGGCGTTCCGCTCCTCGTCCAGCTGCTTCTGATCTACAATCTCCTGCCGGTTCTCGGCCTCATGGTGCCGAGCACCGTCGCGGCGCTGATCGGCCTGTCGCTCTGCACCGCCGCCTATCAGGCGGAGAACCTGCGCGGCGGCTTCGCATCCGTTCCCCGGGGTCTTATGGAGGCGGCCGACATGGTGGGCCTCAACGCCTGGCAGCAGTTTCGCCGCATCCGCGCGCCGATCGCGCTTCGGCTCACGCTTCCGGCCCTCGTCAACGAGGCGATCCTCATTCTGAAGGCTTCCTCGCTCGTCTCGGTCGTCGGCGTCATCGAGCTGACGCGCATGGCGCAGAATCTTTCGGCCAGCACCTACAAGCCGCTTCTCTTCTATGCGGTGGCGGGCGGTCTCTATCTCGCGATGAACTGGACCCTGGCGGGCGCGGGCTCGCTCACCGAGCGGCTGGTGCGGACGGGGCGGGCATGAACTTCGATTTCGCCCTCATCCTCGCCCAGCTGCCGGCGATCCTGTCCGGCCTGCGCCTCACCGTGCTTATCTGGGTCGCTTCGACCTTTGGCGGCCTCCTTCTCGGCTTTCTCGTCGCCACCGTGCGCCAGTTCGGCCCGGGTTGGGCGGGCGCGCTCCTGCGGGTCGTGGTAGAAATCCTGCGCGGCACGCCCTTTCTGGTGCAGATCTTCCTCCTCTATTTCGGCGGCCCGGCCATCGGCCTGCGGCTCGATCCCATCCCCGCCGGGCTGATCGGCCTCACCGTCTACGGCGCGGCCTATTTCTCGGAAATCTTCCGCGCCGGATTCCGCGCCATTCCGCCCGGCCATGTCGAGGCCGCCGAATGCGTCGGCCTCACGCGCCGGCAGATCGTCCTGCGCATTCTCCTGCCGGAGATGACGATGCTGGTCCTGCCGCAATGCGTGAATATGACCATCCTTCTGGTCAAGGAAACGGCGGTCCTCTCCATCATCACCGTGCCGGAAATGACCATGGTGATCGGGGCCATCGGCTCGCAGCAATATGCCTTCGTCGAGGCCATGTTCCTTCTCGCCCTCTTCTACTGGCTCTTGGTCGAGATCTGCGGGTGGCTCGGCCGCTTCAGCGAACGTCGGCTTTCCAAGTTCAGGTTCTCATGAGCACGCGCATTCCCGCCATCGCCGTCCGCAATCTCACCAAGCGCTTCGGTCAGACCGAGGTGTTGAAAGGGATCGACCTCGAAGTTCCCAGCGGTTCCACGACCTGCCTGATCGGCCCTTCGGGCTCGGGCAAATCCACGCTTTTGCGCTGCATGGCCTTTCTGGAGGAGGCGACGAGCGGCACGATCCATGTCAATGGCGCGCCGCTGGGCTTCACCGAGGATGGAAGCGGTCGGCGCGTGCGCCTGCCGCAAAGCTCGATCCGCGAGGTGCGCGGCCATATCGGCATGGTGTTCCAGCAGTTCAATCTCTGGCCGCACATGACCGCGCTCGGCAACGTCTCGGAAGCCCTGAAGCGCGTGCGCGGGTTGAAGCGGGACGAGGCCGAGGCGCGCGCCATGGAGCAGCTTCGCCATGTCGGCCTTGGCGAGCGCGCCGGGCATTACCCCTCGCAGCTCTCGGGCGGCCAGCAGCAGCGCGTCGCCATCGCCCGCGCCCTGGCACTCCAGCCCGCCATCATGCTGTTCGACGAGCCCACCTCCTCGCTCGACCCGGAGCTGACGGGCGAGGTGCTGAACGTCATGCGCGATCTCGCCACTGAGGGCATGACTATGGTCGTGGTGACGCACGAGATCGGCTTTGCCGCCTCGGTCGGCCAGCAGATCGCCTTTCTCGACGGCGGCAAGCTGCTGCTCGTCGGCGCGCCGGGCGAGGTCTTCGCCCATCCGCGCCACCCGCGCCTGACGCAGTTCCTGGAAACCTATCTCGATCGCGGCGCGGCCATGCTGCTTCAGGCGCCGTGAGCGGCGCGGGCCTTGATCCAGCGCGCATGACATCGGCCACGCGCCCTTCGCTGCACCAGACCATCCTTGCCGATCTGCGCGGCCGCATTCTCTCGGGCGAGTGGCCGCCGGGCACGCAGCTTCCCTTCGAGCAGGCGCTCGCCGCGCAGTTCGGCTGCTCGCGCATGACGGTCAACAAGGTGATGGGCGAGCTCGTCTCAGCCGGGCTGATCGAGCGTCGGCGCAAGGCCGGCAGCTTCGTGCGCCGGCCCCAGTCCTATTCCGCCGTGATGGAAATCGCCGACATCCGCCGCGAGGTGGAGACGCTGGGCCTCGCCTACGGGTTCGAGATGATGCGGCTCGAGCGTCGCGAAGCCTCGGGCGCCGACCAGACGCGGCTGGGCCTCGCCGAGCCGCATCCCGTGCTCTCCATCCTCTGCCGCCACTTCGCCGCGCGCCAGCCCTTCTGCCTCGAAAACCGGCTGATCGATCTCGCCGTGGTGCCGGACGCGGCCGAGACGGATTTCGCCGCCGAACCGCCGGGTGCCTGGCTCATGGCGCGCGTGCCATGGACGAGTGCCGAGCACACGATCCGCGCGGCGGGCGCCAATGCGGCCACCGCCTCCGCGCTTCTCCTCGACCCCGGCACGCCCTGCCTCGTCATCGACCGGCGCACCTGGAACTCGGAGGCGAGCGTCACCGCCGTCGAGATCACCTATCCCGGCGAGGCGCACGAGCTCGTCGCCCGCTTCACGCCCTCGCCGGGGGCCTAAGAGCCCGTTTGGAAACTCGGTCAGGTCGATCCGCCGGTCCCTTTCCGCCTCCGTCCCAGAGCAAGCCATGCCGCGCGAGCGCGGCAAATGTCCCGCCCGTCCGATTGGACCGTCGCCGGTACTCGCCCATGCGCTGCATGGGCTGCGCCCGGCTCCCCGCGGTGACGAAAAGGTCCTCGCCGGCTCTCCGCCCGGAGGTATTGTTAGGCGCTCTCAGTTCGCTCAGCGACGGATGACGACGCCCGGGTTCATCAGCCCGGCCGGATCGAGGCTAGATTTCAGGACCCGCATGAAGGCGAGCTTGCCGGGGTCGGCGGTCGCCTCCATCGGGCCGATGCGCTTGGTGCCGACGCCGTGCTCGGCCGAGAAGGAGCCGCCGCGCTGGCTGACGTCGCGATAGAGCGCATGTTCGACCTTCGCCATGAGGTCGGGCTCCAGCGGGCCGGGGCGGTTCAGGATCAGATGCAAATTTCCGTCCGCTAGATGGCCGAAGACGAAGGGCGCAAAGCCTTGGTCGATCGCCTTCAGCTCGGGCAGGAGCCGATCGAGATAGGCCGGAATTTCCGACTGCGGCAGCGACACGTCGAAGGACGGGGCGGCGGGATAGGTGTGGTAGACGAGGTCGGTGTCCTCACGCAGGCGCCAGAGATCGCGCTCCTGCCGCAGGGACTGGGCGATGAGGCCCGACGCCTCGGGAAAGCGCTCCACCACCGTCTCGAACAGGGTCTCGAACGCGGCCGGAAGGGGGCCGCCCTCGGCGCCGCCGATCGACAGGAGGAGATAGACCGGCGCGGTGCGGTCGATCGCCTCGCTCTCCCAGCCGAGCGCACCCGCCGTGTGGTCGAGAAAGGGCTTCCACATGGCCTCCGCGCCGCGCAGGGCGACGCCCGGAAGCGCCAGCGCGAGGCGGATCACCTCCAGCACCGCCTCCACCGAGGGCAGGCCGAACAGCGCCGTGGCGCTCGCCTCCGGCAGCGGGTCGAGCTTCAGGACGGCGCGAGTGACGATACCGAGCGTGCCCTCGCCGCCGATCAGGAGATGCTTGAGATCGTAGCCGGCGGCGGTCTTCACCACGCGGGTCAGATCGCTCATCACGGTTCCGTCCGGCATCACCGCTTCCAGCCCGAAGACGCGGTGGCGCATGACGCCGTTGCGGAAGGCCATGATGCCCCCGGCATTGGTGGAGATCATGCCGCCGATGGTTGCCGTGCCGCGCGAGGGCAGGTCGATGCCGGGCTCCAGCCCATGAGCGGCGGCGGCCTCCTGCACCGATTGCAGCGTGGCGCCCGAGCCCACCGTGACGGTGCGCTCGATCGGGTCGAGCCGCTCCACGGCGTTGAGCCTTGCGGTGGAGACGACGAGTTGCCCCGGCGCCGAGACCGAGCCGCCGACAAGGCCCGTACGCCCGCCCTGCGGCACGATGGCGACGCCCGCCTCACGGCAGAGGCGCACAACGGCCGCGACCTCCTCGGTCGAGCCGGGCAGGGCGAGGCAGCCGCTTTTCAGATTGTCCTTGTTCCAGCCGGGGTCGATCGCGGCCAGCGCCTCGCCCGTTCGCACATGGGCGGGGCCGAGCAGGGCGCGCAGCCGATTCTCGAAACCGGCGGGAAGGGCCGGGGCGGCTGCGATGATCGGGTCTGGCGTCCGGTCTGGCATCAGGTCTGGCTCCAACGGATGAGGGCGCGGAGAAAGCGCTCATTATCGGCCGGCGTGCCGATCGTCACGCGCAGATAGCGCTCGAAGCCGGGCTCGCGCCAGGGTTTGACGATGATACCGTCCGCCAGAAGCGCCGACGACGCCGAGGCGCTGTCGCCGCCGCAGTCCACGAACAGGAAGTTGGTGTGGGACGGAGCCGTGCGAAAACCGGCCGCTTCCAGCCCTTGCGCCAGCGCCGCGCGGCGCGCTTCCAGGCGGCGGACGGAGGCGCGCATCCAGTCCTGGTCCGCCAATGCGGCAAGGGCCGCGATCTGCGCCGCGCCGTTGACGTTGAACGGCGTCTTGGCCGCCGCGATGGCGCGGGCGAGCGCCGCACTGGAGGCGATGGCATAGCCGACGCGCAGGCCCGCCAGCCCATAGGCCTTGGAAAAGGTGCGCAGGATCGCGAAGGGCAGGCCGGCGCGTGAGAGAATGCGCCGCGCGTCCGGCAGCGCGTCGCCGCCATATTCGAAATAGGCCTCGTCCAGCACGAAGAGCGTGCCGCGCCCGCGCGCCGACTCGGCCAGCCGCGTCAGCGCGGCCTCGTCCAGCGCGGGGCCGACCGGGTTCCAGGGCGAGGAAAGGAAGGCGAGCGCCGGCCCGCGCGCCAGCGCCGCCGCCAGGGCGTCGAGGTCGAAGCCGAAATCGGGGCGCATGGCGATCTTGCGCACCCGCGCGCCGGCCGCCAGCGGCTCGATCTCGTGCAGGCCGAAGCTCGGCGCGACGGTCAGCACCTCGCGCCCCGGTTGCAGCGCCGCGCGCGAAAGGGCGGCGATCATCTCTTCCGAGCCGTTGCCGCAGACGATGCGGTCGGGCTCTTCGTCCAGAAAGGCACCCAGCGCCCCGCGCAGGGCGTTGCAGGCCGGGTCGGCGTAGCGCGAGGGATCGTAGCCCGCGAGCGCTTCCAGAACGCGCGGCGAGCAGCCGTCGGGATTCTCGTTGCTGGCCAGCCGCGCGATGTCCTCCCGCCCGCTGGCCTGGCGCGCGGCCGCAAGGCTGAGTCCCGCATTATAGGCCGGCAGGGCCGCCACATGCGGGTTGAGCTGAAGCGGGGCCTCGGCGGCAGGTTGCGGAAACTCGCTCAAGAAGGACTCCGATCGGTTCGGGAAGGGCAGGGGACGCGTCTGCTCAAGCCCTCGGCGGTGGGGACCTCTTGCGGGACCTCCTGTCGCGGGCGAGGCGTCGATGGCTTGATGCGAGGGCGCGGCGTCGAGGCTCTACCCGCTCGGGTCTCGGGACGGATGCTCAGATGTCCAGCGTGACGTCGCCGCGCGGCCGTGTGCAGCAGAGAAGAACCTGGCCGGGCGCGGGCTCGTCCAACGGCTCCTCGGTGTACTCGACCTCGCCCGACAGGAGCGCGGCGCTGCAGGTCATGCAGACGCCCGAGCGGCAGCTGAAGGCGGGCGAGAGGCCGGCGCCTTCCGCCAGTTCCAGAAGCGAGCCCGCGCCCTCGCGCCAGACCGTCGCGCCGCCGGAGCGGGCAAAGGACACGAGCGGCCCTTCGCCGGCGGAGGCGGGTTCCGGCGCGACCGGAGCGGGCGCGACGGGGGCCGGGGCAGGGGCCGCGCCGAGCAGCGAGGCGGGGCCGAAGAACTCGGTGGCGATCCGCTCCGGCCGGACGCCGAGGCCCAGCAGCGTCGCATACTGCGCCTGCATGAAGGGCGTCGGCCCGCAGAGATAGACGTCGTAATCGTCCAACGGCAGGAGCGACCGGAGAAGCGCGCGCGTCACGAGGCCCGAGGCGACATGACGGCCGCGCGCCTCGTCCTCCGCCGTCGGCGCGCGGTAGACGAAATGGGCGCTTATGCCGGCGCGCGCGGCCGCCAGCGCCTCCACCTCGTCGGCCAGCGCATGGTTGCGCCCGTCCTCGCAGGCATGGACGAAATGCACGGGCCGGTCGGATCGCTCGGTCAGATGGTGCAGCATCGCCAGCAGAGGCGTGATCCCGACGCCGCCCGACAGGAGAAGGACGGCGCGTCCGCTCGTCTCGTCCAGCACGAACTCGCCGCGCGGCGCGCTCGCCCAGACCTCGTCGCCGGGCCGAAGGCGATGGTGGAAATGGCCCGACCCCAGGCCCGCGCCGTCCGCCCCGCGCGCGCAAGGCTCGCGTTTCACGGAGATGCGGTAGGTTCGCCCGTCCGAGGGGCCGGAGATGGAATAGTTGCGCAAGGCCCAGCCGCCTGGAGAGGCGGCGTCGGGCAGGCGGAACACGAGGAACTGCCCCGGCGCGAAGGGCGCCCAGCCGCCGGGGTCCACCGGCTCCAAGAAATACGAGGTGATGGCCGCGCTCTCGCGCCGGGCGTCCAGCAGGCGCAGACGCCGGAAGCCGGCGGGGGCGGCCAAGGGGGCCTCGCTCATTCGGCCGCGACGGAAGCGGGGGCGGGAGGTGCATTGGAGGCGAGTGCCGCCCGCTCGGCCTCGATCAGCTGCTGCATCCGGCGGCGGAAGCGCAAGGGGCCGACATCGATCTTGAGATCGAGATTGGGCGTCTGCTTGTTGGCCATGCCATAGTCGACCGCCTCCAGAACGACGCGGTCCTCCTCGAAGGCGCCGCGCACCGACTTGGCGAAGCGGGCGGAAACCTCGGCGTCGTCCGGCGCGAAGTTTCGCATTTGGAACCAGTAATATTTGGTGTGACCTTCGTCGACCGGCGTCATGAAATTGTAGCTGTCCATCAGGAACACGTCCTCGTGCAGCGGCTCGCCCTCGCGATAGCTGTTGGCCGGCACGAAGATCGCCTTGATGATGGCGTTCGAGGGATAGCGCACCTCGTAGTGCTGCTTGCGGTCGCAATGGCCGCTGAATTTCAGGAAGGGCGCGTAGAAGGGCGCCGGCTCGGAATCGATCATCCAGCGCCAGACCGTGACGCCGTTCGGCGCGACCGTCGTTTCCAGCGGCGTCTCCTCGCAGGCCGAGCTGGCGAAGGAGCTCTGGTGGACCCAGGCGACATGCGAGGGGTCCAGGAGATTGTCGGTCATGTAGAGATAGTTGCAGGCAAGCGTCATGGACTCGCCGCGATTGATGCCCCAGGCCGGGTCGCCCCAGTGTTCCACAGCGAAAATCTCGGCCGGGTCGGCCTTTTCCGCCTCGCCCATCCAGATCCAGAGCAGGCCGTAGCGCTCGTGGATGGGGTAGGCGCGAACGCGCGCCACATGCGGAATGCGCTCGGCGCCGGGAACGCGGGTGCAGGTGCCCGTGCCGTCGAAGGTGAGGCCGTGATAGCCGCACTCGACATCGTCGCCCTTGATGCGGCCCATGGAGAGGGGGAGCTTGCGATGCGGACAGGCATCCTCCAGCGCGGCGACCGCGCCGTCGCGGCGGCGATAAAGGACGATGTTTTCGCCCAGCACGCGGACGGGCATCAGCCCCTCGGCGACTTCGTGATCCCAGGCCGCGACATACCAGGCGTTTCGCAGAAACATCGATCGATCCTCACCGTCCCATTCCCAACATTGTCGAAACTTTCGGCAGGCGGGGCAACCGGCTGAAAACTGTGCTATGTTTTAGTTATTCTAAATCCAAACTGCTTGAGGACCATGGCGCCCATCCCGCATCTCAAAGCGCTTCAGGCCTTCGCCGCCTTTGGCACGCATGGCAGCGTGAGCGAGGCGGCGCGCGAACTCGGCGTTTCGCCCGGCGCGGTGACGCAGCAATTGCAGAAGCTGGAAGAGCATCTGGGCCTTTCGCTGATCGAGCGGCGCGGCCGGCGGATGGAGCTGACGCGCTGGGGCCGGCTCTACCATGCCGAGATCCATGCGGGCTTCGCGCGGCTGGCTGGGGCGGTGGAGATCGTGCGCCGGGCGCGGGGCGACACGGCGCTCAGCCTCAGCGCGCTCACCTCGGTGCTCGGCAAATGGATCGGGCGGGAGATTTTCGAGTGGCGCGCGCTGTGTCCGGGCTCGGTGGTGCAGCTCGTCGGCACGGAACAGGAGCCCGATCTGGAACGGGACGGGATCGACTTTCGTATCTTCTACGGGCCTCAGCCGCGCTATCTCCACGCGGCGGAACTCTTCACCGACTGGGCCGTGCCAGCCTGCTCGCCGCGCCTGATCGAGGGGCACAGGCTGCGAGAGGGCGCCGACATCCTGAGCTTCCCGCTGCTTCACATCGTCTGGGCCGGCGCTGCCTCGCTGGCGCCGAGTTGGGAGGACTGGGCGGCGGAGGTGGGCGCGCCGGCGGGCGAAATTCCGCGCGACCTTTCCTACATGCTGTCCTCCAGCGCGATCGACGCCGCGGTGGCGGGGCGGGGCTTCGTGCTGGCGCAGATGTCGATGATCGCGGACGAGTTGGAAAGCGGCCGCCTCGTCGTTCCCTTCGATCGCCGGCTGCGGCTGGCCGCTCCTTACTTCCTCGCCTGGAGCCCGCCCTCGCTGGACAAGCCCTTCGCGCGGGACTTCCACCGCTGGCTCATCGCCAAGGGACGCCGGCAAGGGGCGCTGTCGGCGCCGGTGCCGCAATAGTTTGACGGGGAGCTATCGATCGCAAATCACTGAGGAGACGTTCAAATGCCGACGGGGCCGGTCGGCGAGGTCGCGGGATGCTCACCGATGACGGGTCAAGTCCCGGCCGCGCCGGCTGAGATTGCGTCATCGGGATCGGAGATACTTCGCCCTGACCGTCAACTCCGCGAACTGCTCGGCCAAATTCTCTATGGTACCCCGCTCGCACAACCCTCTGATTAGGGTAAGAAAAACCGAAGCTTCATAATTTGTCTTATGGAACACGAATAATGGGGTGAGTGTCAGCTGGCAGTCCGTTGCCCAAGAAGCCCGGTGCGGACCGATCAAGATCGCCGCATCCAGGCTGACACGTCCAAAGTGCCGTAGGCAGAGCCAAGTGGCAAGCCGCCCCTTATGCAAGAGCACGAGCCGAACGCCCTCAAGCGCCGACACCGGTCGCCCGATTTCAGCAAAGTGTCGGCTTTCGGCGAACGGAGGCGTCGGGCCGACGTTGCCCCGACGCCTCGCACACGCTGTGCGGCACCCGTTTCAGGCGGGCTCGATCCGCGCCAGAACCGCGCCAACCTCCTGATATCCGTCCTTGGAGAGGATGCGCAGGCGGCCCGCATGCGGCGCCGTCACGTTGGTTTCCATCTTCATGGCTTCCATCGTGACGAGGATCGCGCCTGGCTCCACCGCGTCGCCGTCCGAGAAGCGCCAGGCCTGCAGCGTTCCGGCGACGGGCGCCGCGACAGCGCCGGGATCAGCCACGGCACTCGGTGCCGGGGCTTGCGCGGGCGCGGCAAGCGGGTTGAAGCCTGCGGCGAAGGCGGCCGGCAGGCCGAGCAGGACGCGGCGTCCGTCGATCTCGACCGGTAGGCGCAGCATGGGCGCCTCGCCGAGCGGCGCGGGCCGCGCCTGCTCGGCCAGCGTGTCGGCGAATTCCGTCTCGATCCAGCGCGTGTGAACGCCGAAACCGTCTTCCGCTGTGAAGGCCGGCGCATCGAGAACCGCGCGGTGGAACGGCAGCACCGTGGCGACGCCCTCGATCGCGAACTCGCCCAAGGCCCGGCGCGCGCGGGCGAGCGCCTCCTCGCGCGTCGCGCCGGTCACGATCAGCTTGGCCAGCATGGAGTCGAAGGCGGGGTGAACGCGCGAGCCGGCGATGACACCGCTATCGAGCCGGATGCCGGGGCCGGAAGGCGGGTCGAAACGCGTCACCTCCCCCGGCGTCGGCAGGAAGCCGCGCGCGGGGTCCTCTGCGTTGATGCGGAACTCGATGGAATGGCCGCGCGGCGCCGGAACCTCCGAAAAGGACAAAGGAAGGCCGTCGGCGATGCGGAATTGCTCGCGCACGAGGTCGATGCCCGTCGTCTCCTCGGTCACGGGATGCTCGACCTGCAACCGCGTGTTGACCTCGAGGAAGGAGATGATCCCGTCGCGACCGAGCAGGAACTCCACCGTTCCCGCGCCGGTATAGCCGGCCTCCGCGCAGATGGCGCGGGCGGATTCGTGGATGCGGGCGCGCTGCTCGTCGGTGAGGAAGGGCGCGGGCGCTTCTTCCACCAGCTTCTGGTTTCGCCGCTGGAGCGAGCAGTCGCGCGTGCCGAGCACGGCGACATGGCCGTGCCGGTCGGCCAGGACCTGCGCTTCCACATGGCGCGGCCGGTCGATGAAGCGCTCCACGAAGCACTCGCCGCGCCCGAAGGCGCTGGTCGCCTCGCGCACGGCCGACTCGAAGAGCTCGGCCACCTCGTCCATCTCCCAGGCGACCTTCAGCCCGCGCCCGCCACCGCCGAAGGCGGCCTTGATGGCGATGGGGAGCCCGTGCTCGCGGGCGAAGGCCAGAACCTCCTCGGCGGAGGCGGCCGGGCCGTCCGTGCCGGCCACCAGCGGCGCGCCGACGCGCTCGGCGATGCGCCGCGCCTCGACCTTATCGCCCAGCGCCTCGATCACCGCCGGGTCGGGGCCGATCCAGGTGAGGCCGGCGTCGATCACGGCTTTGGCGAAATCCGCCCGCTCCGAGAGGAAGCCGTAGCCGGGATGGACGGCGTCGGCGCCGGCCTTCAAGGCGATCGCGACGAGTTTCACGCCGTCGAGATAGGTGTCGGCCGGCTTGTCGCCGCCCAGCGCATAGGCCTCGTCGGCGGCGCGGGCGAAGGGCGCGTCGGCATCCGCGTCGGCATAGACGGCGACCGAGCCGAGCCCGGCGTCGCGGCAGGCACGGACGATGCGAAGGGCGATCTCGCCGCGATTGGCGATGAGGACTTTTTTCATGGCGTGGTCTCGTGAGCGAGAGGCGCGATCTCGGCGAAGGGGCGGATCGGACGGAAGCGGATGCGGGCATGAACCGGAATCTGGCCCGCGAGGTCGAGATGGTATTCGGCGACCGTCGCGATCACGGGATAGCCGCCGGTCAACGGATGGTCGGCCAGGAACAGGACGGGCTGGCCGCTATGGGGCACCTGGATCGCGCCGGTCGCCGTGCCCTCGCTTGGCAGCTCACCCATCCCCTCACGCTTGGAGAGCGGGACGGCGCCCTCCAACCGGATGCCAACGCGGTTCGACTGCGGCGTGACCTCAAAGACCTGAGACGCCAGGAGCGCGACGGCCTCGTCGGTGAACCAGTCCGTGCGCGGCCCCATCACGACGTCGAGCACCACGGTCTCGCCGCGCGCCGGGCAAAGGAAGGGTGCTTCGAGCGCGGGGGTCACCGCGCCGACGATCGTGCGCGCGACCGGGTCGGCGCGCAGCACGGCCCCCGCCGTCACCACCGGCGGGCCGACATGGGCGAGCGTGTCCGTGCTGGCGCTGCCGAGAACGGGCTCGACGGCGAAGCCGCCGCGCAGCGCCAAATAGGTCCGCACGCCGGCCTTGGGCGCGGCGATCTCCAGCCTATCGCCGGGCTCCAGGGCCAGCGTATGCCACGTCTCGGCCGGGACATTGCGCCCAGCCGCGTCGATCAGCGACAGCGGCGCGGGCGCGCCGGCGATCGCCACCACGGCGCTCTCGCGCGCTTCCAGCCGAAAGCCGCCGCCGGTGATCTCCAGCACCGGTGCGTCGGTCCGGTTGCCGACCAAGCGGTTGGCCGCGCGCATAGCGCCGCCGTCCAGCGCGCCGGAGGCCGAAACGCCCTGGCGCGTTTCGCCGAAGCGGCCGCGATCCTGAAACAAGGCGGGCATGGCCGCGGCGAGAACGGCCAAGCCCCCTGCCCGCGCCTGCGCCTCCGCCGCGGGCGCGGTGGCCGCGGCCTCCTCGCGAAGCCGCTCGGCCTCGACCGGCGCGATGGGGACGAAGCGCACCCGGTCTCCCGGCTGGAACAAGGCCGGCGGGGTGCGGGCGAGATCCCACATCGGCACCGGCGTCGTGCCGATGAGCTGCCAGCCGCCGGGGCTCGGCTGCGGGTAGACTCCGCTGAACGGTCCGGCCAGCGCCACCGAGCCCGCCGGAATGCGCGTGCGCGGGCTCTGCCGACGCGGCACGTGCAACGCCTCGTCGCCGCCGACGAGATAGCCGAAGCCCGGCGCGAAGCCGGAAAAGGCGACCGTGAACTCGGAGGCCGCGTGGCGCCGAATCACCTCCTCGACGGAAAGCCCGGTCAGCGCCGCCACCTCGCCGAGATCCTCGCCATCATAGACCGTCGGCACCTCGACCAGAGCGCCGCCGCGGTCGGGCCGGGCGGTCAGATCGCGCGCGCGCAGGGCTTCAGTCAGCGCCTCGGGCGAGAGGATTTCGGGTTGGAAGCGGATCATCAGCGTGCGGGCCGCCGGCAGCACCTCGTCGACGCCGGCCAGCGGTTCGGCCTGGAGCGAGGCGAAAAGCGCCAGCGTCTCGCCGAGATCGGCAAGCTCCACCAGCACCACGCGAAGACTGACCGGCAGGATGCGCATCGGAAGAACTCTCAAACGTGATAGGCCGCGTCGGGAATGTCGGTCACGAACATGTGGCCCGGCGAATGGGTGATGGCGAAGGGCACGCCGGAGGCCATGACCGCCGCCTGCGGGGTGACGCCGCAGGCCCAGAAGACCGGGATCTCGCCGGGCTCGATGCGAACGGGATCGCCGAAATCGGGCTTGGCGAGGTCCGATATGCCGATCCGATCCGGCGCGCCGACATGGACGGGCGAGCCGTGGACGGCGGGAAAGCGCCCCGAAATCATCGCCGCATCCGCGACGCGCTCGGCCGCAACGGGGCGCATGGAGACGACGAGATTTCCCTTGAGCCGCCCGGCCGGGCGGCAGGCGCGGTCGGTCAGATACATCGGCACATTGGTGCCGTCGGTGATGTGGCGCACCTCGATGCCGGCCTCGACCAGCGGCGTCTCGAAGGTGAAGGAGCAGCCGATCAGGAAGGCGACGAGATCGGGGTGCTCGGCCCAGGCGGCTGTCGCGTCCGGCACTTCCTCGGCCAGCTTGCCGTCCCGCCAGATGCGGTACAGCGGCAGGTCGGTGCGAAGGTCCGCTTGCGGCGCGAGCGTGGTGGTGACCGACCCCACATCCGTGACGTCCAACACCGGGCAGCTCTTGGAGTTGCGCTGGGCGTAGAGCAGGAAGTCGAAGGCCCAGTCGCGCGGCAGGACGATCATGTTCGCCTGCGTCAGGCCCGGTGCGACGCCGGCCGTCGGCGCCACTTCTCCGGCGCGGTAGCGAAGCCGCGCCGCGCGGGCGCTTTCCAGCTGCGCCTGCGTGGCGACGGCACTCATGCCCGCTCTCCCGTGAAAGGCCGCACGGCGATGGAGGAAGCCTCGAAGGCCTCGCGCACGGCGCGCGCGATGGCGACCGCGCCAGGACTGTCCCCATGAACGCAGATCGACTGCGCGGTGAGGCGCACGGTGGAGCCGTCGATGGCCTCCAGCGTGCCGGACTGAGCGAGTTGCACCATGCGGCGGGCGACCGTTTCGGGATCGTGGATCACCGCGCCCGGCTCGCGGCGCGAGACCAACGTGCCCTCCGGCGTATAGGCGCGGTCGGCGAAGGCCTCGGCCACGGTCGCCAGCCCCGCCTCGCGGGCCTGCGTGAGGATCGGCGCACCGGCGAGCCCCATCAGGACCAGCGCGGGGTCGGCGAGCTTGATCCCTTCGATCACCGCCCGCCCCTGGCGCGCGTCGCCGGCGATGCGGTTGTAGAGCGCGCCATGCGGCTTGACGTAGGTGACCGAGGTGCCGGCGGCGCGGGCCAGCCCCTGCAGCGCGCCGATCTGGTAGACGACGTCGGCCAAGAGATCCTCGTGCGCCACGTCCATGTCGCGCCGGCCGAAGCCGACGCGATCGGGATAGGAGACATGGGCGCCGACCCTGACGCCCCGCTCGGCCGCCTCGCGCAAGGTGCGAAGCAGGCCGGCAGGATCGCCGGCATGGAAGCCGCAGGCGATGTTGGCGCTGGACACGATGGAGAGCATCGCCGCGTCGTCGCCCATGGCCCAGGCGCCGTAGCTTTCGCCGAGATCGCTGTTGAGGTCGATGGCGGACATAGGCGTTTCGTCCTTTCGCGGATCAGCGGCTGAGGAAGGCGAAGATCGGGCCGATGGAGCGATAGCCCATCCACCAGGTCAAGGCGGCGGTGGCGACGCCGAGGCCGAAGAGCCAGATGGGATGGCGATAGTCGCACATCAGATCCCGCCGCGCCCAGGCAGCGTAGAGGATGATGGTGAGGCCGATCGGCAGGACAAGCCCGTTGAAGCCGCCGACGAAGACGAGAAGCGCGGCGGGCGTGGTGCCGATGAGCAGGAAGATGGCGAGCGACACGGAGATGAAGACGACGGTGGCGTAGGACCGGGCGCGATCGCTCATGCCGGTCTTGAAGGCGGTCATGAACGAGACCGACGTATAGGCCGCGCCGATGATCGAGCTCATGCCGGCGGCCCAGAAGATCAAGCCGAAGACGCGGAAGCCGAACTCGCCGACGGCATGGCCGAAGGCCTGGGCGGCGGGGTTGGCGGTGCGGCCCGACAGGTCCAGCGTGACGCCTGACGACACGACGCCGAGAATGCCGAGGAACAGGATGAAGCGCATGATGCCTGTCACCGTGATGCCGTTCAGCGCGGCCTTGGTGACGGAGGGGATATTCTCCTTGCCGACCAGCCCCTTGTCGAGAAGGCGGTGGGCGCCGGCATAGGTGAGATAGCCGCCGACCGTGCCGCCGACGATCGTGGTGATCGTGGGGAAGTCGATCGTGTCGGGCCAGACGGTCTGGCGCAGCGCCTCGCCGACCGGCGGGCTGGCGGAATAGGCGACGAACAGGATCAGTGCGATCTTGATGACACCGAGCGCGATCATGGTGCGGTCCATGACCCCGCCGGCGCGCTTGTTGAGGAAGATGCCGATCGCCAGCAGCGCCGAGAGCGCACCGCCGATCTTGGGGTCGAGCCCGACCAGCGCGTTGAGGCCGAGGCCGGCGCCGGCGACATTG
Organism: Aureimonas sp. AU20; assembly: GCF_001442755.1. Taxonomy (NCBI): domain Bacteria; kingdom Pseudomonadati; phylum Pseudomonadota; class Alphaproteobacteria; order Hyphomicrobiales; family Aurantimonadaceae; genus Aureimonas; species Aureimonas sp. AU20. Next base: position 271,317 of record NZ_CP006368.1, on the reverse strand, counting down.
GCGATGTTGAAGAACAACCCGCCCAGGATGACGAGGAAGGCCAGGAGATAGCCCGAGCCGGGGATCGCCGCGTTGGCGATGTCGGAGGCGCGCATGCGCGTGGCGGCGACGATGCGCCAGATGTTGATCTGGACGATGTAGTCGATGATCACCGAGGCCAGAATGCCGAAGGCGAAGGCCGCGCCCATGGTCTGGGTGAAGGTCGCGGTCTGGGTGATGAAGCCCGGTCCGCTGGCGGCGGTCGCCATCAGGAAGACCGCCGAGACCAGGGCGAAGCGCTTGGACTCGTTGCCCCGCCCGAAGGTCGAGGACGCGGCCGGCACGGCCGGCCGGGGGGAAGGAACTGGATCCATCGTCATGCTCCCATGGGGCGGCGCGCGCCGGAGGATTGGGGCCGAATTGCGGTGACAGCTTCCGACGATTGAACGACAAGGTCAATATTGTTCAACGATTTTTGCATGACTGTCCTGCAATTTGTGCAGAACGTCGGCAACATGTCCAACAAGCGAGCAACGTCCTGCGCGGCTCTTGCGCAAAGTCCGCCCTGCGCCTGCGCCCAGAGTGCGCGCGAGGCTTGATGTCGGCCCCGGCTTGGCCGATGGTCCGCGACGATTCGAGACACGGGCCAAGGAGCGGGGATGCCGGCGCGAACGACCAAGACCGCTTGGGCCAGCTCTGGGCGCGGCCTTTCCGATTGAGCGCCGTCGTTGCCAATCCGCTGGCGCTGACGGCGCGCATCGCCGAGGCGCTGCGCGACCGCATCATCGCGGGCGAGCTTCTGCCCGGCCAGCGCCTGTCCGAAACGGCGCTGGCAGGCGATCTCGCCGTGTCGCGCAACACGCTGCGCGAGGTGTTCCGCCTCCTCACCAAGGAAGGGCTGCTGCACCACGAGCCCAATCGCGGCGTCTTCGTTTCGGTGCCCTCTGCCGCCTCGATCCTCGACATCTATCGCGTGCGCCGGATGCTGGAATGCCAGGCCCTGGCCCAGGCCTATCCCGGCCACCCCGCCGCCGCGCGCATGGCCGAGGCCGTGGCCGAGGCGCGGGCGCGCCATGCCGAGGCCGACTGGCAAGGCGTCGGCAGCGCCAATATGCGCTTTCACGCCGCCGTGGTGGATCTGGCCGACAGCCAGCGCCTGTCGTCCTTCTACGCGCAGGTCGCCGCCGAACTGCGCCTTTGCTTCGGCCAGCTCGACGATCCCGAGCGCTTGCACGCCCCCTATATCGAGATGAACGCGTCGATCCTGGCCGAGCTGGAAGCGGGCCGGCCCGAAGAGGCGAGCCGCGCCATGGAGCGCTATCTCGTCCGCTCCGAGCGCATGATCCTCGCAGCCCTCGCCCGTCTCTCCACGAGTTGAAGGCCCGAACGGGTCAGGCCGGCAGGAAAGCGTCCTGAGGCGCAGCGGCGACGGCACGCGGCGGCTCGGGCCAGCGGATCGGCGCCCGCCAGCTCTCGAAGAGCTTCGACAGGCGCATCACCAAGAGATCGCCGAAGCGCGGGCCGACGATCTGCATCCCGATCGGGAAGCCGTCCGGCGTGAAGCCCGCATTGATCGAGGCGGCCGGCTGGCCGCTCATATTCCAGGGCACGGTGAAGGCGATGTGCTCGAAGGGGCGCCCGGCGGGGTCGTTGGTGGGCGAGGGCCATTCGGCGGGATAGTGCACCACCGGCGCGGTGGGTGAAAGCACGACGTCCACCTCCTGAAACAGGGCGGCGCAGGCGCGTGCCATGTCCAGCGTCCGGTTGAAGCCGCGCGCGACCTCCACGCCCGAAAGCCGCCCGCCCCGCTCGGCCCACTCAGTGATCGCGGGTAGCACGCGCCCGCGCGCCGCCTCGTCCAAGAGCGCCATGTCGCCCCAGAACTTGGCGCGCCAGAAATCGTCCAGCCCGTCCAGCATGGTGCGTGTGAGAACGCCGGGCACCTCGACGATGCGCGCGCCCACCGCCTCGAAGCGCCGCGCCGCCGCCTCTGCCACTGCCCGCACGCTATCGTCCACCGGCAGGCCGCAGCCGGCGTCCAGCATCAGCCCGATCCGCAGGCCCGAGACATCCACCGCGAAATCGCCCCAGGCCAGCGCCTCGTAGGGAAGGCTGATGGCGTCGCGCGCGTCGGGCAGCGAGAGGACCGGCATCATCAGGGCGGCGTCGGCGACGCTGCGGGTCATCGGCCCGGCAGAGCGGCCGACATAATAGGGATCGATCGGAATGCGCCCGTTGCTAGGCTTCAAGCCGAACAGGCCGCACCAGTTGGCGGGCAGTCGCACCGAACCGCCGATATCGGTGCCGAGATGGAGCGGGCCGTAGCCGGCAGCGGCCGCCGCGCCCGCTCCGGCGCTGGAGCCGCCGGGGTTCCTGGCGAGGTTCCACGGGTTGCGCGTCAGCTTGTGGAAGGTGGAAAGGCCGGACGAGAGCATGCCGAAATCGGGGCATGTGGTCTTGGCGAAGAGGATGGCGCCGGCTTCGCGCAGGCGCGCGGCCGAGGGCGCGTCCACTGCGGCCGGCAAAAGCGTCGTCGCCGCCGTGCCGAGCGGGATCGGCGTACCCTCCGTCGCGATCAGTTCCTTCACCGTCACCGGCAATCCGTCGAGCGGCCCCGTCGGCGCCCCCTTCGCCCAGCGCGCCTCGGAGGCCTTCGCCGCCGCACAGGCCCCTTCGGGATCGTAGGCATAGAGCGCCGAGATATGCGGCTCCCATAGCTCGATCCGGCGCGTGACCGCGTCGAAATACTCGACCGGCGACAGGCGCCGATCCGCGAAGGCGGTGAGAACAGCGGCGGCGTCGAGAGATAGGAGATCGGTCATCACGGGGCCTGGGCAGAAGCTGGAGAAACGGGCGGGGAGCGCCGGCGGCGGCCGATCGTGTGCAGCGTCGGCTCGGCCGCGAGGAGCCGTCTTGTGTAGTCGTGCTGCGGCCGGTCGAGAACGTCCCGCACGCTCCCCTCCTCCACCACGCGTCCGGCGCTCATGACGGCGACGCGGTCGGCGATCTCGTCCACCACGCCGATATTGTGGCTGATGAAGAGCACCGACAGGCCGTGTCGGTCGCGAAGATCGAGGATCAGCCGCAGGATCTGCGCCTGGACTGAAAGGTCGAGCGCGGAGACCGCCTCGTCGGCCACCACAAGGCGCGGCTGCGTGACGAGCGCCCGGGCGATGGCGATGCGCTGGCGCTGGCCGCCGGAAAACTCGTGGGGGTAGCGCGCCCCGTCGGCCGCGCGCAGGCCGACGCTTTCCAGAAGCCGCGCGACGAGATCGGTGCGGTCCCGGCCCTTTGGCGCGTCCGGCACGACATGGAGCGGCTCGGCGACGATGCGCTCCACCGTGTGGCGCGGATCGAGCGAGCCATAGGGGTCCTGAAACACCATCTGGAAGTCGCGCCGCTTGGCGGCGAGCGCGCGGGGCGAGAGAGCGAAGAGGTCCTCGCCCTCGATCAGGACCTCGCCCGAGGTCGGGCGGTCCAGCGCCATGGCGATGCGCGCCAGCGTGGACTTGCCGCAGCCCGATTCCCCGACCAGCCCAAGGATCGAGCCGCGCTCCAGCCGCAGCGACACGTCGTCCACGGCGCGAAAGGCGCGGCTCGCCCCGTTCGCCCCGCGCACGCGGTAGTCGCGCGACAAATGGCGCACGTCGAGAACGGGAGGGGTTCTCGCCTCGCTCATCGCGCCGGCTCCCGATCGGCGGCGGGCGGGGAGGCGAGGCCGGCGCGGGCGCGGCGCGGCAGGGCGGCGAGAAGTTCACTGGTGTAGCTGCTGGCGGGATGGCGCAGTACGCGCTCGGTCGGCCCCTCCTCCATCGTCCGGCCGCGAAGCATGACCAGCGTGCGGTCGGCGATCCGCGCGATCACGCCGAGATCGTGGCTGATGAGGATCAGCGCGAGGCCGAGCTCGTCCACCAGCTCCTCCAGAATGTCGAGCACTTCCTTCTGCACGGTCACGTCCAGCGCGGTCGTGGGCTCGTCGGCGATCAGCAGGTCAGGCTCAAGCGCCAGGGCTATGGCGATGCCGACGCGCTGGCGCTGGCCGCCGGAGAGTTCGTGGGGATAGCTGTTGATGCGCCGGGCGGGATCGGGAATGCGCACCCGCTCCAGAAGCGCGAGAGCCTCGGCCCGCGCCTCGCGCCGCGTGGCGGACGTGTGCAGGCGAATGCCCTCCGCGATCTGCGCGCCCACGGTCATGGCCGGGTTCAGAGCCGTCATCGGCTCCTGGAAGATCATTCCGATGCGCCGTCCGCGCAAGGCGCAGCGCTCGCGCTCCGAAAGGGCCAGCATGTCCCGCCCCTCGAACAGGATCTGCCCCTCGGCCCGCGCGCCGCGCGGCAGGAGGCCGATCGCGGCGAGCGCCGTGATGGACTTGCCCGAGCCGGACTCGCCGACGATGCCCAGCGTTTCGCCGCGTGCCAGCGTGAAGGACAGATCGTCGACGACCCGAACGAGGCCCTCCGGCCGGTGGAAGGCGACCGAAAGCGAACGAACGTCCAGCATCAGGCGGCCTCCCTTCCGCGCGGGTCGAGATGGGCGGCGAGCCCGCGACCCGTGAGATTGAGGCCGAGAACGGTCAGCGCGATCGCAAGGCCCGGGATCACCGCCATGTGCGGCGCCTGGAGGAGGTAGGTCTGGGAATCGGCCAGCATCCGCCCCCAGGTCGGGGCCGGCGGGGTCGGCCCGAGGCCGAGGAAGGACAGGCCCGCCTCGGTCAGGATCGCGAGCCCGAGCTGGATCGTCACCTGAACGATGATCTGGCCGGAAATATTGGGCAGGACATGCTCGGCGGTGATGCGCGCGGTGCCCTTACCGGCCATCCGCGCGGCGAGAACGTACTCGCGCGCCCAGATCTGGCGCGCCGCGCCGCGGGTGACGCGGGCGAAGACGGGGATCATGAAGACGCCGATGGCGGTCGCCGCCGTCAGCGAGCCGGGGCCGAGGATCGCCCCGAGCATGATCGCCGAAAGGATGGGCGGCAGAGCGAACAGCGCGTCGCAGACCCGCATGAGGGCCGCGTCGAACAGGCCCGGCCGGGCGGCGGCGAAAACGCCCGCCAGCGTGCCGAGCGCGGCGCCGAAGCCGACGCTGCCGAGCGCGACGGAGAGGGAGTTGCGCGCGCCCACCATCATCATGGAGGCGATGTCGCGGCCGAGTTGGTCGGTGCCGAGCCAGCCCGCCTCCAGCGGCCCTTTCAGCTTGCGCAGGATGTTGAGCTTGGCCGGCTCGGCCGGGGTCCAGACCAGCGACAGGAGCGCCAGCGAGGCCAGCGTCAGCGTGATCGCGAGGCCGATCAGGAGCGAGCGGTTCCACAGGCAGCGGGGCACGGGGGCGGAGGGCAAGGCCAGCGTGCTCATGCGCGCCTGCGAAGGCGCGGATCGACGATCGTGTGCAGGATGTCCACCACCAGATTCACGAGGATGACGATCACGGCAAAGAACAGGACGACGTTCTGGATCACCACGAGATCGCGCTGCGACAGGGCCTGCCAGGCCAGGCGGCCCATGCCGGGAAGGTTGAAGACGTTTTCCACCAGCACCGCGCCCGCGATCAGAAACGAGAATTGCAGGCCGAGCATGGTGAGCACAGGCACCAGCGCGTTGGGCACGGCGTGGCGCCACAGGGCTCTGGCGGGCGAGGCGCCCTTGGCCCTCGCGGTGCGCACGAAATCCTCGTTCAGCACCTCCACCACGGCGGCGCGCGTGATGTTCACGAGGACCGCCGATTGCGGAATGGCCAGTGCCACGGTCGGCAGGATCAGCGCCCGAACCGCGGGCCAGACGCCGGCATCCCAGCCGGGAAAGCCTCCCGCCGGCAGGAGCCCGAGCCCCAGCGCCACGCCCATGACGAGCAGCAGGCCGATCCAGAAATTCGGCACGGCGATACCGGCCTGGGCATAGAAGGTGGCCGCCATGTCCACCGCCCCGCCGGGCCGGGCAGCGGCGAACGTGCCGAGCGGCAGAGCGACGAGAACCGCCAGCGTCGCCGCCATCAAGGTGAGCGGCAGCGTCACCGCGAGGCGCTCGGCGATGAGGTCGCGCACCGGCACGCCGTAGGTGTAGGACGTGCCGAGGTCGCCGGTGGCAAGGCCGCCGAGCCACGCGGCGTAGCGCTCGACAAGCGGGGCATCGAGCCCCATCGACGTGCGCAGCGCCGCCAACGTCTCGGGCGTCGCCGAAGTCCCGAGCATCGTGGCCGCCGGATCGCCGGGCATGACCTCCATCACCGCGAAGACGAAGACCGAAAGGATCAAGAAGGTCAGCGCGAAGCCGGCGAGGCGCCGGGCCAGGGCTATGAGCATGGGCAACTCCGATCTCGCGCCTCCTCGCGTCCGCCGATAGCGATCCGGCCGCCAGAGGGACGGGATCAGTTCTGCCACACCCGGGGCCCGATCGCGACAGGCGCGGCCAGCGCGAGGGCCGGTCGGCCAAAGCCAAGGGGACGAAAACAACTCGCGAATCGTCCGCCTAACTTACTATAAGCGGTGCACACTCCGATGTGCGAGCCTTCGCGGTGAAATTGATGCACTGCACCTCTCATGGCTATGTGGAATTTAAGCGATCCGTCTAAGGGGGCGACGCCGCGAGTCCGCTTCTCCGAAGCGGCGATCGGCGCACGGGGCCCGACAAGCCCAATCGCAAAACAAGAGCGCCACCGCGTCTCGACCTGATCGGCGCGAGGCCTGTGGCTCGAAGCGCCCGGCGAATGGCCTCACGCCACGCCCGTCGCCTCGCGTCGGCGCAGGTCCAGTTCCTCGCTGTAGCGACGCAGCACATGGCTTTCGGTGAGGAGGCCGACGACACGTCCCGCCTCCGCCCCGTCCACCACGGCCAGTGCCTCGCTCTCGGTCGCTTCGAACAGGGCCATGGCCTCGCGCGCGTTCATGGAAGGGCGCAGCGTCGCGTCGGTGAAGCGAAGCAGGGTCGAGACCTCGGTGTCAAGATCGGTGAGCCCGTCGGCATAGGCATCGGGCACGAGTACGAGGCCGGCATAGGCGTCGCTGGCCGGGTCCACCGCCACAACGCGCTGCTGCGAGCCGAGCGGAAAGGAGCGGCGGAAGGATTTCAGCGAGAGGTCGGTCGGCACGGTGCGAAGATCCCGCCGCATCATGCGCCCCACCGTCAGGTTGCGGATCCAGCCCACATCGTGGGCGCTGCGGATGGTTTCGCCGCGCAGGTGAAAACGCCAGGTGGCGAAGGAATAGCCGAAGGTCCGGCGCACCGCGAGCGAGGTGGTGACGGAAGCCGCCAGCACCAGCGCGGCGATCGGAAAGTCCCCGGTCATCTCCAGCGCCAGGAAGGTCATGGTCAGCGGCCCGCCGACGATCGCGGTGGCGAGCGCGCTCATGCCGACCACGGCGAAGACCACGGGCTCGACGCCGGGTAGAACCGGGCCGGCGAGATCGGCGAAGAGCCGCCCCAGCATGGCGCCGAGAAACAGCGAGGCGAAGAACAGGCCGCCGCGAAAGCCGCTGCCGATCGAGATCGCCGAAGCCAGCGCCTTGAGCGCCAGGATCACCGCGAGCGAGGACAGCGACATGGCCGCGTCGATGCGAATTTCCAACGCGCCGTGCCCGGACGAGAGGACCTGCGGCGTCAGGAGCGCCAGGGCGCCGAGCAGAAGCCCGCCCGCAAAGGGGCGGAGCGGCTGGGGCAGCCTTGTATGGCGGAAGCCGCGTTCCACCAGCGTCACCCCTTGCATGATGAGAATGCCGAGCCCCGCCGCGAAGGCGGCCAGCACCAGCGCGGCGGGCCAGACAGAGGCCGGCAGGGCGCCCGGCGCCACGATCTCGACGAGATGCGGACTGTCCGACAAGAGGCGCGAAACGAACATGCCCGACAGCGCCGCCGCGACGACGGGCGCCAGCGCAGCCACGGCATAGGTGCCGATGATGAGCTCGAAGGCGTAGAAGGCGCCCGTCAGCGGGGCGTCGAAGGCCGCCGCGATGGCCGCCGCCGCGCCGCAGCCGACCAGCGTGCGCATGTCGCCGCGCCGCATCTCGAAGGCGACGCCGCAGCGTGAGGCGAGCCCGGCCGAAATCTGCGTATAGGCCGCCTCCAGCCCGACCGAGGCGCCGAACCCGTTGGACACGAGATTCTGCGCGACCACCACGATCCCGTCGCGAAACGACATGCGCCCGCCATGCAGGGCATTGGCCTCGATCGGATCGATCAGGGCGCGCGCCTTGCCGCGCGCCTGCCAGAACAGCATGAGACCGAGGATCGCCCCGCCCATCGCGGGCACCAGCGCCATCAGGGGCGAGGCCAGCGCCTGCGACCCGCTCAGCCGCTCGCCCGGCGCCAGCGCGAAGAAGGCGACATGCAGGGCTTGCGCGGCCGCCGAGATGCCCATGACGAGCAGACCCCCGCAGGCGCCGACGATCGCGGCCAGAACCACGAGCGCGATCTCCTCGCGCCGCACCAGCGAGCGAAAGCGACCCGGCGCGCGCGCCGTCGCCTCCGAAGCCGACACGTCGGCCGTGGCATTGGGAACCTTCATCTCCACGCCTGCCCGGCCTCCCCTCCCGCTCGCGCCTGTCCTGCCCAGCCACGTCTTGCCCAGTCCCATGGCCAAAGCGGGACGCGGGATCAAGCTCGGCGAGCATAAGGCGGCATTTCGGATGGAGACATGCCCCGATTTGCCCGCTGTGGCAGGTTCGCGTTTGGAGAAGCACGCGCCCCTCGCTTCGTCTCTTGCGCGTCTGACAAAACCTCCGGGCGCGAGATAGTCGAGGATTCTCGTTCGAGGGCGATAAGCTACGGGGGAAGACCCCACAAGGTCGTTTGGGACGCTCTTCCTCCCCGATCCGAATCGCCCGACCATCCTCCGGCCTGAAGATTTCGTCGGGCGCTTTTCGACATCCGGCCAACCGTGCCTCGCCCTTTCCTCCCCGCGATCGCCCCTCGCTGACGCACCGCACAGCGCGTGGGACCTTTTGCCGGGGACGCCCGTTAATCTGGCCTCGACGGGGCGGGCGCCCTCGCCTATCGTCCGGCCGCGCCATGGGAGGACTCGTCCTGCCCAAGGCCGACTGCGAATGCCCAGGAGTTTCGATCGTGAGCGACAACGCCCGGCCCAGCGTGGAAACGGAACTGGGCATTCCCACGGGCGGCAGCGAGGACCCGTTCGCCTCCGCCGTGCGCACCACGCGCATGCCCATGGTCGTCACCGATCCCAAGCAGCCCGACAATCCGATCGTCTTCTGCAACGACGCCTTCCTGCATCTCACCGGCTATTCCCGTGAGGAGATCCTTGGGCGCAACTGCCGGTTCCTGCAGGGCCCCGCCACGCGTCAGGCCGATACGCAAAGGGTGCGGGAGGCGATCGCGGCGCGGCGCTCGATCGAGGTCGATCTCCTGAACTATCGCAAGGACGGCACGACCTTCTGGAACGCGCTGCTCATCTCCCCCGTCTTCTCCAAGGGCGAGTTGACCTATTTCTTCGCCTCGCAGCTCGACGTGACCGAGCGCAAGCGGGCCGAGGAGCACAGTTTTCTCCTCAACCGCGAACTGAGCCACCGCGTGAAGAACACGCTGGCGACGGTGCAGACCGTGGTGTTGCAGACGCTGCGCGACGGCGCCGTTCCGGAGCGCGTCGCCTCCGCCATCACCGGCCGCCTGCAGGCCATCGCTCGCAGCCACGACGTCCTGACCGCCGAGGCCTGGGCCAGCGCCATGCTGGTGGACGTGATGCAGGGCGCGCTCGACCCGCTGCACGAGCGGGTGGGCGATCGCCTGCGCGTCGGCGGCCCGGACGTGCGGCTGAAGCCGCGCATCGCCACCATGCTCTCGCTCGCCATGCACGAGCTCGGCGACAATGCCTGGCGCCACGGCGCCCTGTCCAACGCGGACGGGCGGGTGGACGTGACCTGGACGGTGGGCGGCGGACGCTTCGCGCTGGAATGGCGGGAATCGGGCGGCCCCCCCGTCGCCCCGCCGACCGCCACCGGCTATGGCCGGCGCATCGTGGAGCGCGTGCTCGCGGCCGAGTTCGGCGGCAGTTCGCAGATCGACTTCGCCCCCTCCGGCCTCGTGTTCCGCCTGGAGGCGCCCTCAGTGGGGCTGGAGGTCGAGCGCACCGCCTGGACGCCGCCCTGACCGCTGGCCGGCCTTCCACGATCCCGAACGACTCACTGGACCGAGCCGATCAGGCTCCGGTTTCCTGACGCGCGCACGCCACTGCTCTTCGCATATGCGTTCCTTAGAGTTCTTCAAAGCATAGACGATATGCTGCAATGCGAGAAATTGGTATTCGATCTCTGGCGCCTGCGAAAGATGAATGTCTTTCCTAATAGTTAAGCCCTGCATGAGGCTATCTCTCGCCTTTCCGACTGGCGGAATGGCCGGATGATTGTCTAGGCCGTGCCTTTCCTATAACGGGACCGCAGAGCCATTCGGCCACACCGACAACGCATTCAGGTTTCATCGTGATCGACAACAACGGCCGCCCGTCCGCTGATCTTCTGCATCAAGCCCTTCCCATGAACCGACGGCAGGTTCTCGGCACCGCGCTGGCCGGCCTCGCGGTGGCGGCAATGCCGGGCGCGCCGGCGCTGGCGACCGCCGCCGCCTCCAAAGTGGACGTGCTTCTGATCGGCGGCGGCATCATGAGCGCCACGCTCGGCGTCTGGTTGCGTGAGCTGGAGCCCGGCTGGTCCATGCAGATGCTGGAGCGGCTCGACGGCGTGGCGCTGGAAAGCTCCAACGGCTGGAACAATGCCGGCACGGGCCATTCGGCCCTGGCGGAGCTGAACTACACGCCGGAAAAGGCCGACGGCAAGATCGACATTTCCAAGGCCGTGGAGATCAACGAGGCCTTCCAGATCTCGCGCCAGTTCTGGGCCTGGCAGGTGCGCAACGGCGTTCTGAAGAACCCGCGCTCCTTCATCAACCACACGCCGCACATGAGCTTCGTCTGGGGCGACGAGAACATCGCCTATCTCGAAAAGCGCTTCGAGGCGCTGAAGGCGAGCCCGCTCTTCGCCGGCATGAACTATTCCACCGATCCCGAGCAACTGCGCCAGTGGGTGCCGCTCATGATGCAGGGGCGCGATCCCCGGCAGAAGATCGGCGCGACCTGGACGCCGCTCGGCACCGACATGGAATTCGGCGAGATCACCCGCCAGTTCGTCTCCCATCTTTCCAGCCAGCCTGGCTTCGATCTCCAGACCTCCAGCGAGGTGGAATCGATCGAGCGCAACGGCGACGGCACTTGGCGCGTCACTTACAGCAATCTGAAGGACGGGTCGGAGCGCACGGTGGACGCGCGCTTCGTCTTCATCGGCGCGGGCGGCGGCGCTTTGCATCTCCTGCAGAAGGCCGGCATTCCTGAGGGCGAGGACTACGGCGGCTTCCCAGTCGGCGGTTCGTTCCTGGTGAACGAGAACCCGGACGTCACGATGCTGCATCTGGCCAAGGCCTATGGCAAGGCCTCGGTCGGCTCGCCGCCCATGTCCGTGCCCCATCTCGACACGCGCGTGCTCGGCGGCAAGCGCGTCATCCTGTTCGGCCCCTTCGCCACCTTCTCCACCAAGTTCCTGAAGGAAGGCTCGTATTTCGACCTTCTCTCCTCCGCCACGACCAGCAATGTCTGGCCGATGATGCGGGTCGGGATCGACGAATATCCCTTGGTGGAATATCTCGCCGGCCAGCTCATGCTCTCGGACGAGGACCGCATCGCGGCGCTGCGCGAGTATTTCCCGCAGGCAAGGGCTGAGGACTGGCGCCTGTGGCAGGCGGGCCAGCGCGTGCAGATCATCAAGCGCGACGCCGACAAGGGCGGCGTTCTCAAGCTCGGCACGGAAATCGTCTCGGCCAAGGACGGTAGCATCGCGGCCCTGCTCGGCGCCTCGCCGGGCGCCTCCACGGCGGCGCCGATCATGCTGAAGGTCCTGGAGAAGGTCTTCACCGATAAGGTCGCGACGCCGGACTGGCAGGCCAAGATCCGGCAGATCGTGCCGAGCTACGGCACCAAGCTGAACGACGACCCCGCGCGCGTCCAGGCGACCTGGGCCTACACGGCCGAGCATCTCCAGCTTCCGACGCCGCCACAGATCGACGTCGCCGCGCTCAAAAGCCCGGCCCAATTGATGACGCCCGCCAGCAATGCGCCGGTTGCCCCGGCCAACGCGGAGGCCAAGCCGGTCCACGACTTGGCACCCTGAGGCACGAAGCGCATCGGCCGGGGTGCGAAACCCGGCCGATGAAACAATGGCGGTTTGGACCGCCGATCGACGGGGGTTCAGACTTCGTCGGCTTCCTCGGTCGAGGTCAGCATCGTGTCGATCTCGTCCGCGATCACGTCGAGCTGCTCGCGCGTCGCCTTCAGTTCGAGCGTCGCGCCGGTCTCGTCCTCGATATGGAGCTGCGCGGACTGGCCGTCTTCGGCCGGCACGATGCGGAACTGCGCGAGCGTCTTGGTGGCATTCGCCATGTCGGGTCTCCTGTGTGGTGCTCGGAAACGCGTGAGGTGGCGCATGGCTCCGCCCAGCCGTGCGAAGACTCCGTGACAAGGCGACCCAGACGTTAGCTCCACACTCACTGCCGAACTGCCGGCGCGCGCGTCGTCTCGAATCTCGACCTCCGCGAAAGGGGACCAAGGCGGATTGGCGTCGAAGACCGCAAGCTTGGCGATGGCAGGGGTACTGCGGGCCAAGCCTCGTCCGCCTCCCCTACACATCGCCATGCCCATCAACCGTGATCGGGCGCGAGTTCTCCGGCCTCGATGCGGATCGGCAGGACGTTGCCGGGGGGCGGCAGCGGGCAGACCGCGAAGTCGGTGAAGGCGCAGGGCGGGCTGACGGCGCGGTTGAAGTCGAGAAGGATGGACGTCTTCGTCACCTCCTCGCCGAACAGGAAGCGGGCGGCCGGATAGGTTTCGCCGCCGCGCGCGGTGAGATCGCGAAACACGAACTGGGGGGACTCGGCCGTGCCGTGCGTCGCCAGTAACTCGTAGCGCTGCCCCTCCCGCTCGAACACGGCCTTATGGGTCGCCTCCACCTCGGTGCGAATGCTGCGGCTCGTGTCGATCTCGACCGAGTGGGGCGCTTCGAGGCGCACCCAGTCCGCCCTGATCCGCCAGGACGGGTCGAAGGGAAAGCTCGGCAGCGGCGCACGCTCCGCGCCGGCCGTCGAGGCCGTGTCGCGAACGCGCAGGGCGTTCTCCCCGTTCAGCGTCGTGACCTCCAGAAGCAGCGTCCCGGCGGTGAAGCGCGGCGGCTTCGACTTGCTGAGCGGCAGCGGGATCGGAGCGCCACGATCAGCGGGCGCGAAGGTGACATGGCCCTCGGCATCCTGCGTCAGCCGCCCGACCTCGTCCGGCCCCGCCGGGAGGACGATGTCGTTCGTCTCGGCCCGCCCGATGCTGACGCTGCCCTCCTCCAGCGGCGTGCGGCTGATGATGTTCAGCCAGCCGTCCGGCGCGGCGAGCGAGGCCAGGCGCCTCGCCTTCCAGGCTTCGTGCTCCGCTTCGAGATCGCTCATGACTATCCTTCCGGTCGAGAGGCGTCGGCGCACCAAAAGTCCGGCCCGCCCTGGCGTCGATATCGGGCGGGGAGACGCATCTTGCCATGGCGGCGACGAGGGTTTTCGATGGGCGATGACCTATCGTCCCTCGCCTCAGGCCGTGCGGCGCAGCGCGGCGGGATCGAACGGGGCCGTGTCGCCGTCGGCCGCCGGGCGCCCGACTGCCCGAACCAGTTCGGCCGCCAGATCCTCGGCATAGGCGGTCACCTGCGGCAGGCCCATCAGCTCGCCGAACGTACCGCGCGCCAGCGGGCCGGCGATGTAGAGGCCGGGCACAGGCGCGTCGTCCTTGTCCAGCGCCCGCCCGTCCGGTGCGGTGGAAAGCCCGAGGCCGACCCGGTCGAGGCGGACAAGGCCGGCGGCATGAAGCGAGGCGGCGGGGGCCTGATCGACGATCGTTCGATGGGCCGGACCCGTCGTGTTGACCACGATATCGAAGACATGGGTCTCGACCTCGGCCCGGTGACGCCGCCGCCAACGCAGCGCCAGCCCTTCGTGCGTGATCACCGAACCCTGAAGCGAGGCGGCGAGACGCTGGAGGCGGCCTTGCCCCTCCAGCCGGTCAAGCCTCGCCTCAACCTGCGGCGCAATGCGAAACCGATGCACGTCCCAGACGCTGCGCAGATGGCGCACGAGCCGCGCCCGCTCGCTCTCGGGCAGCGCCTGCCAGAGGGACTGGCCCTGTCCGCGCACGGCGTCGATCACGGCCTGCCAGGGCACGCCGTCGCGAGCGGCCTCGCCGATTTCGCGCCGGATGCGACGCAGCAGCGCCAGAGCGCTTCGTGCCGGCGGGTCGAGAAACTCGCCGCGCGGCTCGAGGGCCATCGGCGCGTGGCCGCGCGAGCGAAGGCCGCCGCGCGAGAGCGTGACGATCGGCCCGCGATGGCCGAGCCGGTCGAGCGTCACGACCACGTCGGCCGCCGTCAGTCCGTTGCCGACCACGAGAACCCGCGCGCCGAGCGCAACGTTCGCCAGCGCGTCGGCATCGTAGGGATCGGCCAGAAAGCCGGGCGCAAGAGCGATGGGGCGCAGGGCGGAGGGGACGGCGGGAAGCGGATGGGTGCAGGCGAGCGCCACGACGTCGGCAGCAAGCTCGGCGCCATCGCTCAGCGCGACGCGGAAGCCGCCCTCGGGGCGCCGCTCAATGCGCTCGGCCCACGCGCGGTGGTGGACGATCCGCCCCGCGCGGAGCATGGGCACCAATTGGTCGTGGACATAGCGGCCGAACAGGCCGCGCTGCGGAAAGGGCCGGCCCTGTTCGTCCTTGGCCTCGCCGTCGCCCGCCATCGCGCCAGAGGCCTCCAGCCAGCGCTCGAAGGCGCCTGGATCGCCCGTGTCGAGGCTCATGCGCCCGGCCGGCACGTTGATGCGATGCGTCGACTCGCCCGTGGAATAGGCAAGGCCCGCGCCGAGCACGGCGCGCGGCTCGACCACAGTGATGCGCCAATGCGCGGCATCCGCCCGCCGCGCCAGATGGTAGGCGAGCGCCGCGCCCGAAAAGCCCCCGCCGACGATGGCAAGGGTCGGCGAGGAGTCCGGGCTTCGCGTCACGACTGGCTGGCGAGCCGGGCTTGCGGGCGGCGGTCGCCGGCAATGCTCTCACCGAAAGGCCCGGTGTTGACGCTCGCCTGGCGCGAAGGGACGGCATGAGCCAGCGGCAGGCGCGGCAGAACCAGCTCGCCGAAGCGATAGGCCTCCTCCAGATGCGGGTAGCCCGACAGGATGAACGTGTCGATGCCCAGGCGTCGATACTCGTCGATCCGCTCGGCCACCGTATCGGGATCGCCCACCAGCGCCGTCCCGGCGCCGCCGCGCACCAGACCGACGCCGGCCCAAAGATTGGGGCTCACCTCCAGCTTGTCGCGCCGGCCGCCGTGCAACTGGCTCATGCGCGACTGGCCGACCGAATCCATACGCGCGAAGACCTTCTGCGCCTCGGCGATCGTGGTGTCGTCGAGTCGGCTGATGAGCTCGTCCGCCGCTTCCCAAGCCTTCTCGTTCGTTTCGCGCACGATGACATGAAGGCGGATGCCGAAGGAGAGCTTGCGGCCGCGCTTCTCGGCGAGCGCGCGAACCGTGTCCAGCTTCTCGGCCACAAGCGCCGGCGGCTCGCCCCAGGTCAGATATTTGTCGATCTCGCCGGCCGCGACCTCGTTGGCCGCTTCCGACGAGCCGCCGAAGTAGAGCGGGGGATAGGGCGCCTGCACCGGCGGGAAAAGAAGCCGCCCGTCCTCGATCGTGAAGTGCTTACCCTGGTGCGCGACGGTCTCGCCGGACAGGACGCGCTTGTAGATTTCCAGGAACTCGCGCGTCACCTCGTAGCGCTCGGAATGGCTGAGGAAGATGCCGTCGCCTTTGTTCTCCTGCGGATCGCCGCCCGTCACGACGTTGATGAGGAGCCGGCCGCCGGAGATGCGGTCGAGCGTCGCGGTCATGCGCGCGGCGAGCGTCGGCGACTGAAGGCCGGGGCGCACGGCCACGAGAAAGCGCAGCTTCTCCGTCAGCGGCGCCAGCGCCGAGGCGACCACCCAGGAATCCTCGCAGGAACGACCCGTCGGCAGAAGCACGCCGTAATAGCCGAGCTGGTCGGCCGCCTGCGCCACCTGCCGGAGATAGGGAAGGTCCACCGCGCGGCCGCCCTCGCTCGTGCCGAGATAGCGGCTGTCGCCATGGGTCGGCAGGAACCAGAGGACGTTGATCTTGTCGGGCGTCTCGAATGGCATGGTGGGGCTTTCGGCAAACGGGAAAGGGAGGCGGCGCGGGCGCGTCACTCGCCGGGCGCGACGCGGCCGTAGCGGCCATGGCTGTAGACCAGCGGCTCGCCGCCCGAGACGGCGACGGCACGCACCGTGCCCAGAATCAGTGCGTGGCTGTGCCGCTCGATGATCTCCTCGACCTCGCAGTCCACCGAGGCGACCGCGCCCACCAGGACGCCCGCCCCTGTTTCCAGGACGGTCCAGTCCGCGCCGAGATAGCGCTCCCGGCCCTTCACGCCGCCGCGCCCGGCGAAGCGGTCGGCGATGGGCTGCTGCCGCTGCGCCAGGAGATTGACGCAGTAATGGCCGAAGCGCCGGATCACCGGCCAGGTGGAGGATGACAGGTTGATCGAGACGATCATGGTTTCGGGATCGACCGAGAGCGAATGGGCGGTGGTTACCGTCGCGCCCGTGCGCTCGTCGCCGGTTCCAGCCGTCACCACCGACACGCCGCCGGCGAGATGGCGCATGGCGTCCTTCAGCACCGGTGCGGGAACCGCGCCGCCGAGGGACACGAGGCCGGGCGCCCGCGCGGTGAATGTCTGGGAAACGAGTGTCATGACGGCGTCCTCGCGTCTGCCTATCCTTGGAATGCTCCCAGCTTAAAACGCCGAGCCGTCCCCTCCGCAAAATAATATACCAAAGTTGTGGATTGAAGCGGATCGTCTGACCCGCGCGCGGCGCGGGCGAGAACGATCGTCCCAGCGCGGGACAGAACCGGGGCGAGTGCGGGGGCGACTGTCGGCTGCTCGATTGGGGGTGTCGCGCCATGGCACCACGACTCGTTCACCGGACCCGCCCGGCCTCGTCAATCGCCCGGTCGCCGCGCTTCGCCCGTGTCGCGGCATGCGGAACGGTTTTTCCCAAGCGGCGCTCGAAACGGCAAATCTATACTTCTTCTATGGACTGATAGAAATTACTCTGGGTTCAATCACGATCGGCGGGAAGCCCCAGCGCGGCCCGCCCTCTCAAACCCCAGCCGGCCGGACTTCGCAGCGTCGCGCCGCCCTTCGCAGGCCCTGCGCCCTGACCCGATCGACCACCCTTTCCGCCTCGTCCGATTTCCCTCTCCCTTCGAGACCTCGCCCCATGAAGACGCTTCTTTTCGCCGGCCTTGCCACCGCCGCCTTCGCTCTGCTTTCGCCGGCGCTGGCCGACCCGATCAAGATCGGCGTCACGCCCGGCGCCTATGCCGACTCCGTCGCCACCGCGGCCGAGGAAGCCAAGGCGCAGGGGCTCGACGTGGAGGTGGTGGAATTCTCGGACTGGACGACGCCCAACATCGCGCTGGCCTCGGGCGACATTGACGCCAACTATTTCCAGCACAAGCCGTTTCTCGACAACGCCATCACCCAGCGCGGCTACGACTTCACCGATATCGGCGTCGGCACGCTCGCCAATATCGGCCTCTACTCGCTGAAGCATAAGAGCTTCGATGAAATCCCGGAGGGCGGCTCCGTCGCCATCGCCAACGATCCGGTGAACCAGGGGCGCGGGCTTCTGCTTCTGGAAAAGGCAGGGCTCATCAAGCTGAAGGAGGGCGTCGGCTTCAAGGGCACGCTGGACGACATCGTGGAGAATCCCAAGAAGCTGACCTTCACCGAAGTCGAAGGGCCGCAGCTCGTGCGCGTCACGGGCGATGTCGATCTGGCGCTCGGCTACCCCCATTTCATCGTCGCCGCCAAGGCCTTCGATCCCGCGTCGGGCCTCATCTATTCCGGCATCGACGACCGGCAGTTCGCGATCCGCTTCGTGGTGCGCAAGGACCATGCCGACAATGCCGATCTGAAGAAGTTCGTCTCGATCTACCAGACCTCGCCGAAGGTCCGCGAGGCGATCGGCAAGGCCTTCGCGGACAATCCCAAGCTCTACACCATCGCCTGGCAGAACTGAGCGGCGCCTTGAGAGGGAACCGGCCATGACGGATGCGACCTGGATCTTCGAACGCGCCCGGCGCGAGGCCGACGCGGCGCCGCCCGCCCGCCGCCCCGGCGCGCCCTCGCCGGCCCTCGCGCCCCATACTGCCTTGAGCGCCGAGCTGCCGAAACGCCGCTCCGGCTCGGTGCGCCTCGAAGCGGTCGGCAAGAGCTACCGGAGCGCAGGCGGCACGGTGCGCGCGCTCGAAGGCATTGATCTCGACATTCCCGATGGCGGCATTTTCGGCATTATCGGGCGCTCGGGCGCCGGCAAGTCGAGCCTGATCCGCCTCGTCAACCGGCTGGAAGAGCCGACCGAGGGGCGCGTTCTGGTGGACGGAGAGGACATCGCCGCCCTGAACGGCGACGAACTCGTCGCCTTTCGTCGGCGCGTCGGCATGATCTTCCAGCACTTCAATCTTCTCTCGGCCAAGACCGTCCGGCAGAACGTCGCCTTGCCGCTTGTCGTCGCGGGCGTCGACAAGGCCTCGATCGCCCGGCGCGTGGACGAGGTGCTGCGCCTCGTCGGGCTGGAGGGGAAGGAGGACGCCTATCCCTCGCGCCTGTCGGGCGGGCAGAAGCAGCGGGTCGGCATCGCCCGCGCGCTGGTCAGCGATCCCGAAATCCTGCTCTGTGACGAGGCGACCTCGGCGCTCGATCCAGAGACGACGCTGCAGATTCTGGCGCTCCTGAAGGACATCAACCGACGCCTGGGCCTCACCATCATCCTCATTACCCACGAGATGAGCGTCATTCGCGAAATCTGCGACCGGGTGCTGGTGCTGGACAAGGGCGAGGTGGCCGAAACCGGCCCCGTCTGGCAGGTCTTCGGCGATCCCCGCCATGCCGCAACGCAGGCCCTTCTCCTGCCGCTCGCCCGAGGCCTGCCGGAGGATCTGGCCGCGCGGCTTCGCGCCGAGCCGGCGCCAAGCCTTTCCGGCGAGGCGATCGTCGAGCTGCGCTTTACCGGCGACCGGGAACCCGATCTCGGCGCCATCGCCGGCGCCTTCCCGCGCGGCGCGCGCCTTCTCGACGCCGCGCTCGACCGGATCGACGGCCACACCAGCGGCCGGGTCCTTCTCGCCGCGCGCGTTGCGGGCGGAGCGCCCCTCGGCGTCGAGCTATCCGACCTTGCTCCCCAATCGAGGATTCTCGGCTATGTCTGACGCCATGATCGCGCGCCTCACACAGGCCCTTCTCGACACGCTCGCCATGGTCGGCCTGTCGGCGCTGATCGCGCTTCTGGCCGGTATTCCGATCGCGTTGTTCCTGGTCCTTTCCCAGCCCGGCGGCATCGTGTCGGCGCCGCGCACCCACAAGGCCGTCGCCGCCGTTGTCAACGGCTTTCGCGCCACGCCCTTCATCGTGCTTCTCGTGGCGCTTCTGCCGCTCACCCGCTTTCTGACGGGTACGACGATCGGCGTTCCGGCGGCGATCGTGCCGCTCGCCATTTCGGCCACGCCCTTCTTCGCACGCATTGCGGAAGTCTCGCTGCGCGAGGTGGATGGCGGGCTGATCGAGGCGGCCCAGGCGATGGGCTGCCGACGCCGCCATATCGTGCGCCACGTTCTCCTGCCCGAGGCGCTGCCTGGGCTCGTCGGCGGCTTCACCATCACGATCGTCACCATGATCGGCGCCTCCGCCATGGCGGGCGCGGTGGGCGCGGGCGGGCTCGGCGATCTCGCCATCCGCTACGGCTACCAGCGCTTCGACACCACCGTCATGGCCGTGGTCATCGTCGTGCTCGTGGCGCTCGTCTGCCTCGTCCAGTTCGCAGGCGATTTCGCCGTCCGTCGCCTTCGCGCCCGATGACGGCGATGAGCGGGAACACACCCCTTCCTCCGCGCTGGATCGGCAGCGACGGCGAGGCGATCGAGGTCGCGACCGCGCTCGCAGCCGACTTCGCGCGTGATGCGCCCTTGCGCGATCGCGAGCGCCGCCTGCCCTTTGCCGAGATCGAGCGCTACACCGCGAGCGGTCTCGGGGCCATCACCATCCCGGCCGACCACGGCGGCGCCGATGTCTCCTTCGTGACGCTCGCGGAAGTCTTCGCGATCCTCTCGGCGGCCGACCCTGCGCTCGGCCAGATCCCGCAGAACCAGTTCGGCGTCGTCGCGCTCCTGCGCGACATCGGCACGCCGGACCAGAAGCGGCGCTTTTTCGCCGATGTTCTGGCCGGGCGGCGCATCGGCAATGCCGGGCCCGAGAAGGGCGGCGCCTCGATGCTGCACATGAAGACGCGGCTTCGCCAGACGCCCGAGGGGCTGCGCCTGTCTGGCCGGCGCTTCTATTCCACCGGCGCGCTGTTCGCGCACTGGATTCCGACCCGCGCGCTGGACGATGACGACAAGCCCGTACAGGTCTGGGTGCGGCGGGAGGATTTCGGCGTCGAGGTGATCGACGACTGGACCTCCTTCGGCCAGCGCACCACGACGAGCGGCTCGGTGGCCTTCACCGATGTTCCGGTCGAGCCCGGGAACGTCGTGCCGGTCCATGCCTTCGCGGACCGGCCGGGCCTTGCCGGCCCCGTGTCGCAGATCATTCAGGCGGCGATCGATCTCGGCATCGCGCGCGGCGCCTTCGCCGACACGCTTGCCTTCGTGCGCGAGCGCTCGCGTCCCTGGGTGGATTCCGGGGTGGAGCGGGCCGTGGAGGACCCGACGATCCGCCATTCGGTCGGCGCGCTCGCGACCTCGATCCACGCCGCCGAGGCGGTGCTGCGCGAGGCCGCCGAGGTGCTGGACGACGTGGCCGCCGATCCGGTCACCGAGCTTTCCAGCGCCCGGGCCTCGCTCGCCGTCGCCGAGGCCAAGGTGCTGACCACGGAAGCGGCGCTGGAGGCGAGCGAGGCCTTGTTCGACCTCGCCGGCTCGGCGGCGACGCGCGCCGGCCATAATCTCGACCGGCATTGGCGCAACGCCCGCGTCCACACGCTGCACGATCCCGTGCGCTGGAAGTTGCATCTTCTCGGCAACCACGCGCTGACCGGCGCCCTGCCCCGCCGCCATCAATGGAATTGAGACAGACCGCCTTGGACACGCGCCCCCTTTTCGAGCCACCCGCCGCGCCCCCTGTCGCTCCGGCTCATGTCATTGCGAGCGAAAGCGAGGCGCTGGAGATCGCCCACAACCTTGTCGCCGAATTCCGCGCCGGGGCGAGCGAGCGCGACCGCGAGCGCCGCTTGCCCTGGCCCGAGCTCGACCGCTTTTCCCAAAGCGGCCTCTGGGGCATCACCGTGCCGCGCACCTATGGCGGCGCGGGCGTCTCCAACGCGGTGCTGGCCGAGGTGATCGCGACGATCTCGGCGGCGGACGGCTCGCTCGGGCAGATCCCGCAGAACCATTTCTACGCGCTGGAAGTGCTGCGCGTCGGCGGCTCGCGGGAGCAGCAACAGGCCTTCTTCGCCCGTGCGCTCGCCGGGGAGCGCTTCGGCAATGCCCTGGCCGAGATCGGCGCGCGCGACTTCCAACGCCGCACCCGGCTGCTGCGCGAGGCCGAAGGCTGGTTCCTCGAAGGCGACAAGTTCTACTGCACCGGCGCGCTCTACGCCCATTGGATTCCGACCCTTGCGATGGCCGAGGAGGAGGGCGGGCTCGTTTCCCATCTCGTCTTCGTGCCGCGCGAGGCCGAGGGTGTCGAGGTGGTGGACGACTGGGACGGGTTCGGCCAGCGCACAACGGGCTCAGGGACAGTGCGCTTTCGCCGCGTGCGGGTGGAGCCGGACTGGGTCGTGCCCTTCGGCGCCTCGTTCGAGCGCGCCACGACGATCGGCCCCGTCGCGCAGATCATGCATGCCGCGATCGATCTCGGCATCGGCCGCGAGGCCTTCGCCGACATGCTCGCCTTCGTCAAAGCCCGCGCCCGGCCCTGGATCGATTCCGGCGTCGAGCGCGCGGTGGACGATCCGCTGACGATCCGCGAAGTGGGCGAGGTCCATGTCCGGCTTCGCGCCGCGGAGGCCCTACTGCGCCGCGCCGGGCGGATCGTCGACCGGGCGCAGGGCGAGATGACCGAAGACAGCGTGGCCGAGGCTTCGATCGCCGTGGCCGAGGCGCGCATCGCCACCACAAAGGCCGGCCTTCTGGCGGCGACCAAGCTGTTCGAACTCTCCGGCACCTCCTCGACGCTGGCCGAGGACAATCACGATCGCCACTGGCGCAACGTGCGCACCCACACGCTGCACGATCCCGTGCGCTGGAAATACCAGGCCGTCGGCCGCTACCATCTGACCGGCGAGCGCCCGCCACGCCACGGCGCCCTGTAGAGAAAGCCGCGAATGCCGAAAGAGATCGTCCTCAACGCCTTCACGATGAACTGCGTCGGCCATATCAATCACGGCCTCTGGACCCATCCGCGCGACCGGTCGGCCGACTACACCAAACTGTCCTACTGGACCGACCTCGCCCGCACGCTGGAGGCGGGCCTGTTCGACGCGGTCTTCATTGCCGACATCGTGGGCGTCTACGACGTCTACCAGGATTCGATCGACCTCACGGCGCGCGAAAGCATCCAGCTTCCCGTCAACGACCCGACCCTTCTCGTGCCGGCCATGGCGGCGGTGACGCGCGGGCTCGGCTTCGGCGTCACGGTCAACACGGGCGTCGAGCATCCCTATACGTTCGCCCGGCGCTTCTCGACGCTCGACCATCTGACGGACGGGCGCGTCGGCTGGAACATCGTAACCGGCTATCTCGACAGCGCCGCGCGCGCCGTGGGCCGCGACGCCATGGCCGAGCACGACACGCGATACGACCGGGCCGACGACTATCTCGATCTTCTCTACAAGCTCTGGGAAACGAGCTGGGAGGACGGGGCCGTGCGGCGCGACAAGGGGGGCCGCGTCTATGCCGACCCGGCCCGCATCCACGAGATCCATCACGACGGCCCGTTCTACCGCTCGCGCGGCACGCATCTCTCCGAACCCTCGCCGCAGCGCACGCCCGTCCTGTTCCAGGCCGGAACGTCGGGCCGGGGCCAGCGCTTCGCCGCGACCCATGCCGAATGCGTCTTCATCTCCGCGCCCGATCCGCAGACCGCCCGGCGCCTGTCGCGCCAGCTTCGCGAGGCGGTGGTCGCGGCGGGGCGGCGGGCGGACGACATCCGCATCCTCGTCGGCCTCAGCGTCGTCACCGGCGAAAGCGACGCGGCCGCGCGCGAGCGGCACGAAGACTATGTCCGTCACGCCAACCCCGAAGCGGGCCTTGCGCATTTCGCCGCCGGCAGCGGCATCGACTTCTCGCGCTTCGATCTGGACGAGGAGATCGCCTACGGCCCGACCAACGCCATCCAATCCACCACAGCGCTTGCCCGCGAGCGCGGGCTGACCAAACGCCAGCTTCTGGACGGTCTCTCGCTCGGCGGGCGCTATCCTCTGATCGTCGGCAGCGGCGAGACGGTGGCTGATGAGATGGGACGCTGGATCGAGGAAGGCGAGATCGACGGGTTCAACCTGACACGCACCGTCGTCCCCGAAAGCTTCGAGGACTTCGTCCGCTTCGTGGTGCCCGCGCTTCAGGAGCGCGGCCTCTATAAGACCGGCTACAGCGAGGGCACGCTGCGCCAACGCCTTTTCGGACGGGGAAACGGCTTGACGGAGCGCCATCGCGGCCGCGAGATCCGTCGGCAGGCCAGGGCATAGCGTAAGGCTTAAGCAAAGGGCGCGGGCACGGCTGATCCGGCCCCGCTCGCGGCTTGCTAACCCCCATGTGCGGGCGCCGGTCAGCATCGCGGCAGTGGGGCTGCCACGTTCAGATGCGCAATGCCCTGTCCTATGTCCCGAGCGCCCGGCGGAGCACTGGCGGCACGCCTTCGTCCAGCCCGGCCGCGCTAGCGCGGCTCGGGCGTTGCGCCGCGTAGCCGACCGACTCCGGGGATAGTGTCCCAACGCATGGGCACCTTCATCATCGATAGCAAAACCGACATGCTGGCGCATCTGGCCCTTCCCGGTCAGCGCCTGGCCCGGAATCGTTCGACAGACTCGCCGAGCGATTGAGCAAGGAGGGGAAGCGGCGGGCCGACGTCGTCGGCCTTTTCTCCAACGAGAGCTCCATCATCCGCCTCACCGTTGCTGTCCTCCTCGCAGCCAACGGCGATGGACAAGCGCGGAACCCCTCCAGGCAAACTGAGCCGATGGCCGACCTCATGGCCCCGGCGCCAAGCCGAAAGCCGCGCCCGTTCCCCACCATGTCGGCGTACGCGATCACCGCGCGGCCCGCTTTTCCCAGCTCACACTCCAAGAACGCGGACGAAGAACCCTCCGAAGACCGCGGTTCTCTTCGGCGCGGAACGCCTCCTGAACTCCCCAAAACACACGCTGAGATACGATTGTAAATTTTATTTTACATCTGTATGAATAGGGACGGCGCCCGTTTGGAGAGGTGGGTGTCGATGGTGGAGGGCGCGTTGACGCGCTGGACGAACGGGAGACGAACGATGAAGAAACTGGCACTCGCCCTGGCTGGCGCGGCGGCCCTGATGCTTCCTTTGACCGCGAGCGCGCAGGACGCGCCGGGCACGATGAAGAAGGCCAGCTACCGCTTCCTGATCGTGCCGAAGGTCGTCCATCCTTGGTTCGACAAGGTCAACGAAGGCGCACAGATGGCCGCGGCCGCCCTCAAGGCGCAGACCGGGTCCGATATCGAGATCGTCTATTCCGCGCCGCAGACGGCCGACGTCGTGCAGCAGGTTCAGATCGTGGAAAGCGCGATCTCCACCCGCCCCGATGGCATCGCGATCGACCTCTTGGACCCCTCGGGCAACCGCGCCTCGCTGGAAGCGGCGCAGGGCCAGAAGATTCCCTTGGTGGTCTTCGATTCCGTCGCGCCCGAGGGCATGAAGATCCCGACGATCGGGATGGACTTCTGCAAGCAGGCCAAGATCGCCTCGAACCGTCTGGTCGAGATGCTGGGCGGCGAAGGCGAGGTCGCGATCATGATGGGCGTTCCGACCGCCCCCAACCACTCGATCCGCGCCCAGTGCCACCGCGACGTCTTCGCCGCGCATCCCGGCATCAAGGTCGTGGCCGAGGGCATCGACAACGACAGCATCGAGACCGCACAGAGCCAGGCGGCCGCGATCATGCAGGCCCACCCGAACCTCAAGGGCTGGGTGGCGTCGGACGCGGCCGGCCCGATCGGCATCGGTCAGGCGATCGTGGAATCGGGCAAGCAGGACAAGGTGAAGATGGTCGGCCTCGACAATCTCAACGAGATGCTGGACCTGATCCGCTCGGGCGTCGCCGACAGCTCGTCCGCCTCGCTCCCCGAGATGCAGGGCTACTGGTCCGTCATGCTGCTGTGGGCCCAGGTCACCGGCGCGCCCGTGCCGGACTATGTCGACACCGGCAGCGCGTTCCTGACGAAGGCGAATGTCGGCGGCTGAGCCATCGCGCGCGGGGGGTGGCTGACGCCGCCCCTCGCGCCGCTCCGTCGAACGACCGGCCAACCTCGGGAGGAAGCATGGCCTATCTCGAAACACGGGGGCTCAGCCGCGAATTCCCCGGCGTAAAGGCGCTTACCGACGTCGATCTCTCGATCGAGCTCGGGCGCACCCACATTCTGGCCGGCGAGAACGGCGCGGGCAAGTCGACGCTGGTCAAGATCCTCACCGGCTCCGACCGGGCGAGCGCGGGAGCGATCCGCATCGACGGCGCGGACCCGACCGAGCGCCCCGACCTCTTCCGCAAGATTGCCTACGTGCCGCAGGAACTGTCCCTGTTCCCGGACGTCAGCGTAGCGGAAAATCTGTTCATGCCCTTCGATCGGACGGGGCATGGCGGCCTTGTGAACCGGCGGCGCCTCGAGGCCGAGGCGCAGACTTATCTCGACCGGTTCGGCATCGAGGCGCGGCCGGGCGATCTCGTGCGCCACATCTCCGTACCCGACCAGCAGCTCCTGCAGATCGCGCGCGCCTCCACCAACCGGGAAATGAAGGTCCTGATCCTCGACGAGCCGACCTCGGCGCTGACGGCGCGCGAGGTGGAGCGCGTGTTCAAGGTCATCCGGGGCTTCCTCGACAGCGACCATGCGATCGTCTTCATCTCGCACAAGATGGAGGAGGTCTTCGCCATCGGCGACGACTACACCGTCCTGCGCAATGGCGAGAAGGTCGAGGCCGGGCGCATCGCCGACATCGACGAGCCGGCACTGATCCGGGCCATGTCCGGCCGCGCGATCACGATGGACGACCATTTCCGGCCCCAGTGCCCCCTCGGTGAGCCGATCTTGGAGGTGGAAGGGCTTTCCGGCCCCATGTTCCAGGATGTCAGCTTCACCTTGCGGCGCGGCGAGATTCTCGGTTTCGCCGGTCTCGTGGGCGCGGGGCGCTCGGAGCTGATGCAGACGATCTTCGGCTTCCGCAAGGCTGGCGGGGGCACCGTGCGCGTCGAGGGCCAGCCCTGGCGTCTCGACGACACCGCCTCGTCGGTGCGGGGCGGCATGCTCTACCTCTCGGAGGAGCGCAAGCACCACGGCATCTTCCCGCTCCTGTCGCTCCGCGAGAACATCGGCATCTCCGTTCTCTCGCTGACCACCGGCGCCGCCGGGATCGACAGGCGCAAGGAACACGGCATCGTCCAGCGGATCATCGACGACTACGGCATCCGCACGTCGGGCATGGGCAAGCGCATCTCGCAGCTTTCGGGCGGCAACCAGCAGAAGGCCATCATCGGCCGGGCCATGGCGACCACGCCGCGCATCCTGATCTTCGACGAACCCACCAAGGGCATCGACATCCGCACCAAGGCCGAGATCTACAAGATCATGAAGTCGCTCGCCGAGGAGGGCGTCGGCATCATCCTGATCTCGTCGGAGATGACCGAGCTGCGCCGCTGCGCGAGCCGCATCGTCACCATGCATTCGGGCCGCCTCACCGGCAGCTTCGACGCCGCGACCACCGACGCCGAAACCCTTGTCGGCGCGATCTTCGCCACCGGCCCTTCCCCCATCCTTCCAGGACACGTCCCGTCGGAGGCTCCCCATGTCAACTGATGCCGCATCGACCAAGGACGCCAGGACCGAGCGCGCCGGCGCGCTATCGCTCCTCCTGCGCAATCCGCTCGCCGGCGTCTTCGCCGCGCTGCTGGCGATCTTCGTGATCTCGGCTGTGATTTCGCCCTACTTCCTATCGGGCTACAACATGTCGGTGATCGCGCGTGGGCTCGCCTTCGTCGGGCTGATCACGATCGCGCAGTCCTCGCTGATGATCCTGGGCGAGCTCGACCTGTCGCTCGGCGTCATCGGCGGCCTGTGCGGCGTCGTGTCGGGCATGCTGATGGTCCAGGCCGGGCTTTCGCCGCTGGCCGCGCTTCCCCTGGCGCTGTTTCTCGGCATGGCGCTCGGCTTTCTCAACGGGCTCCTCGTCACCCGGCTCGGGCTCCATTCGCTGGTGCTCACGATCGGCACCGCCGGCATCTACGGGGGCGCGATCCTCGTTCTCACCAAAGGCGTCGCCATCACCGGCATCCCGGCCGACATCCAGTTCCTGGGGCGGGGCGACGTGCTCCTCCTACCGGTTCCGTTCGTCATCATGCTGGTCGTCCTGGCGATCGCGCTCTTTCTCATCCTGAAGACGCCGATGGGCCGCTACATGTATGCGATCGGCAACAATCCGGCCGCCGCGCGCATGCTCGGCATCCGGGTGGATCGCATCCGGCTTCTGGTCTTCACCCTGGCGGGACTTCTGTCGGCGCTCGCGGGCCTACTGATGGTCGCGCGCCTCGGCACGGCCCAGCCGTCCATCGGACAGACCTGGGTTCTCGCGCCCATCGCGGCGGCCGTCATCGGCGGCGTCGCGACCACGGGCGGCGTCGGCTCGCCGCTCGGCGCGATCTTCGGCGCGGGCATCATCGCCATCATCGAGAACATCATCGTGCTCTTCGGCGTGTCCCCCTACTGGCAGGGCATCGTGTCCGGCGCGATCGTGGTTCTCGCGATCTCCTTCGACGCGCTCTCGCGCCGCTATCTCCGCCGCGACGCGGCCTGACAGTCTCGAAAGACCAAGCTCGTGACCAAGACCAAGAAACTCATCAACGCCCCCGAGACGATCATCGCCGAGCTGATCGGCGGAATGACCGCCGCCCATTCCGATCTGCTGCGCGTCGAAGGGCAGACGGGCCGGGCCATCGTCGCGGTGGACGGGCCGCGCGACGGCAAGGTCGGCGTCGTCGTCGGCGGCGGCTCGGGGCATGAGCCCGCCTTCGCCGGCTATGTCGGGCGGGGTCTGGCGGACGCCGCCGCGATCGGCAACATCTTCGCCTCGCCCTCGCCCGAGCACATCCTCGACGCCGCGCGCGCGGCCGACGGCGGAGCGGGCGTGGTCCTGCTCTACGGCAACTACACCGGCGACGTCCTGAACTTCACCATGGCGGCGGAGGAGTTGGAAGCCTCGGGCGTCCCGGTCCGCCATGTGGCCGTGGCGGACGACGTCGCCTCCGCGCCGTTCGATCGACGGGGCGAGCGGCGCGGCATCGCGGGCGATTTCTTCGTCTTCAAGATCGCGGGCGCGGCCGCCGACCAGGGCGAACCCCTGGCGCGGGTCGAGGCGCTGGCGTGCAAGGCCAACGACGCGACGCTGTCGATGGGCGTCGCGCTCGGCCCCTGCTCGCTGCCCCAGACCGGCAAGCCGAACTTCGAGATCGGCGACGACGAGATGGAAATCGGGATGGGCCTGCACGGCGAGCCGGGCGTGCGGCGCCAGACCCTGGCCTCCGCCGATACCGTCACCGACGAGCTGATGGAAACGATCCTGAACGAGCTCGCGCCGCCTGAGGGCTCGCGCGTCGCGGTGCTGGTGAACGGCCTCGGCTCGACCTCCTATGTCGAACTCTACATCATCTTCAACCGGGTCAAGCAGCTGCTCGACGCGCGCGGCATCGCGATCCATCGCTCCTGGGTCGGCGAATACGCGACCTCTCTGGAGATGGCGGGCGCCTCGATCACCCTCCTGAAGCTCGACGACGAATTGACGGGCTTGCTCGACCATCCCTGCCGGTCGGTCGCGCTCACCGTCGGATCGGCGGAAACAGGCTCGACCGCCTCGGTTCGCACGGCGCTCGCCTCCCCGAGGAAAAGCGCGGCGCAGACCCCGACAGAAGACGCCAGCCAGCGGCCGCTGCGCCGCGAAGGCGCGGTCACGCCGGCCCTCTTCCGCCACATGATGCTGCGCGTGGGCGACGAGATCATCGCCGAGAAGGACTGGCTGTCGGAGCTCGACGGCGTGATCGGCGACGGCGATCATGGCGTCACCATGGAAATCGGCTGGAAGGCGGTCCAGACGGCGCTCGCAGACGTTCGCGAGGAAGAAACGATCGAAGGCCTCTGCAAGCGCATGGCCAAGGCGTTTCTGGACGCGGTCGGCGCTTCGTCCGGGCCTCTCTACGCCACCGCGTTTCTGCGCGCCGGGGCGGCGGTCGGCGATCGGCTGAACCTCGACGGGGCAGGCATTGCCACATGGCTCGCCGCCGCCTTGCAGGGCATTCAGGATCGCGGCCGGGCGGAACCCGGCGACAAAACGATGATCGACGCCTGGGTGCCGGCTGTCGCCGCCGCCAGGGAGCAGGCGGGGGGCGGCGCGTCGGAGCTTTCCGTTCTGCAGGCGGCGCGCGACGGCGCCGAGGCCGGCATGAAGGCGACCGCCGACCTCGAGTCGCGGCGCGGGCGCTCCTCCAAGCTGGGCGTCCGCTCCAAGGGGCATATCGATCCGGGCGCAGCCTCGTCCTTCGTCATCCTGCGCGCCATGACGGCGGCTCTCGAAGGCGCGACGCCAGAGCCGCAGCCGGCCTGATCCCGGACGGGGCGCCCCCTTTCGCGGGTGGGCGCCCCGGTCCTCGATCGTTCAGCGCGGGCCGGCCAATAGGGCGCGCGCCACGCCTTCGTTGGTGACGAGGCGGTTGACGTAGCCGCCTCGCAGGATCGCACGGATGATCTGGATCTTGTCGATCCCGCCCGACACCAGGACCGAATAGGGCTTGAGCTTCAGCTTGTCGGGACTGAGCGCCATGACCGACTCGTTCAGGAAATGGTCGATCGGCCTTCCCTGCATGTCGAGAAAGCATCCCATGAGCTCGCCCACCGCGCCGAGGCGAAGGATGTCGTCGAGATGGTCCTTGACCACGCGGATCTGGGTCAGCGTCGTGTCCTGCGTCAGCGCTCCGCAGGAGGTCATGCCGAAATCGGCGATTTCCGTGCGGGCCAGAACGTCGGTCAACTCGTCGTTGAGGAGCAGGGCTTCCCGGCTTTCGGCGGTCGCGCAGTAGATCGGCGCGGTCAGATAATGGCATTCGACGCTCATCAGCCGGGCGAAGCTGGTGGCGACCTCGAACGTGTTGGTGCCCGACGAGCGCGTGACGCCGCCCGTCAGCCCGACCACCCAGGATCGCGGATGCGGCTTGGCCGGAATCTTGCGCACGGCAAAGCTCAAGGTTCGCCCGCTGGCGATGCCGATCCCGAGATCCTTGCCCTCGATCAGAGCGGCGGTCAGGGTTCCCGCCGCTTCGCCGATCACCCTCTTCTGCTCGATATAGTCGGAGACGTCGGGCACCACGACCACCTCCACCAGCCCGTAGCGCTCCCCCACCGCTTCGCCTAGGGCGATGCAGTCGCTCAAGGGGAGCTTCACATCGACATGAACCATCCCGTCGGCGCGAACCTGGCCGATGATCTTGTTCACCTTCAGCCGCGTGAGGTTCAGCTGGGAGGCGATCTCCTGCTGGGTCAATCCACCGACGAAGTAGAACCAGGCCACCCGGGCGCGTTCCAGTTCGTCGTTCAATCCTTCGATATCCGCTCGCATGGCGGAGTGCTTATCACAGGACAAGCCGGTCGGCGCTCGGCAAGCGGATCAATTTCCACAAGGCGACTATAGTGTCGCGACGGGCCGAACCGAACGCTTCTTAGCCAATGTCCGCCCCTCCGCGATGCAGCGCACCGGCACCGTTTCGAACAGGCGGCGAAGGAGACCGCTGTCGCGAAAACGGCCGTGACGGTTCTCCCTAGACAGTCGAGCGATCTGGCACGTCGCCATTCGGCCGGGTTCGGTCGCAACGGACCCGCCTTGGTGTTGGCACGACATCTGCATGCCAGCGAACCAGCATGCCGCGACGTGGGTCAGACATGGCCTTCCGCCCGCAGGCATGGGAAGGAAACTTCGGCGATGAAACTGGGCTTGCTCGTTCCACAACAAGGCCCCAGCGGTCTTTGGGCCGCGTCGGCCATCTGCTGCGCGGAGCTGGCGGTTCTCGAATTGAACGAGCGGGGCGGCGTCCTCGGCCAGCCGGTCGAACTCGTCTCGATCGATGCGGGGGCGAGCGGCGCGAGCGCGGCCTCCGCCGCCGAAGAGGCCATCGGCGAGCGCGGCGTTGAAGCGATCGTCGGGATGTTTCCAAGCTATGCGCGCACGCCCGTCGCGCGGGCGATCGGTCGCCGCGTCCCCTTCGTCTATACGCCGCAATTCGAGGGGTTCGAGCGCGACAAGGGGATCGTGACCACCGGCGAAACCGCGCGCGAACTGTTGGGGCCGGCCATCGAGTGGTTCAAAGGCCATGGCGCGCCCAAACGCTTTTTCCTCTGCGGCAACGACTATATCTGGCCGCGCGCAAGCCTCGCCGTCGCCCGCGCCATGATCGGTCACTCCTCGGTCGGCTCCGTCGTCGGCGAGCGCTACCTGCCGCTCGGCGACCAGAGCTACCACGAGCTGCTGGCCTGCATCGCCGCCAGCCGGGCCGACGTGGTTCTGCCTTTCTTTCTCGGCTCGGAAGCCATCGCCTTCCACAGAGCCTTCTCGGACGCGGGCCTTACATCCCGTGCCCTGCGGTTCACGCCCGCCTTGGACGAGACGATCCTCTACGGGATCGGCGAGCGGGCGACCGACAATCTCTATGCCTCGTCGGCCTATTTCGGCGCCGTCGCCTCTCGCAACAACGGCGCCTTTCTGGAACGCTACCACCGCCTGCACGGCGAATCCCCACCGCCCGCCAACGCTTTCGGCCAGTCCTGCTACGAGGGCGTCCACTGCCTGGGCTCGCTGATCGAAGCGGCAAACACGCTCAACGCGGGTGCGGTTTCGCGAGAACTCGGCCGCACGCGCCAGCATAGGACGGCGCGCGGAGAGGATCGCGATCCCATCGCCGGCGCCCGGCAGCCGATCCATTTCGCGCGGGTGGACGGTTACGATTTCACCGTACTGCCCACAAGTTAATCATTTTCATACGTCGCCAAAAAATTAGGAGCCGCACCGCAATAATTACTTGCCAAGTGAAATAATTTTGACTGAACTGGCCTTGTTCGCCGATGTCCGGCTCCGTTTTCCGGGACGCTCACATGGTCATTTCCCGTCGTCACTTCCTGCGCTCGTCCGCGACCTTCGCCGCTGCGACGCTCGCTTCGCCGGCGATCTTCACGCGCGGCGCCTTCGGCCAGGAGGATCCGATCCTCGTCGGCTCCCTCCACGACCAGTCCGGCCCGATCGCCGCATCCGGCGTGCCGATGGTGGAGAGCCTCAATCTCGGAATCTCGGAGGTCAACGCGGCCGGCGGGCTCCTGGGACGCCCGCTCAAGCTGGTGCATTACGACACGCAATCGAACATCCAGATGTATTCGCAATATGCCCAGCAACTCGCCGTGCGCGACAAGGTGGCCGTGGTCCACGGCGGCATCACCTCCGCCTCCCGCGAGGCCGTGCGGCCGACCTTCTCGCGCTTTCGCACGCTCTACTTCTACAACACGCTCTATGAAGGCGGCGTGTGCGACCGCAACACGTTCTGCACCGGCACGACGCCGGCGCAGACGGTCGAGAAGCTCGTGCCCTACGCTATGGGAAAGAGCGGCAAGCGCGTCTACATCATCGCGGCCGACTACAATTACGGCCAGATCACCGCCAAGTGGATGCAGAAATACGTCAAGGACCATGGCGGGGAGACCCTGTCGGTCGACTTCTTTCCTCTGGACGTGACCAATTTCGGGCCGACCATCTCCAAGATTCAGGCCGCCAAGCCCGATCTCATCCTGTCGGCGCTGGTCGGCGGCAATCACACCGCCTTCTATCGCCAATGGGCGTCGGCGGGGATGAAGAGCCAGATCCCGATCGCCTCCACCACCTTCGGCCTCGTCAACGAACCCTCGACGCTGGACGCGGCCGAAAGCGACGGCATCATCGGCGCCTACGGCTATTTCGAGGAACTGACGACGCCGGCCAGCACGGCCTATGTCGGCGCGCTGAAGAAGGCGTCGCCCTCCATTCCCTATATCAGCGAGCTCGCCTGCGGCACCTATGAGGGCTTCCACCTCTGGGCCGAGGCCGTGAAGAAGGCGGGCACGATCGAGCGCATGGCGGTGATCGAGGCCCTGGAGACGGGCCTGTCCTTCGACGGTCCGAGCGGCAAGGTCACGATCGATCATCCGACCCACCACACCACGCGCAACGCCTATCTGGCGGATGTGAAAGAGCGGAAGTGGAACGTCCTCGAGACCTACACCGACGCCAAGCCGCTCGACACCGCCGCCGTCTGCGACCTCGTGAAGAACCCCGGCGACAACAAGCAGTACGAGATTTCGATCTGAGCTTCGCCATGCGGGGGCATGGCCCCCCGCGTCTCCCACTCCCGACGCGGTTCTGTCCATGGATCTTTCCGTCATTCTCGCGCTCGACGTTCTGAACGGCGCGGCCTCGCTTTTCCTCCTCTGCCTCGGTCTCGCGATCATCTTCGGCATGATGAAGATCATCAATCTGGCGCATGGCGAGTTCGTGATGCTCGGCGCCTATGCCACGGTCCTGTCCACCAATGCCGGCCTCAACATCTGGATCGCGATGCTGGTGGTCGCCCCGGTCTTCGTCGGCCTCGTCGGACTCGTCATCGAGCGCTGCCTGATCCGCTTCCTCTACGGGCGGCTCGTGGATTCCATGCTGGCGACCTGGGGCCTCAGCCTGTTCCTGATCGGGCTGGTGACCACTCTCTTCGGCAACACGATCAACGGCGTGCCCACCCCGCTCGGCGGCTTCGAGATCGGCGCCTATCGCTCGTCCTGGTACACGATCTTCCTGGTCGCGATGGCCCTGGCGATGATGGCCCTCGTCTACGGCGTCATGCGCTTCACGCGGTTCGGCCTCGTCGCTCGCGCCGTGATGCAGAACCCCGGCATGGCCGCCACGCTGGGGGTCAACACCGCCCACATCTACATGGCCACCTTCGCCCTCGGCGCGGCCGTCACGGGCCTTGCCGGCGGGCTTCTGGCGCCCGTCTCGGGCATCACCCCGGTCATGGGCTCGGCCTTCGTCGCCAAGAGCTTCATCACCGTCGTCGGCGGCGGCGCGGCGATCATCTCCGGCACCGCTTCGGCGGCCGGGCTTTTCGGCCTCGTCAACCAGATGGGCGCCTATCTCACCACGCCGGTCTATGGCGAGGTCATCCTGTTCCTGTCCGCGATCCTGCTCATCCGGCTCCTGCCGCAGGGCATTTCCGGCCGCTTCTTCAAGGGCACGCTGTGATGACGCGCCAGACCTCGCTCGCCCTCCAGTCGCTCGCCCTCCTGGCCGCGATCCTCCTCGTCGTCGCGCTGCCGAGCTACATGGATCTCTTCACCCTCATGCAGGTGACGCTGTTCGCCGCGATGGGCGTCCTGTCGCTCAGCCTCGCTTTCATCTGGGGCTTCGGCGGCATTCTTTCCTTCGGGCAGACCGCGTTCTTCGGCCTCGGCGCCTATGCCTACGCGATCGCCGCGATCAATTTCGGCGACAGCACCAACGCCATTCTCCTGGCCGTGCTGGTACCCGGCCTCTTCGCGGCGGCTCTGGGATACTTCGTCTTCTACGGGCGCATCAGCGAAGTCTATCTCGGCGTCATCACGCTGACCGTCACCCTGATCCTGTTCAACGTCGTCAACTCCACCGCCGGCGACAGCTACACGATCGGCACCGCGCGGCTCGGCGGTTTCAACGGAATCCCGGCCGTGCCGACCTTCAACATGCCCTATAGCCCCAGCGACATCCTTTCGCCGGAAGCCTCCTGGTGGGTGACGGCGGGCGCGCTGATCGGCGTTTATCTTCTCCTGCGGCTTCTTCTGGCCAGTTCCTTCGGCCGCGTCGCCGTCGCTGTGCGGGAGAACGAGACGCGCGCCGCCCTGCTCGGCTACGATCCGCGGATCATCAAGCTCGGCGTCTTCGTCGTCGGCGGGGCGGTCGCGGGGCTCGCGGGCGCGCTCTACGTCAATTGGGGCGCCTTCGTCGGACCCACGATCTTCTCCCTCTCGATCTCGGCGGAGATCATCATCTGGATCACGATCGGCGGGCTCGGCACGCTGCTGGGGCCGATCGTCGGCTGCTTCCTCATCCAGTATCTCGTCAGCCAGATCGGCTCGCAGCAGGCCTTCAACGCCAATCTGGTGCTCGGCGTCATTCTCGTGGCCTTCGTCCTGCTCCTGCCGCAAGGCATCGTGCCGACGATCCGCGACGGGCTCCTGCGCCTCGCGCGCTTGGGCCGGCCGCGCCGGGACGCCAAGTCGCTGGCGAGCGAACCCCATGCAGCTGGAGCCAAGTGAGATGAGCACCCTCGTTCCACTTCTGCAGACGCAAGGCCTGACGATGCGCTTCGGCGGCGTCGTCGCCAATGACGGGGTCGACTTCACGCTCGGCGAAATGGAGCTTCGCTGCCTGATCGGCCCGAACGGGGCGGGAAAGAGCACCTTCTTCAAGATGCTTACCGGGCAGCTCGTCCCCAGCGCCGGCACCATCGCCTTTCGCGGGCAGCCGGTCGCGGGAAGGGCCTCGCACGAAATCGCCCGCATGGGCATCGGCATCAAGACGCAGGTGCCCAACGTCTTCAACGGCCTCACGGTGCGCGAGAACATCTGGCTGGCCGCCCGCCGCAAGGCGACGCCGCGCAGGATCAACCCGATCGTGGACGAGATTCTGGAGAAGATCCGCCTCGGCCCTCACGCGAACGCCATCGTCGGCCAGTTGTCGCACGGCCAGCGCCAATGGGTCGAGATCGGCACCGTGCTCGCCGGCGATCCCGAGCTCATTCTCCTCGACGAGCCCGCCGCCGGCATGACCGACGAGGAAACCCATCGTACGGCGGAGATCATCCACGAGATCAATCTCACGCGGGCCATCGTCGTGGTCGAGCACGACATGGCTTTCATCAAGATGATCGCCCGGACGGTCACGGTCTTCCATCAGGGCCGGATCATGATGGAGGACACGATCGACAAGGTCCTGGCCGACACCCGCGTTCGCGACGTCTATCTCGGCAAGAAGGTGGCCGCCTGATGCAAGCGCTTCTCGACGTTTCCGGCCTCAAGGCCAGCTACGGGCGCGTCCCGATCCTGACCGGCATC
The DNA here is from genome assembly GCF_001442755.1 of Aureimonas sp. AU20. Lineage (NCBI taxonomy): Bacteria > Pseudomonadati > Pseudomonadota > Alphaproteobacteria > Hyphomicrobiales > Aurantimonadaceae > Aureimonas > Aureimonas sp. AU20. The sequence continues at coordinate 234,820 of NZ_CP006368.1, read as the reverse complement.
GATTTTCACATGGCGCAGGGCGAGTTCCTCGGCATTCTCGGTCACAACGGCATGGGCAAGACGACCCTGATGAAGACGCTGATGGGGCAACTCGCCGCCACCGGCGGCTCGGTCCGCTTCAACAGCGAGGACATCACGAAGCGATCGACCCACAGCCGCTCGCGCCTCGGCCTCGGCCTCGTGCCGCAGGGGCGCGAGATCTTCCCCACGCTCACGGTGCGCGAAAACCTGCGCATGGGGCTGGCGAGTTCGAAGCGGGAGGACCCGGCGATCATCGAAGACGTGCTGACGGATTTCCCGCGTCTCGTGCGTCTCCTCGACCGGCGCGGCGGCGCGCTGTCCGGCGGGGAGCAGCAGCTTCTGGCGCTTGCCCGCTGCCTCTGCACCAAGCCGAAGCTGATCCTCCTGGACGAGCCGACCGAGGGCATCCAGCCCTCGATCATCGAGGAGATCATCGAGACGCTGCTCGGTCTCAAGCAGCGCTGGAGCCTCTCGATGATCATCGTCGAGCAGAACCTCGAATTCATCACCTCGCTCTCCGACCGGGTCCTCGGCATCACCAAGGGCCGCATCACGGGCGAGGTCAGCCGCCAGGATCTCCTGGCCGGGCGCGTCGGCATGGCCGCCGCCTGATCCCGTCACCGCCGCGCTCCGCTAGCCCGGCGCCCGTCCCAACCCCATCCCGTCAAGCTCGCACACCGCGAGAAGGAGGCCGTATGCCCATCACCCGCCCGAATGCCGACCAGGTCCTGGCGCTCGCCGACAGCCTCGGCATGACCATGACGCCGGAGGAGGCCGGCTCCTATCTCAAGCTGATGCAGGCCAATTTCGACGCGTACGACACGGTCGACGCCCTGCCCGACTTCGTGCCGCCGGTGCGCTATCCCCGCACGCCGGGCTACCGGCCGGTGGGCGAGGAGAACAAGCTTGGCGCCTGGTACTACAAGAGCGAGGTGAAAGGAGCGCCCGAGGGCAAGCTCGCGGGCAAGACCGTCGCCTTGAAGGACAATGTCTCCCTCGCGGGCGTGCCGATGATGAACGGCGCGGCAACGCTGGAAGGCTTCATCCCCCTTGCCGACGCCACGATCGTCACCCGCATGCTGGACGCCGGGGCCACGATCATGGGCAAGGCGGTCTGCGAGCATTTCTGCCTTTCGGGCGGCAGCCACACGTCCGACCCCGGCCCCGTCCACAATCCGCACAAGCATGGCTATTCGGCCGGCGGCTCCTCCTCGGGGTCGGGTGCGCTGGTGGCGGCGGGCGAGGTGGACATGGCCATCGGAGGCGACCAGGGCGGCTCGATCCGCATCCCCGCCTCCTATTGCGGCGTCTACGGAATGAAGGGCACGCACGGGCTCGTGCCCTATACCGGCGTCATGCCGATCGAATCCACGATCGACCATACGGGTCCGATGACGGCCAACGTCGCCGACAACGCCCTGCTGCTCGAAGTCCTGGCCGGCCCCGACGGCATGGACCCCCGCCAATACGCCCCCGAGGTCTCGTCCTACACCGAGGCGCTCGGCAAGGGCGCCAAGGGCCTGAGGATCGGCATCCTGAAGGAAGGCTTCGAAATACCCGGTATGCAGTCGGCCGTGGCCGATAAGGTCAGGGCCGGGGCCGCGCGCTTCGAGGCCATGGGGGCGATCGTCGAGGAGGTCTCTATCCCCGAACACAGGCTGACGGCCGCCGTCTGGAACCCGATCGGTCTGGAAGGCCTGACCATGCAGATGATGTTCGGCAACGGCATGGGGTTCAACTGGAAAGGCTATTACGATGTCGGTCTCATGGACGCGCACGCTGCCTGGCGCGACCGGGCCGACGAGCTCTCCAAGACGCTGAAGCTCTCGATGCTGGTGGGGCAATGGGGCCTGACCCATTATCGCGGCCGGTACTACGGCAAGGCCCAGAATCTGGCGCGCCAGATGAAGGCGGCCTACGAGGCGGTCTTCGCCTCCTACGATCTTCTTCTGTGCCCGACGCTTCCCTGCGTCGCCACGCCGATCCCCGGCAAGGACGCCCCGTTGGAGGAGGTGGTCGTGCGGGCCTTCGAGATGGTGTCGGCAACCTCGCCGATGGACGTGACCGGGCACCCTTCCATGTCGATCCCCTGCGGCCTCGTGGACGGGCTGCCCGTCGGGCTGATGCTGACAGGCAAGGACTATTCCGAGGCGACGATCTATCAGGCGGCGGCGGCCTTCGAGGCCGAAGGCGACTGGAAGAGCTTCTGAGGCGGGGCGATGAAGTCGATCAGCGCCGTGATCCGGGTCAAGCCGGGCCAGGAGGAGACGATGCGCAGCGCCCTGCTCGAGGTCGCCGCGCATGTCCGAGCGAGCGAACCCGACACGGTCGGGTTCTTCGTCTCGCAGGACCCCGCCGATCCCGCTCTTTTCACCACCTACGAGCGGTTCGCGGACGAGGCGGCGATGGCGAGGCACAATGCCTCGCCCACCGTCGCGCGCTTCTTCTCCATCGCCAAGCCCATCCTGGCGGCGGAGGTCGTCTTGGTCACCGCAGACGAGCTCTTCGCCAAATAGGACCGGACGCAGCGATGTACGACACGATCATTGTCGGCGCGGGCTCGGCGGGCTGCGTGCTCGCCGGGCGCCTTTCGGAAGATCCCGATCGGCGCATTCTCCTCCTCGAAGCCGGCGGCCCGCCGCCGCTTGCCTCCCGCATCCCGTCCGACTGGACGACGATGTTCGACACGTCCGTCGACTGGGGCTACCACACCGAGCGCCAGCCGGGCTGTCGAGGCCGGCGCATCTTCTGGCCGCGCGGCCGGATGGTCGGCGGCTCCGGCGCGCTCAACGCCATGATCTACATGCGGGGGCTTCCATCCGACTATGACGGTTGGGAGGCCATGGGCTGCCCGGGATGGGGATGGCGCGACGTGTTGCCGGGCTTCGTCGGTTTCGAGCGCAATCGCCGTCTCGGCAACGACCCGCTGCACGGCGCCGACGGACCGCTCGACGTCGAGGACCCCTCGCATACGGACGAGGGAGAACATCTCTGGCTCGCCGCCGCCATGGCCGCCGGCCACGCCCGCAATCCCGACTTCAACGGCGCTTCCCAGGCCGGCGTCGGCTTCTTCCAGACGACGACCCGCCATGGCGAGCGCTTCGGCACGGGCAAGGCCTATCTGGAGCCGGCCCTCGCCCGGCCGGGGCTGACGGTCGCGACGGGTGTTCTGACGACCCGAATTCTCGTCGAGAACGGCCGCGCGGTCGGCGTCGAGTACCTTCGAGGAGGGCGCCCCCAGGTGGCCTATGCCGCCTCGGAGGTCATCCTGTCTGCCGGCGCCATCGCCTCGCCGCACCTCCTCATGCTCTCCGGGATCGGGCCTGCCGACGAGCTTCGGGCGGTCGGGGTCGCGCCCGTTCACGATCTCCCCGGCGTCGGCAAGAGCCTTCAGGATCATCCGAACGTCGTGATCTCCTTCGCGGCCAACCGACCGATCGGATGGGGCAAGATGAACGAGGCCGATCTCGACCAAACGATGGAGGAATGGACCCGAAGCCGGACGGGACCGCGCACATCGAACTGGGTGTCGGCGGGCGGGCATGTCCGATCGCGTCCAGAGGTCGAACCGGACATCCAGCTCTATGGCGTGGCCAGCGCGCACCGCGACTATTCCCGCTTTCTCCACCACGGATCGGGGTTTTCGCTCTATGCGACGCTGCAGCGCCCGGAAAGCCGGGGCGAGATCCGCCTTCGCTCGGCCGATCCGCTGGAGGCCCCCGCGATCGACCCGCGCTACTTCTCGTCCGATCCGACGGGCCGGGACCTCAGCACCCTTGTCGAGGGCGTGAAGATCAACCGCGAGATCGCCGCCACGTCCCCGCTGAAAGATGTGATCGATCGCGAACTTACCCCGTCCGCCGAATGCCGCACGGACGCGGAGATCGCCTGGCATGTGCGCGGCCATTGCACCTCGCTCTACCACCCGTCGAGCACGTGCCGGATGGGAACGGACGAAGAGGCCGTGGTCGATCCCCGAACCTTCGCCGTGCGAGGGCTGGATGGGCTTCACGTCGCCGACGCTTCCGTATTTCCCCGAATGATTTCCGCCAATCTCAACGCCACGGTGATCCTCGTCGCCGAGCGGGCGGCGGAGGTCCTGGGTTCAGGGCGGAACGGCGGCGAAGCGGGCTGATTTTGTCGATCGAACGACGGAGCCGTCAGGACAGCCTTTGAAGGAAGCTTTCCAGCATTTCCTTCAGTCGCTTCGCGTCGTCGTTGCCATAGGTCTCCTCGACCCAGGTCTCGTGCTCGCTGACCTGTCGGCTTTGCGTGTCGAGAAGGCTCGTGCCCTTGGCGGACAGGAAGACGAGGATGCGGCGCCGATCCGCCGGATCGGGCGCGCGATAGACCAGCGCATCCTGCACCATGCGATCGATCAGCTTCGTTGCCGTCGGCGCGTTCAACCCCAACTCTTCCGCGATCGCGCCCATCGTCAGGCCCTGCCGCTCCGACAAGGCTTTCATCACGCGCCACTGATCGACGGGAACGCCTTCGGCTGCCAGCCGACGCATCATCTGTCGATTGGCTTGGGAAAGAAGATGCGACAGGTGGTCGTTCAGGAGACGCTTCGACATGGACTCAAAATCTGCTGGCTGAGCCAATCTAGGACCCAGGGCCGACTTTGAGAAGGCTTCGTCCTGAACAACCACGAGGGTGCGAACCTTCGGCTCGCAATCAGCGTCCATGACACTCAGGAGTCTCATGGACGCTTCGAGAGCGGCATCCTGCAGAGTTTGGCCGACATCTTCGCGCCCCAGCGTCTTGCCGCCACCCTGTTGAACACGGCGGGCCCGATCGACGTCAAATTCCCCTATCGCCAGAACGACACGACGATCGCCATGCAGGCTTCCTGAGCCAGAGCCATCGGTTCAGGAGCGCTTGGCCTCAAGACATCGGATGGACAAGGGTCAGCCCTTCCCGAAAAGGACGAAGCTGGCTCATACACTCCTCAGCGCCGACGCGATCCAGTCGAGCCGGCGGGCGGGCACGAGGCCGTAATTGTAGAAGTTGAGCCCATCGACACCGACCTCGAAAGCGGCCTCGACCCGCGTGGCGAGGTCCGATGCCCCTGTCATTTCTGGATAGAACAGGCGATAGCCGAGCCCAAGGAAGCCGTCCGGCCCGACCAGCGCCCGGCCTTGCCGCGCCAGTTGCGAAACGGCGACCGGGGTCCGGTCGTAGGCGCACAGCAGAAGCCCATCGAGAATGCGCGCGGCCGCCGCGAGATCGACGCCGCCGGCCCAGGCTTCGGGCAGGTCGACCAGCACGATCCGAGTGGCGGGATCGGCGGCCTCCCTGATGTCGGCGAGGAGGCTCGTGACGGGCTCGCTCCGCCAAAGGAGCAATTCGTGGAGCGCGGGCCAGCCCTCGAAAGCGTCGATCCCGCGCTCGGAAAAGTCAGGCCATCGCGCCTGCGGGATCTCGCGCTCGCAGGCCTCCGCGATGAAGCCGCGCACGGCGGCGCGCGCAGCGGGCATATCGACGCCGGCGCGCCCGGCCCTCGCCTCGCAATGCCGGCAGAAGCAGAGCGACAGTAGGAACTCGTCCTCCGCCAGGAGCCCGAGCCCGTCCTTTTCGTGGTGGTAGCCATGGGCGAAGCCCATAAAGTTCGGGCTTTCCAGTTCCAGCCGGTCGGGCCGGTAGCCGGTCGTGATGTCGCGCACCAAGGTCGTGACATAGCGGCGGGCGGCCGGGCTCGACGGGCAGAGCGCGTAATAATTGGGATCGTCGAAGGCCGTGCGCGTCACCTCGCCGGGATGCAGCATCCCGAGCCGCGTATTGTGCAGGCACACGGTCCAGGCCGAAACGGCCGGTCCGCCCGCCTCGCGCGCCCGGCAGAGCGCGGCCAGCATGTCGCCGCCCTCTTCGAGATTGCGGGCGACGAGCGGCTGGATCGAGGCGTCGGACCAGAGGGTGGGGTCGGGCCGGTAGTAGACCGTCCCGTCCTCGGGAAAATAGGCTTTTCGGACGGGGCTGCGCGGCTGAAGGAAACGACCGGCGTGATAGGACGTGGCGAGGCTCACCATGTTCAACCCGGCCCGCTCCGTCACGTCGCGCAAAAAGGCAGGCAGGCCGACATCCTGAATGTCCCAGGCATAGGTCCAGATCGATTTCTGCATTGCCGCGTCCCCTCCTCTCAGCCGAAGCGCAGGGCCAAGGCCCCGGCGACCGTGCCGTCCTCCCCCAGTTCGTAGAGGATGGCATGCCGGTCGAGACAGGTGCAGGGATGCGACAGGCCGAATTCGACCACATCGCCCGGCCGGATGTCGCGGCCCTCCCCGATCGCCAGGAACGCATGCTGATCGTTGAGGCGAAGGACGCTCGCGCCCTCCGCGCCCGGCGTCAGAGCCCCGTCGCGAAAGCTCCGGAGGGGCGTGGGCAGGCCTTGGTCGATCGCGACGTCGCGCAGACCCATGCCCGCGATGGCGAGCCCCGGCTCGGGCACCGACAGGATTTCGGCCCAGACACGTAGCGCCGGGCGGAAGCCTTGCGCGACCGACACCGGCTTGCCGTCCACGACCAGACCGGCGCGCGCATCCAAAGCCACCATGCCGCGCTCGTAGATGCCGTGATCGTGGAAGAAGATGGCGCCGCTGCGAAGGACGAGCCTTGTCGCGGGGTCGCCCGCCAACACCTCGCGCAGGCCGGACAGGACGAGATCGAAGAAGACCGAGCCGCCCGCCGTCAGGATCAGCGGGCGCTCCAGCCCGACACGCGCGCGCAAGCTTTGGTGGAACGCCGCCGTCGCCGCCATCAGCGCGTCGATGCGGGCGCGCGTCTGAGCCGCATCGGCGGTCGCCGCCGCACCCTCATAGGCGCCCGTGCCGGAAACGCGCAGGCGCGGCGTCTCGGCGGCCAAGGCCGCCGCCAGCACCTTTTCCGCCGCCTCGGGCGTGCGCAGGCCGGCGCGTCCGAGCCCGAGTTCCACCAGGAGGCCGAGCGACGGCAGATCGTCCCGAGCGGCCCAGACCTCCGCGAGATGCCGGACGAGTTCCACCGAATCGACGAAAATATGGAGTTCCGCGTCGGGATGGCCGGCCAAAAGCGCGGCGAGGCGACGGGCGGCGGCCGCGCCGCCGATCTCGTTGGCGAGGATCAGCCGCTTAAGGCCGGCCTTCAGCATCACCGAGGCCTGCCGGATATCGGCGACCGTCGTGCCCCAGGCACCAGCCTCAACAAGGCGGCGGGCCAGCTCGGGCGACATGGGCGTCTTGGCATGCGGGGCGATGGCGGCCCCCGCCTCGCGCACGGCGCGCATCATGAGCGCGACATTGCCGTCGAAGGCTGTGCGATCCAGCGACAGGAGCGGCAGCGCCATGGTTCCGCCCTCGGGGCGCCAGCCCCTGCCCCCGATCGCGGACAGTGGCAGCGGCGCGTGGCCGGGCGGGAAGCCCCGAATGCGATCGTCGATCAGCGGATCGGTGTCGAAGGGCAGCAACTGGCTCATACGGGGTCTCTAGCGATATCTCTGGAGGGAAAGGCCGAGCGATGGAGGCCCAGCCGGTAGGTACGGTTGGCGGTGTCGAAGAAGAGCGCGGCCTGCTCGCTCGGCGAGAGGTCGGCGGCTATAGCGCGGAAGACGCCATAGATCGCGTCGAAGGAGGCATGGAGGCCGGTGACGGGGAAGTCGCTGGCGAACATGGCGCGGTCCGGCCCGAAACAGTCGATCCCATGCGCGATGACCCGGCGCAGGCTCTCCTCCGTCCAGTGCGGATCGTAGGCGACGGGATCGGAGAGCTTGAGGCGCAGGTTCGGCGCCTGCGCGAGCGCGCGTAGACCCTCCGCCCAAAGACGCATCCCCTCCGGGCTCCGGTCGGCCGGGCTCCCGCAATGGTTCAGGACAAAAAGCGTATCGGGAAAGTCGGCCACGAGGCGCTGCGCCTCTGCCATCTGCGGGGGATAGAGCATGAGGTCGAAGACGAGGCCGAGCCGCGTCGCCGCTCGCAGGCCGTTTCGCCAGGCGGGATCGCTCATAAGGCCGGGGCGGTGCGCGAAACACTTGGCGGGATCGAGGTCCCAACTCACGATGTCGCGAATGCCGACGACGCGCGGGCGCGCGGCCTCCGCTTCCAGAAAGGCTTCGGCTCGGGGGTGGGCAAGTGGAACACGGGCGACGAGGCGGCGGGCGATCCGATCGTCCGCTTGGCTCTCCAGCCAGCGCGTTTCACTCAAGGGATCGTCCTCGCGCCAGCCGGCTTCCACATGCACGGTGGCGACGATGGTCTGCCGTGCGGCGTCTCGGGCGTAATGTTCGCGGCGATAGGTCCGGCGGATCGGCTCGATCGAGCCGAAGACCATGTCCCCGCCCTCCGGGCGCTTGCGGAGCCAGGGATGGCAGTCGAGCGCGAGATCCCAGAGATGGTGATGCGGGTCGATCACCGGCCCGGCATAGGCGCTCATCGGCGCGCCTCGCGGCCGGAGATCAGAAGCAAGGCCAGAATCAACGAGCCGAACATGATGGCGCGCCAGCCGGGCGAGGCGTTCACCACGGTGATCAGCGCCGAAGTGGTGACGAGCAGGATCGCGCCGGGAATGGTGCCGGCATAGGTGCCGCGCCCGCCGAGGATCGAGGTGCCGCCGAGAACGACCGCCGCGATCGAGGTGAGCAGATAGGGCTCGCCGATGCCGGCGTAGCCCTGCCGGTTCATGCCGAGCACCAGGATGCCGGCAAGGCCCGAACAGAAGCCGGAGGCGGCGTAGAGGCGAAGGCTCGCGCGCTCGACGCCAAGGCCCGACAGGCGCGAGGCCAGCGGATTGGCGCCGATCGCCATCAGCCGCGCGCCGAAGGGTGCGCGATGGATGACGAGAAGCACCCCCAACGAGACGAGCGCCCAGAGGATGACACCCGCCGGCAGGCCGAAGGGCCGCGCCGACCCCAGCCAGATCACCGCCGGATTGCCCACCGAAACGGCGCTGCCGCCCGCCACGATGATGAGCAGCCCTTGCAGAAAGGTCGCCATGGCCAGCGTCATGATGATGGGCGGCACGCGCAGATAGGCCGCCCCCGCGCCGTTGAGACAGCCGATCCCCGTGGCGAGCGCCAGCGTCAGGACGACGCCAAGGAGGCCGGTCGGATCGGCCGCCGGCGAAAGCAGCGGCAGGAGGATGGCCGAGACCGTGATGACCGCACCGACCGACAGGTCGATGCCACCGGCGATCACCACCAGCGTCTGCCCGGCGGCGGCGATGCCGATCACGGCGCTGAGTTCGAGGAGATAGCGCAGATGGCCCCCGCTGCCGAAGCCCCGCAGGGTCAGGCCGGCAACGAGCCAGACCAGGGCGACGAGAGCGAAGGTGAGGAGCCAGGGGCGCCCGGCAAGGCGAGCGAGCGGGGCGGGCCTCATGCGCCATACCGGGCGAGGAGTTCGGGAACGGCCACGGCGCCGACGATGATGAGCCCCTGCGCCACATATTGCGCGACGGGCGGGAAGCCGAGAAAGAACATGACGTTGATCATCACCGTGAGAAGCAGGCTGCCGGCAAGCGCCCCGCGCATCGTGCCGTGCCCGCCGAGAAAGCCGACGCCGCCGAGCACCGCGCCGGCAATCGAGTTCAGCGTCATGGGTGTGCCGATCACCGGATCGCCCGAGCCGGTCTGCGCCGCGACGAAGAGCCCGGCGAGCGCGGTGAGGAGCCCCGACAGGGCGAAGGCCATGATGCGCACGCGCTCTACCGGCACGCCGGAGCGGAAGGCGCCGAGCGGATTGTCGCCGGCGGCATAGAGGCCGAGGCCGAGCGGCGTCGCCAGAAACAGCTTCCAGCCGGCGACGACGAGAAGCAGGACGGCGAAGGCGGTCGGCTGGTGGCCGGCCAGCGCGTCGGAGAACCAGGCCGGAATGAAGCCGCCAGGGCGCGGCAGGACGAGAAGCGCGCCCCCGCCGACGATGAAGGAGCCGGCGAGCGTGACGATGATCGCCGGCAGGCGGAACAGGGCGACGATGGCGCCGAACACGGCGCCGATGCCGAGCCCCGCCAGAACGACGAGGAGGATCGCGCCGGGCACGCCGAGCGGCCCCGCCATGCTGGTGGCGGCGATCACGGCGCCGAGGCTGACCATGGGGCCGATGGCGAGCGAGATGCCGCCGTTCAGCATCAGGAGCGCCTGCGCCATGGTGACGAGCGCCAGCGGCAGCCAGTTCTGCGTGAACTTGGAAAAGCCGGACAGGCCGAGCACGCCGGGGAAGAGCCAGACATAGACGAGGAGCAGCGCGGCGACGAGGAGATAGAGCCCGCCGAGACCTCGGTTTCGGCCGCGCTGGACCGCGCCGTAAAGGGAGCGAGGCGAGCGGCTCATGCGGCGGTCTCCTGCTGGCCAAGGCCCAGCGCGGCGCCGACGATGGCCTCCTCGGTGATCTCGGCGCCCTTCAGGTGGCCGGCCACCCGCCCCTCGCGAAACACGGTGACCCGGTCGCAGAGATGGACGAGTTCGGGCGTGTCGGAGGAGAGAAGCAGAACCAGGGTCCCGCCGGCGGCGAGGTCCCGCAGCATGCGGTAGATCTCGCGTTTTGTGTCGAGATCGACACCACGCGTGGGGTCGTTGAGCAGGAGGATCGAAGGGCGAAGCGGCAGCCATTTGGCGAGCGCCACCTTCTGCTGGTTGCCGCCCGACAGAGCCTGAACCGGCCGCGACGGATCGCCCTTGATGGCGAGGCGCTGCGAGAGATCGGCGACGAGCCCGGCCTCGGCCGCCCGGTCGCGAAAGCCGGAGCGGGCAAGGCGCGCGATGGAGGGAAGGGTGAGGTTCACGGCGATGGAATGGGGAAGCACGAGGCTCTCGCGCTTGCGGTCGGCCGGGACATAGGCAAGGCCCAGCCGATTGGCCGCTTCCACGCTGCCGGGCAGCACCGCGCCGCCGGCAAGTTGCACGGATTTGGCGCGGGCGGGAATGGCGCCGTAGAGCCCTTGCAGAAGATCCTCCTGGCCCTGCCCCACCAGGCCGCCGATGCCGATCACCTCGCCGCGCCGCGCCTCGAAGTCGACGTCCCGCACGGCACCGGCGCAGAAGCCCTCCAGCCGGATCAGCGTCTCGCCGGGGGAGGGCGTCCAGGCCGGGAAGAGATGATCGGCGTCTCGCCCGACCATGAGCTTCACCAGCGCATCCGGCTCGACGCCTTCAAGCGAGCGGTCGGCCGTCACCACGCCGTCCTTCAGGATGGTGACATGGGAGCAGAGCGCCAGAACCTCGTTCAACCGGTGCGAGATGTAGAGAAGCGCCAGCCCCTCCCCCGCCAGCTGCCGTACGAGACCGGCGAGGATGCCGGCCTCATGGGCCGAGAGCGAGGAGGTCGGCTCGTCCAAAATGAGAACGCGAGGCCGGCGGAACAGGGCCTTGGCGATCTCCACCATCTGCCGGCGCCCCAGCGATAGGGCGCCGACCGGGGTTTCCGGCGGCTCCTCGATGCCGACGAGCCGGCAGACCCGCTGGACGCCCTCCCCCAGGGCCCGATAGTCCACCAGCCCGAACCGGCGGGGATAGGCGCCGAGGCCGATATTCTCGGCGATCGAGAGATCGGCCGCGAGGCTGAGTTCCTGACTCACCACGGCGATGCCCGCCTCGCGCGCGGCGGCGGGCGAGAAGCCCGTGACCGGGCGCCCGTCGACGCGGATGTCTCCTGCATCCGGCGCCAGCGCGCCGGAGAGGAGATTGATGAGCGTGGACTTGCCGGCGCCGTTCTCGCCCAGCAGCGCATGAACCCGGCCGGGGCGAAGCGCGATGTCGACGCCTTTCAGAACCGGATTGCCGAAGAAGCCGCGGTGCACGCCGCGAGCCTCCAGGATCGCGGCTCCGCGGTCCTCTTCCCTTGCCTGATCCGGCATGGCCACCCCTCCCGAGCCGCCGGCCTTACTGCGCCAGGAGCTTGTCGAAGAGCGCCTTATCGTAGCTGGAATAGATGTAGCCGTCGGCGGGGAACTCGCTGGCGCGGGCGAGATAGGTGTCGATCGTGGAATCGTCGATCACCGGCAGAGGAACCTTGACGAAGGCGGGCACCGGCTTGCCGTCCAGCGCCTGAACCGCCGTGTAGACGGCGAGCGCGCCCAGCCAGTTGGGCTGCATCGTCGCCCAGCCCTTGATGCCCTTTTCCTTCCAGAGCTCCAAAAACTGGCGGGCGTTCTCGCCCGTGGTCGGCACGGGATCGCGGCCCTGCCGGTCGAAGGCGAGCAGAGCGCCGGCCGAAAGCGCGCCGCCGAGCGAGAGGACGCCGTCGATCTCGGGATTGGCGAAGAGAAGGCTGGTCATCGCCTCCTGCGCCGGGGCGACGTTGTATTCGGTGTTGGTCTCGGTGATGATTTCGAGGCCCTTGTTGGCGTCGAGCACGGGCTGGGCGCCCTTGCGCCGGTCGTCGCTGACCGAAACGCCGGCCGGACCGTTCATGACGATGATCCGGCCCTTGCCGCCAAGCTGGTCCACCATCCATTGAGCAGCCTTGGAGCCCCACTCGTTGGAATCGGTGTTGATCTTCGCGGTCACCTTGTCGGTATCGACCAAACTGTCGAAGTTCACCACCGCGATCCCCTTGTCGCAGGCGTCCGAGATGACGCGGTCGAGCGCGGTGGAGGAACCGGCGATGACGATGATCGCGTCCACATTGGCGTCGATCATCGACTGGATCTGCTGGATCTGCGTCTGAGCGTTGCCCTGCGCGTCGGTCACCATCAAGTCCTTGACGCGACCGTCCTTCTTCAATTCCTCGACCTCGGCGGTGATCGTGCCTTCGGTCTGCTTCATCCAGGTCGGCACCGAATAGATGTTGGCCCAGCCCACGGTATAGGGCGCCTTGCGGTCGCCCTTGACGCAGTTGGCGGCGGCCTCGGCCCCGCTTGCTCCAAGAAGCCCTGCTGAGAAGGCCAGACAGGCGGCGCTCGCTGTCAGGAGGGCGATGCGGCGTGAGGTCGGGGACTGCACTGTCATGAACGTCTCCACAGGCTTGTGATGAAGTTTCGGACGAGAGGCTGCTTGACAACGTTATCATCGTGCTGCCAGCTATGACAACGTTGTCACGATGAAAAATGTGGCCCGCCTAATATCTGTCCATTTGGTCGGACGGGTCGCCCTTTTGTCCATCGCACGGTGCCGGTCGCTCCTCCGAGAGCGCCCCGCCTCCTGCCCCCTCGCTTGACCCGATGGCTGATGAACCGACTGAACTTCTCCCAGCTCTGGCGCTATGACGACGTGCTCCTGCACGGCGTCCTCGTCACGCTCCTCCTCACCCTGATCGCGACCGTGGCGGGCCTTGCGATCGGCGCGCTGTGCGCCAGCGCCGCCCAGAGCCGTTTCGCGTCCCTGCGCCTCGCCGTGCGGGCCTATGTCGAGATCATCCGCAACACGCCGACGCTGATCCAGATCTTCCTGATCTTCTTCGTGCTGCCCTTCGCCGGGCTGCGGTTGCCGCCGGTCTATGCGGCGGCGACCGCGCTCTCGATCTATTTCGGCGCCCATGCCACCGAGATCCTGCGATCCGGGCTGGCCTCCATTCCGCGCAGCCAGCTCGAAGCCGGCCAGTGTCTGGGAATGACGCGCTGGGAGGTGTTTCGCCACGTCATCCTGCCGCCGGCTCTGCGCAACGTCTTCCCGTCGCTGACCAGCCAGATCGTGCTCCTGTTTCTGGGCACATCGCTCGCATCGCAGGTCTCGGCCGAGGAGCTGTTCCATGCCGCCGGCTTCGTGGAAAGCCGCACCTATCGCTCCTTCGAAGTCTATGCCGTCGTCTGCGCGATCTATCTGGCGCTCGTTCTTCTCATGAGGGGCGCCTTCTTCGCGGTGGAGCGCCTCGCCTTCCGCTGGCCGACCGGGCGCTGAGGAAACAGGTCATGCGCGGCTTCACCCCACAGGACGTTCTCACCATTCTCGCGGCCCTGCGCTGGACGCTGGTTCTCGTCGCGCTCAGCCTCGCTCTCGGTGCGCCCTTCGCGCTTCTGCTGGCGCTGGCGCGCACCGCGCGGGCCGGTGCCTCGCGCTGGATCGCCACGGGCTTTCTCCAGATCGTCCAGGGCGTGCCGGTTCTCGGCCTCATCATGTTCTTCTATTTCGGTCTGCCGGTTCTGACCGGCGTGCAGGTCTCGGCGCTGGCCTCGGTCACCGTCGCCTTCGCGCTCTACACGGCGGCGTTTCTGGGCGAGATCTGGCGCGGCGCGATCCAGGCCATTCCCGCCGCGCAGTGGGAGGCCGGGGCCTGCTTGGGCCTCACCGGCTGGGAGCAGTTCCGCCACGTGATCGGACCGCAGGCCTTCCGCCTCGCCCTGCCAGCGACGGTCGGCTTCCTCGTCCAGCTCGTGAAGAACACCTCGCTCGCCTCGATCGTCGGCTTCGTGGAACTGGCGCGCGCCGGGCAGATCGCCTCGGCGGCGACCTTCCAGCCGCTTGCCGCCTATGCCTGCGTCGCCGCCGTCTATTTCGCCATCTGTTTCCCGCTGACCCTCTGGTCGCGTTCCCTGGAGGATCGCCTCAATGGCGCTCGTTGACATCAGAGACGTCCGCAAGACCTTCGGCAAGCTCGAGGTTCTGAAGGGCGTCACCCTGCCGATCGAGAAGGGCGAAATCGTCACGATCATCGGCCGCTCCGGCTCGGGCAAATCCACTCTGCTTCGCTGCATCAACGGGCTGGATGCGATCGACGGCGGCGAGATCCGCATCGAGAACGAGATCGTCCATGCCCGCACGACGGACCTGCGGAAGCTGCGTCAGCGCGTCGGCATCGTGTTCCAGCAGTTCAATCTCTTCCCCCATCTCAGCGTCGAGAAGAACATCACGCTCGCCCCTGGCCTTCGCGGCCGCGTGGCGAAGGGCGGGGCCGCGCGCGAGCTGGCGCGGCGCGTGCTCGCCCAGGTCGGGCTGGAAGCCAAGATCGACAGCTATCCCGCCGAGCTTTCGGGCGGCCAGCAGCAGCGCGTGGCGATCGCCCGGTGCCTGGCCATGGAGCCGCACCTCATGCTGTTCGACGAGGTCACCTCGGCGCTCGACCCCGAGCTCGTCGGCGAGGTTCTTAAAGTGATGGAGGACTTGGCCCGCCAGGGCATGACCATGATCCTCGTCACCCACGAGATGAACTTCGCCCGCAACGTCGCCTCCCAGATCGTCTTCATGCACGAAGGCCGCGTCTGGGAGCACGGGCCGCCGGCCGAGATCTTCGCCGGGCCGAAGACGCCGGAGCTCAGAAGCTTCATCGGCGCCTCGCAGCACTGATTTCCCCTTCCCTTCCCCCACATCAGGACCCCAGCCCATGCGCGCCTTCCGCACCCTTCTCGCCGCCACCGCCTTCACCCTCGCCATCCTGCCGGCGGGCGCGGCCTTCGCCGACAAGTTGCAGGACGTCCTGTCCGCCGGAACGCTGCGCATCGGCGTTCTCGCCGATTCCGCGCCTTGGGGCTTCAAGGACGGCTCGGGCGAGTTGACGGGCTTCGACGTCGAACTCGCCAAGCTGATGGCCGCCGACATGGGCGTGACGCTCGAGATCGTGGAAGTGACGGGCCCAAGCCGCATCCCCAGCCTCCTGTCCGACAAGATCGACGTGCTGGTGGCCGCCGCCGGCGCCACGCCCGAGCGCGCCCAGCAGGTCATGTTCTCGCAGCCCTATGTCGCGGTGCAGCTCGGCGTCTACGGCAAGGCGGACACGCCGAGCTTCGAGAAGCCCGACGACCTCGCCGGTCATTCGATCGCGGTCGCCAAGGGCTCGACGCTCGACGTCTGGCTGACCGACAACGCCAAGGGCGCGCAGATCGTCCGCTTCGAGGATGCGCCGAGCGCCATCGCCGCCTTCCGCGCCGGCCAGGTCGAGATGTTCGCCGAGAACAGCGCCATCGCGCTCAACGTTTCGGGTGCGGACGCCAGCGTCGCGCTGAAATTCGCCATTCGCCAATCGCCAGCCCATGCGGCGGTGGCGCAGGGAGAGCAGAACCTTCTGAACTGGCTGAACACCGACCTCTTCACCAACCGCATGAACGGCAAGCTGCAGGCGCTGCAGATGAAGTGGTTCAAGGAAGCCGCTCCGCTTCCGACCCTGTGACCCCGGCCTTCGTGCCTTGACGGCGGCGACCGCCGCCGTCCGATTCCCCCTGACGGCCGGGCGAGCGCATGCGCTCCCCGGCGGAGGCTTTCATGCACACCGGTCTCTTTCATTCGATCGACTTCGAGCGGAACGGCAAGGTCTTGTCCTATCTCGGCATTCCCTTCTCGGTCGATCGCTCGCCCTATTATCAGGTCAAGGTCCCGATCTGCCGCATTCGCAACGGCGCCGGGCCGCGCGTCCTGCTCATGGCCGGCAATCACGGCGACGAGTACGAGGGCGAGATTTGCCTGACCCGCCTCATCCGTCGCATCGAGCCGGAAATGATCCGAGGCGAGCTGACGATCCTACCCTTCGCCAACCATCCCGCCGTCATGGCGGCGCGCCGCCGCTCGCCGCTGGACGAAGGCAATCTCAACCGCGCCTTTCCGGGCGACCCATCGGGCACGCCGACCTTCCGCATGGCGCATTTCCTGGAGCATACGCTTTTCCCGCGCCATGATGTGGTGGTGGACCTCCATTCCGGCGGCACCTCGATGGAGCATCTGCCCTGCGCGCTGATCGAGCGGCAGGGGCCGCCGGAGCGCTTCGCCCGCGCGCTGGGACTCATGAAGGCCATGGGCCTCGCCTACGGTTTCATCGCCGAGAACGGCGCCGACGCGCCGACCTCCATGGCGGCGGCGGCGCGCGCGGGGGCGATCGGCCTGTCCGGCGAGTTCGGCGGCGGCGGCACGGCGACCCGCGCCAGCGTCAGGGGCACCGAGCGCGCGCTCGACAATCTCCTCGTCAAGCTCGGCCTCGTCGAGACGCCGCCTTTCGGCACCGATCCCGGCACTTTCGAGGAGATGACGATCCTCGCCCTGGAAAGCCACGAACAGGCGATCTTCGCGACACGGCGCGGCTGGTTCGAGCCGGCGGTGACGCTGGGGGACCGCGTCGAGGCGGGCGATCTCGCCGGCTGGTATCACGATTTCGAACGGCTCGACCTGCCGGAGGCGGAGCTGCGTTTCGAGCGCGGCGGCATCGTCCTGTCGCGCCGTCTTCATACCGATTGCCGATCCGGCGATTGTCTGGTCCAAGTGGCGCGGATCGTCGGCCCGGCCGAATAGCGAAAGGATACGCGACCCGGCATGACGGAGGCGAGAAACGAACCGGCATCGCAGGGCGCGCCCACGCCGCTCCCCACATTCGACGAGGTGGTTCGCGTTCAGCCCGCCAGCCGCGCCGCGCCCGCGCGGGGCCATGACGCCGCTCTCCTCGCCCGTCCGCCGAGGATCGAGGACGTGGCGCGCGAGGCCGGCGTTTCGCCCATCACCGTGTCGCGCGCGCTGCGCTCGCCCGGCCTCGTCTCGCCCGCGACGCTGGAGCGGGTGCGCGCCGTGGTTGAGACCACCGGCTACGTCTCCAATCCGCATGCCTCGGCGCTGCGATCGGGGCGGTCTACCGTGGTCGCCGCCTTCGTCTCGAATCTCGTCAGCCAGCAGTACAACGAGGCCGCCGACGCCTGCTCCGAGATTGTGGAAGCGGCGGGCTACCAGCTGATGATCGGCCAGACCTCCTATTCCTATGCGCGCGAGACGGCGGCGGTTCAGTCGCTGCGCGCGCTCAAGCCCGCCGCCGTGTTCTTTACCGGGGTGGTGGAACTGGAGGACAATCGCCGGGCCTTGCGCGAGCTCGGCGTTCCCATCGTCGAAAGTTGGGCCTATCCGCGCGATCCCATCGACATGCTGGTCGGCATTTCCAACACCGATGGCGGGCGTATGGCGGCCGAGCATCTCGTCGCGCGCGGGCGAAGGCGCCTCGCCTTCGTCGGCCGCAGCGGTGGCCGGGGGCGGTTGCGGCTGCATGGTTTCGAAACGCGCGCGCGCGAACTCGGCGCCGAGATCGCCCTCGTTCGCGAGGTCGAGCATGTCCGTTCCATGTCGGAAGGCCATGTCGTCCTGCGCGAGTTGATCGCCTCGGCCGAAAGGATCGACGCCGTCTTTTTCGCCAACGATCTCCTTGCCATCGGCGCCGTTCTGGAAAGCCGGCGGCAGGGGCTGGCGCTTCCCGACGATCTCGCCATTCTGGGAATGGGCGACAGCGAGTTCGCCGCCGAGATGTCCCCCTCCCTCTCCACCATCGCCATAGATGGTCGCGCGATCGGCGCGCGCGCGGGCGCGCTCTTGTCCAGGCGCCTCCTGGCGAACGGCGACACGCCCTGTCGCGAATGCCTGCCGCTGCGCCTGATCCAGCGCGAGACGACCTGACGTCCGAGCACGGCGAGATTTCGTGGAAAGCTTCGTGCGGCTTGCCCTCCGAGCCCTGTCGAGGACCCAGCCTAGTAAGCGTTCGGGCAGTGGAACGTCAGCGCGATCGTCTTGGACAGGATCATCAGGTCGTAAAGGACCGATGCGTGCCGGATGTAGTGGAGATCCAGCGCGACGCGGCGCTGCATGTCGGAAGGGCGGAGGGTCTCGCCCCGCGCGCCGGAGATCTGCGCCAGTCCGGTCAGGCCGGGGGTGCAGGCATAGCGTCTGGCGTAGCCCGCGACATGGCCGAGATAGTAGAGATCGTGGCTCAGCGCATGCGGACGCGGGCCGACCAGCGACATCTCACCCCGGATGACGTTGATGAGTTGAGGAAGTTCGTCGAAGCTGAGCTGCCGCAGCCAGCGCCCGACCGCCGTCACCCGCCGGTCTCCCCGGCAGGCCTGCGGGAGAAAGCCGCCGGGCCTCTCCGGCGCGACGATCATCGTTCGAAATTTCAGGACCTGGAAGGGCTGATGATGAAGCCCGCCGCGCTCCTGTGTGTAGATGACGGGTCCCCGGCTGGTGAGCTTGATGAGAAGCGCGATGTGCAGCATCAGGGGCAGGACGATGACGAGGATCACGACGGCCAGCATCAGGTCCAGAACGCGCTTGCGCCTCGAAAGGAGATAGGGACTGACCTCCTCCCGCCGGAGAGACCGGCCGCTCGGGACCCGGAGGAGAGAGTCTGGACCGGGCACCGACAGTCCGAAGCGGCTCCAGCCGATGGCCGGCTCTCCCGTAAGCCGTTCGGGGTTCGACCGTGAACCCAGGTTGCGGGTGGGAAGTCCGGTCAGCATCGCAGGCGCTCCTGATCCGGGTTCGTCTGAACCGTCGGAGCATTGGTAAAATATTGGTTAACGCGGTCAATTTCCCTCTTCGGCGGTCATGGCTCCCCGCCTGCCCGGCCGAAAAGGCGTAGGGCGGCCGGGGCTATTCCCAAGGCGGCGGACAGGCAGGCCAAGGCGCGTGCGCATTCGGCGGCGTCCGTCGCGCCCGCCGGTCAGATCTTCGCCTTCCGTCGGACCCCGGAGGCGGCAGGTCGCGAGAGGGTCCCGTCTCCTGCCGGAGCGCTTGGGAGCAAGGCGGCGCCCCCTTCGCCCAAAGCGGTACGCTTCCGTTCCGTAAGGCGACTTTACGGATATCCCCGTCCCATGATCGACTTCGACCGAGCACAGAGGGGACTCGTGAGATCATGACAACGCTGGCGCCGATCCTCGAGGATGGAGTGACGATCCACCATCCGCATCTCGTCAATCTCTATGGCTGCCATGTCGGCGCCGGCTCTCGGATCGGAACCTTCGTAGAGATCCAGCGGAACGCCTTCGTCGGACGCAACTGCAAGATTTCCAGCCATAGCTTCCTTTGCGAGGGCGTGACGATCGAGGATGGCGTCTTCATCGGCCATGGCGTCATGTTCACCAACGATCTCTATCCCAGCGCAGTGACCGAGGACGGCACGGTGCAGGGCGACAGCGACTGGCAGGTCCATCCCATCCGCGTGGGACAGCGCGCCTCGATCGGCAGCAACGCCACCATCCTGGCTGGGGTCACGATCGGCGAAGGCGCCCTCATCGGCGCCGGGGCCGTCGTAACGCGCGACGTGCCCGACTTCGCCATCGTGGCAGGCGTCCCGGCGCGGATCATCGGAAGCACGCGCCACAAACCGGCGCCGGCCGAGGCCAGCCAGGCTGCGGCCTTGGCCGAGTAGACCCATGTCGCTCGGGAGGAACAGGCTCGGCCGGATCGTCAGCGCGGTTCACGCACGCCGAGCCGTCGAGGCCGACCCCGCCTACGAGAGCGACCTGTGCGAAGCCCTGGCCGCCACCTATGGCTCGGCCGGG
This sequence comes from Aureimonas sp. AU20, assembly GCF_001442755.1. NCBI lineage: Bacteria > Pseudomonadati > Pseudomonadota > Alphaproteobacteria > Hyphomicrobiales > Aurantimonadaceae > Aureimonas > Aureimonas sp. AU20. The sequence continues at coordinate 214,663 of NZ_CP006368.1, read as the reverse complement.
CTGGTCGATCTCTATGCCCGCTTCGTTTCGGGCGAGGGCTTCGTCGACGCCCTGATGCGCCGCTTGATCTGGCGCGCCCTGTCACGCCGCTGCGCGGACGGGCTGCAGGTCTCGAGCGGCGCCGGCTTCAAGCATCCCGAGACCTTCGAGTTCGGCAAGGGCGTCTTCATAGGCGCCGATGTCTACGTGCAGGGGCGGTTCGACGGCCGCTGCGTGATCGGCGACCATGTCTGGATCGGGCCGCAGGCCTATTTCGACGCGCGTGATCTCGAACTCGGCGAGTTCGTGGGCTGGGGCCCAGGCGCCAAGGTCCTGGGATCGGCTCATACGGGGCTGCCCGTCACCATCCCGGTCGTGCAGACAGACCTTCGGATCGGGCCGGTTCGGGTCGAGCCCTGGGCCGATATCGGCACGAACGCGGTCCTGCTTCCCGGCGTCACGGTCGGCAAGGGGGCGATCGTGGGTGCGGGAGCCGTGGTGGCGGGCGATGTCGCCCCCTTCTCGATCGTGGCCGGCGTGCCGGCCCGCTTCATCCGCTGGCGAGCCGACGAGACGGGCGATCACCCGGCAACCGCGCAGGAAGCCGAGAGGATCGCTCCACCTCGTCTCTAACGAAGGTCAAGCCGATATCGTGGCCCTTTGCGTGGCTTCGGGGTGCCGGGCCATCAGATGATCGGCGAGCCGCAGGGCGAGGGCCATGATCGTCAGGGTCGGATTGGCGCTGCCGGCGGTCGGGAAGGTCGATGCGCTAGCGATGCTGAGATTGGGGATGGCGTGGCAGGCGAGGTCCGGGGCGACCACGGACTCGCACGGGTCCGTCCCCATGCGCGTCGTGCCCGACGGATGTGCGCAGGCTTCCGCCAGTGGCGCGATCGGGCGGGAGGCGTCGCATGCGGCGGGCGTCCAAGACAGGGGACAGGTTCGGTCGAACCCGGCACGGGCCCAATAGGCCTCGATCCGGGCGATGGCGAAGCGGAAGGTTCGCTCGTCGGCCTCTCTCGGCCGCCAGTCGAGGAGAACCTTCGGCATGGCGAGGCTGTCCCGGCTCTCCGACAGGCGGATCTGGTTGCTCCAGTCAGGCAATTGCTCGATCCAGACCTGAAGATCGAACCCGACATGGCGCGGCACGAGAAGCTGCTGCCGCACCCAGCGCCAATAGGCAGACCGGGCGAGAAAGGGGACGTGCCGGCCGAGGGAGGCCCAGTCGCGCGGGTCCATGTCGCGCTTCTGCACGTCCTGCACGATCTTCTTGACGATGCCGAGCGGGCTTTGGCTGAGCGCCATCGTGACATAGGCGAAGGCGCTGGCTGCGCCATCCTCGCGCTGCGCCGCAGCCGTGGTTTCAAGATGCAGGTCCCGCCGCGCGGATTCCAGAAAGCGATAGGCGAAGAGCCGGTTGGTGCCGAGCCAGTCGCCGCGCGAGATCTCGGCCACCTTCACTTTGAGATGATCCTGAAAATAGCGCCCCAGCACGCGGCAATCCGCGAAGGCACGGTGTTCGGACAAGGCGTCCAGCCAGAGCAGGAGGCGAGTGGTCTCAATCGTGCCCGCCGCGAAGACGAAGCGATCGGCCCGCACCGTCAGCGTCCGCCCCGCGCGGCTGCGCGCCTCGACGGATAGAACGCGCCCGGCCACACGGTCGAGCTGGAACCCGCAGACCGTGGCGTCGAGCCAGATGCGAAGGGACGAAAGGGCGCCGATATCGCGCGCCAGAAGCGTCGCCACGTTGGAGCGCCGGAACGAGGGGCATTTGGCGAAACGGCTCGTCAGGTTCCCGTCGTCGCGGGGCAAACGGCCGTCGCGGTCCACCGTGTCGAGAAGGTCGGCCTCGTAGGAACTCGGGCCGATGCCGAAGAGCTTCTCGATCTCGGGCAGATAGGCGTCGAGCTCGCTCCGGTCCAACGGCCAGCCGGGAAGGGACAGATAGTCCCGCGCAGAAACCTCGTGCCGGCTGATCGGGAGCATCCGCCCGCCCCACTTGACGGAGGAGCCGCCGAGCGCGCGATAGCGCCCCGTCAGGGCGCGGGTATAGGCGCCGGAGGGATTGTCGATTTCGTTGAGCGCCTGCGCCGTCGGCTCCAGCGTCGCGCCGCCGCTTTCCAGAACGACGACCCGTCTTCCCCTGCCGGCGAGGCGGCGGGCGAGCAGGAGACCCGCGATCCCGGCGCCGATCACGCAGATCTCGGCGGTCTCCTCGGCGTCTTGGGGATGGGCGGAAAGCGGGATGAGAGGCACGGGCGTAACCCTCGATAGCAGATACCGGAATGTCAGGAGTGAAGCGGGGCGGTCTCATCGTCGGCCGGCAGGGGTGATCCCGGCGGGGATGCCGGCACGGCGCGCGTTCTCGGAACCCGGTCCTCCCGCATCAGCGCGAGGGCCAGCGCCTCGACGATCTCGGCCTGGGTCGACCGGCTCATCTGCGCGTAGAGGGGCAAGAGAATGCACCGGTCCTGCGCCGCTTCGGAATGGGCGAAATCGCCTTTCGGCAGGTCGGCATGCGCCGCCTCGCGGTGGCAGCACATGATGCCGCGCCGGGTCGCGATGCCCCGGTCGAGCAGGGATTGCATGACGCGGCGCTGCGAAACGCGCGGCGGCAGGCGCACGCAATAGCTCTGCCAGTTGCTGCGCGCCCAGTCCGGCTCGCGAGGCTTAAGCGTGCCGGTGACGCCCTCGAGCAGCGCGGCGTAATGTTCGGCGTGCCTGCGCCGGGCCGCAACGATCTCGGGCAGGCGCTTCAACTGCTCACGCCCCACGGCCGCCTGCAGATCCGTCATCCGGTAATTGTATCCCCGGACGGGATAGGTCTCGAACACGACCGTGGCCGAGCCGTGCCGCACCGTATCGGACACGCTCATCCCATGCTGGCGCCAAAGCCGGAACAGCCGGTCCCATTCGGGATGGCGTGTCGTCAGCATGCCGCCATCGCCGGTCGTGATGACCTTTCGCGGGTGGAAGGAGAAGCAGGCGACGTCGCCATGCGGGCGGCCGATCCGCTGCCATTCGCCGTCCATGCGGATCTGCGAGCCCGCCGCGCAGGCGGCGTCCTCAATCAGCGGGACGCCATGGTTGCGCGCCAGCGTAACGAGCTGCGAGAGATCGCAGGGCATGCCCATCTGGTGGACGCACACGATGGCCGCCGTCTTGTCGCTCAGCGCCCTTGCCACATGGTTCGGGTCGAGGTTGAAGGTCGCGGGATCGATGTCCACGAAGACCGGCGTCCCCCCGCATTGACGGATCGCGTTGGCCGTCGCCACGAATGTGTGGCTGGGAACGATCACCTCCCGCTCGGCCTCGACGCCGCACGCCTGGAGGGCAAGATGCAGCGCCGTGGTGCAATTGCTGACCGCGCAGGCGAAGGGCGCGCCGACGAAGGCGGCAAATTCCGCCTCGAAGGCGGCGACCTGCGGCCCCTGCGTCAGCCAGCCGGACAGGACGGTTTCCGCCGCCGCTTCCGCTTCGGCGGTGCCGACTAGGGGTTGGCCGATCGGGATCATTGCGCCGCTCCCTGCAGGAGAACCTCTTGCTCGCGCCACCAGGCGACGAGGCCGGCGAGCCCCGCTTCGAGCGGGATACGGGCCTCGAAGCGGAGATGCTCGCGCGCCATCGCGACATCGGCGAGGCGCCGAGGCACGGGGTTTACGCCGCGCTCGGCCTCGTGAAGAGGTGTGAGATCGGGCCGCCCCATGACGGCGCAGAGGCTGCGGGCGAGATCGAGGAGCGAGGTCTCGCGCCCGCTCCCGATGTTGAAGGCCCGGTCGGTCACGGGCGCGACGGCGGCCAGGATATTGGCCCGCGCGACATCCTCGACATGGACGAAATCCATGGTCTGCCGCCCGTCGCCGAAGATCACCGGCGGCAATCCGGCGTCGATCCGTTCCATCCAGCGGATCAGCACTTCGGTGTAGCGGCCATGAACGTCCATGCGCGGACCGTAGACATTGAAATAGCGCAGGCTCACATGCTTGAGATCGTGGAGATCCTGGCAGGCGCGCAGCATCCCCTCGCCGAAGGCCTTGGCCGCGCCGTAGAGCGTGCGATTGTCCCAGCCGCCCGCCGCCTCCGGGGTCGGAAACCGATCGGCAAGGCCATAGACGGAGGCCGAGGAGGAATAGACGACCCGCGACACCCCGCGCGCGGCACAGGCCTCGAACAGGTCGAAGCTCGCATCCACCATGACCTCCAGCGCGCGGCGCGGTTCGGCCGCGCATTGGGTGATACGCAGCGCCGCCATATGGAAGACGATCTCGGCCTCGCCCACCAGCTCGGCCATCAGCGGCCGGTCGCGAATGTCGCCTTCCACGAAGCGCACGCGGCCCGACGGCAGCGCCCGGCCGAGATTGGCGACGGAGCCCCGCACGAGATCGTCGATGATCGTGACGCGGGCGCCCGCCTCGACCAGCAAGTCCACCACATGCGAGCCGATGAACCCGGCCCCGCCGGTGACGAGAACCCGCCGCCCCCGCAGCGCCGCGAGGGCGCCGGGCGCGGGTCCGATAGCGGTCTCATGCGGCGCGTTCATGGCTTACCTCGCAGATCGATCCGAGCCGCTCGACGATCCGGTCGATGTCGGCCAAGGGCAGTTCGGGCCAGAGCGGCAGCGAGAGCGTCTCGGCCGCCAGTTGTTCCGTGACAGGAAGGCTGCCGCGCGCGAAGCCGGCGGCGCCCCTGCCCGGCTGAAGATGAACGGGCATGGGGTAGTGCACCGACGTCGCGATGCCGGCCTCGCCCATCCGCTGGCGGACGCGGTCGCGCTCGGCCACCCGCACGGCGAAGACATGCCAGGCATGGTCTCCGCCTTCGTCCGGCGCCGGGCGGCCAATCGCGGCGAAGCGCGACAGCCGCTCACGATAATGGGCGGCCCGCGCCCGGCGCTGGCGGGTCCAATCTTCGAGAAAGGGCAGCTTGGCGCTGAGGATCGCCGCCTGCAGCGCGTCGAGGCGCTCGTTGAAGCCCGGCTCGTCGTGGCAATATTTGGCGCTCTGGCCCCAGTCGCGCAGCCGGCGCAGACGCGCGGCGAGGGCCGCGTCGTCGGTCGTGATCAGGCCGCCCTCGCCGCAGGCGCCGAGATTCTTGCCGGGATAGAAGCTGAAGCATCCCATCTCGCCGAAGGCCCCGGCCCGCCGTCCGCCGCGCTCGGCACCATGCGCCTGGGCCGCGTCCTCGATTACCAAGAGCTTGTGCCGGTCGGCGATGGCGCGGATGCGATCCATCTCGGCGAGCCGCCCATGCAGGTGCACCGGCACGATAGCGCGGGTCTTGCCCGTTATCACGTCCTCCAGCCGATCGGGGTCGAGGGTCCAGTTCGTCGAGTCGATGTCGACGAAAACCGGCTTCGCCCCGCTCATGCCGATGGCCGCCACGGTAGCCACGAAGGTGGAGGAGACGGTGACGACCTCGTCGCCCGCCCCGATATCGGCCGCGCGCAGCGCCAGATGCAGCGCCGCCGTGCCGGACGAGACGCCGACCGCGTGGCGCACGCCGCAGAAGGCGGCAAAGGCCTCCTCGAATTCGGCGACGTCCGGCCCGCCGACATAATGGCCCGAGCGCAGGACTGCGAGCGCCGCCGCTTCGACCGCCGCGCCGACGGCGCCATATTGCGGCGCGAGGTCGAGAAACGGGATCATGACGCCATCCTAAACCGGGGCAGCTCGACGGGCTGCCCGCGCTGGGCGAGTGAGCAGGATGCCGCCTCCAGCATCTCGACGATCCGCAGGCCCATGGAGCCCGATGTCAGCGGCCGGGCGCCGGTCTCGATACAGTCGGCGAAATGCTCGAACTCGATCGCCAACGCCTCGCCGAGCGGCAGATGGGGTGCCCACATGTCGCCCGTCCGATAGGACACCAGCCGGGCGCGGCGATCCTCGGTTTCGCAGGCGTTGAGCGCGGCGCCGCGATCATAGACCTTCAACTTCTCGTCGGGCTCCAGATCGTCGTAGACGACCATCTTGCGCGTGCCGCCGATCAGCGTGCGCCGCATCTTCACCGGCGACAGCCAGTTGGTGTTGATATGGGCCATGGCGCCGTCGCCGTAGTAGAGCGTGACATGGGCCAGCGTCTCGTGCGCGGCGCCCAGCATGTCGCCCCCGTTGGCCGAGATCGCCTGGGGCGCGGCCTCGAACAGATGGTCGAGGATCGCGAGGTCATGGACCGCGAGATCCCAGACGACGTTCACATCCCGCTGCACGAGGCCCAGATTGATGCGTGTGGAATCGTAGTAGAGGATGCGCCCGAGCTCGCCCGCGTCGGTCATCTCCTTGATGCGCCGAACCGCCGGCGTGTAGAGGAACGTGTGGTCGACCATCAGCGTCAGCGAGCGCTGCGCCGCCTCGCCGACCAGGAAGGCGCACTGGGCCGAGGAACGGGCCATGGGCTTTTCGACCAGCACGTGCTTGCCCGCCGACAGCGCCGCGAGGGCCATCTCGAAATGGCTGTTGACGGGCGTCGAGATCAGGACGGCTGATATCTCCGGGTTGTCCACGATCTCCTGCCATTCGCGGGTCCGGCGCGTGCCGGGAAGCTGCCGCCGCGCCCGCTCCAGAGCGGCCTCGTCGCGATCGGCGATGGCCAGGAGCCGGGCTCGCGGGTTCTGGGCGGCGACGCGGGCGAGGTTCGGCCCCCAATAGCCGTAACCGATCAGGCCGATACCGAGCATTCGACATCCCTCCGTCTCGCCGGCGCCCGAGGGCCGTTCCGCCCCGCGCCCGCCGCGCGTCCCTCCATCTGCAAAGCCCGCGCCGGAGCCGCCAGGCCGAGCCGCCGGCCCCGACACGTCCTCCCGACAGTACGCGGCGAGGCCGCGCGGCAAAGCGCTGAAAGAGGCCGATCCTCGGGCGAGGTAGGCCCGGCGCCCCGCGCCCCGCGCAGGCCGCAAAAGGGCGGAGGCGGTCGTCCGAACGGCGAGGAGCTACCTCCCGCGAGCCCTCGGCCGCGCGTGGGAAGCCTCCCCCTGACCCATGGGATGATGGTCGAAGTGCAAGATTGATCCGTGGATTCCCGGCGCGGATGATCGGGCGGACAGGTCCAGAGCCCGGCATTCCGGGCGCCGGAGGATACCATGGTCGATCAGGCCCTTCCGCCCCGCACCGACAGAACGAGCCCCACCAGGAACGGCCGGCCCCTTCGTGTGGCTCAGGCTCTGGGCGCGGCCGGCACGTCGCTTCGCACCTGGCTGCCGTTCCACACTCTTTCGAGGCTTGCCGCGCCTCGCGTCGTGCCGGATCGCAGCGGCGCCGCCGTCGCTCCCTTGGGCGGAGAGGCGGGCGCGCAGGGCGACAGGCGCGGCCGGCGCCATGTTCTCATTCTCGTCGAGAACCTGCCCGTTCCCTTCGACCGGCGCGTCTGGCAGGAGGCGAACGCCCTGACGGACGCCGGCTATGCCGTCTCGGTGATCTGCCCGACGGGCAAGGGGTTCGACGCGCCGTTCGAGATCCGAACCGGCATCGAGATCCATCGCCATCCCCTGGCGGAAGCCTGCCGCGCCCGCGACTACCCCCGCGAATATCTCGGCGCGCTCGCCCATCAGCTGCGCCTCTCGATCCGCGTCCATCGCCGGCAGCCGATCGACATCATCCAGGCCTGCAACCCGCCCGATCTCCTGTTTCTGGTCGCGCTGGTTCACAAGACGCTGTTTGGAACGCGCTTCGTCTTCGACCACCATGATCTCAGTCCCGAACTCTACGCGACGAAGTTCGGGCGCAAGGACGTCCTCTATCGAATCCTTTGCTTCCTCGAGCGCCGGACCTTCCGCCTCGCCGATGCCAGCATCGCGACCAACGAGGTGTTCCGGGAGATCGCCGTGAAACGCGGCGGCATGGACCCGCGCGAGGTCTTCGTCGTGAAAAGCTATCCCGAGCTTGCCCGCTTCCAACGGACCGACCCGGACCCCGCGCTCGCCGGGCTCGGACACCATGTCGTCGGCTATCTCGGCATCATGGGCGAGCAGGACGGAGTGGATATCCTGCTGCGCGCCATGGCCGAGATCGTGCACGGGCGCGGGCGCGGCGACTTCGCCTGCGTCGTCATCGGCGACGGGCCGCAGTTCCAACGGCTCGGCGCGTTGTCGCGCGAGCTGGGAGTCGACGGCGTGGTCCGCTTCACCGGCTATCTCTCGGGGCCGGCCTTAATGGCGCATCTATCGGCGCTGGAGATCGGCGTCATCCCCGACCCGCCGAACGAGTTCAACCGCAAGCTCTCGATGAACAAGGTCTTCGAGTACATGATGCTCGGCCTGCCCTTCGTGCAGTTCGACCTCGACCAGGCGCGGCGCGAGGCGGGCGCGGCGGCGCTGGTGGCGCGCCGCCATTCGCCGGAGGCGCTGGCCGACGCCATCCTCGCCCTTGCCGACAACGCCGCCCTGCGCCAGCGCATGGCGAAGGTCGGGCTTGCCCGGGCCGCCCGCGACTTTCGCTGGTCCACCGAGCGCACACGCTATCTCGCCGCCTACGAGGCGGTCTTCTCGCAAGGACGACACGTCCATGATCAGCGTTATCATCCCGCATCTTAACCAGGAGAAGGCGCTTCGCAGGTGCCTCGCCTCGCTGTGCGAGCAGGGCGGCCTTCGCGAGCCCGCCGAGATCATCGTCGTCGACAACGGCTCGCTCGTCCTACCCGACAAGGTCTGCGCCGACTTTCCCAGCGTGGTCCTGCTCCACCAGCCCGAGCCCGGCCCGGGCCCCGCCCGCAATCTCGGCGTGAGCACCGCCCGAGGCGACATCCTGGCCTTTATCGACGCCGACTGCGTGGCCGAGGAGACCTGGCTGTCGACGATCGAGCGGCGCTTCGAGGGATCGCCGCAAACGACGATCCTCGGCGGCAATGTCCGCATTCTCTACGACGACCCCGGTCAGATCACGCTTCTGGAAGCCTATGAGAGCGTCTTCGCCTATCGGATGAAGGAATATATCGAGAAGCGCGGCTTCACCGGCGGGGGCAATCTCGCGATGCGCGCCGAGGTGTTTCGCGCGGTCGGCCCCTTCGGCGGCATCACGATCGCCGAGGACACGGAATGGGGGCAGCGGGCGAGCCGGCTCGGCTTCCGCATCCGCTACGCGTCCGAGATGATCGTCTACCACCCCGCGCGCAAGACCTTCACCGAGCTCAGCCGCAAGTGGGACCGGCATATCGCCCATGATTTCGCGGAAATGCGCGGCGAACAGTTCTGGTGGCCTCGCTGGGTCCTGCGCAGTGCGGCCGTGGCCCTTTCGCCCGTGGCCGAGTGCCGGCGCATCCTCGTTTCCGACCGGCTGACCGGGGCCCGCGCGCGGCTGCTGGCCTTTCTGGGCGTGGTGCAGATCCGCTTCTACCGCGTGCGCGTCATGCTTGCCCTCGCCGGCGGGGCCGATGTCTCCGACCTCAGCGCCCGGTGGAACCGGCCATGATCGCGCCCCTCCACCCAAAAAGCCGCGTCCGCGCGCCGGCGCGGGACGCGGGCCTCAGCGTCGTGACCGTCGCCTACAACAGCGCCGCGACGCTGCCCGGCCTTCTCGACTCGTTCTCGGCCGGGCTCGAAGGGATCGCTTCCCCCGAGATCGTCGTCGTCGACAACGATTCCCGCGACGGATCGGCCGAGATCGCAGAGGCCCATGCCGTGGCTCCAAAGGTCATCCGCACCGGGGAGAACGGCGGCTACGCCGCCGGTATCAACCACGCCTTGCGAACCATCGCGCCCGGCCGGCACGTTCTGATTCTCAATCCCGACGTGCGTCTGACGCCGGGTTCGGTGCGGCCGCTTCTCGATCGGATCGAGGCGCCCGAGATCGGCATCGCCGTACCTCGCAATCTGATGGTGGACGGCGCGATCGACCCGACGCTTCGCCGCGAGCCTTCCCTCGCCTCGATCTGGGCGGAAAGCCTTCTGGGCGGCCGGCTCGCCGGGCGCCTCGGCTTCGGTGAAGTCCTGATGGAAGCCAGCAGCTACGAACACGAGCGAACCGTCGACTGGGCCTCGGGCTGCGCGCTTCTGATCGCGGCGCGGGCGCGCCGGCTCGCGCCGGAATGGGATGAATCCTTCTTCCTCTATAGCGAGGAGGTCGAATATCAGCGGCGGGTGCGAGAGGGCGGATTGCAGATCGCCTATGTTGCCAGATCGCGCTTCCGGCATATCGGCGGCCCCTGCCGAAGCGACCCCCAGTTGACAGCGCTGCTCGTCTCCAATCGCATCCGCTATTTCCGCCGCCACCATGGCGCGCTCTCCACGGCGCTGTTCCGCCTCGGTCTTGCTGCCGGGGAGGCGGTGCGCGCCTTTCAGGGGGGAACCCATCGGACGGCCCTTCGCACCGCCCTGCACCCGTTGCGCCCTCCTCTTTCCTATCGCGCCGAGAACTCGGGTTGAGGACAGGCTCATGGACTCTCACGCCGCAATGGAAACGCTCTCCACCGACGCCGCTAAGATCCAAGGGCTGGACGTCCTCGAACGCGCTCCGATCCTGACCTTCCATGGGATCGGCGAGCCACAGCGCGAGCTCGACCCCGGCGAAGCGCCGTTCTGGATCGGCGTCGAACGCTTCCGCGCGCTTCTCGACCGGGTCGCGGCCCTGCCGACCTTGCATCGTCCCCCCCTCACCTTCGACGACGGCAATCTTTCCGACTGGGCGATCGCCGCGCCCGAGCTCGAACGGCGCGGGCTCCGGGCGACGTTCTTCGTTCTGACCGGACGCTTGGGCCGGCGCGGCTCGCTGGGCGAGGATCACGTCGGAGAGCTCGCGCGGATGGGGATGGGCATCGGCAGCCACGGCGTCGACCATCGGGACTGGACGACGCTCGGTGCGGCGAATCTTGCCCGCGACCTTTCCGCCTCGAAGGCTGTCCTGGAGCGGATCTGCGACCGGCGGGTCCCGGCCGCCGCGATCCCCTTCGGGCGCTACGATCGCCGGGTGCTCGAAGCCCTGCGCGAAGCTGGCTTCGAGGCCGCCTATTCCAGCGACGGCGGCACGGCCCGCCGTGCGGACTTTCCCCGGCCGCGCACGTCGATCCGTGCCGACATGTCCGCGCGGGCGGGCGAGGCGCTTCTGACCGGCGCCCTGCCGCTAGCCCGGCGGCTTCGCCGGATGGTGTCCATGCAGATCAAGCGGCGGATGTGAAAGGGGGCGGACATGACTTCGCGCATCGCCCATGTGCTGCTGACGCGGTTCAACCTGCCCTCGGTCAGCGTCGAGCGGATCATTCGCGCCCGGGATGGTTGGCTGCAGGAGCGCGTGGCCCTGTTCGAGCGCTACTGCCTGCCCTCGGTCCGCGCGCAGACGGCGACGGGTGTCCATTGGATCATCTATTTCGACCCGGAAAGCCCGGACTGGCTGAAGACGCGGATCGAGGAGCATCGCGCGCTCGGCCTTTATCAGCCGATCTTTCGCGCCTCCGTCAGCCGGGAGGAGCTGCGCGGCGACATACGCGACGTCGTGGGGCCAGGCTGCGACGAGCTCGTCACCACCAATCTCGACAATGACGACGGCCTCGCCGCCGATGCCCTGGCCCGCATCCAGGCGTCGGGGCGTGCGGGCGAGAGAACGGCGATCTATCTCACGCAGGGCCTCGTCAGGCAGGGCCGGCGCCTCTACCGCTTTCGCGATCCGCACAACGCTTTCTGCTCGGTGCGCGAGCCCTGGGACGCGCCCGTCACCTGCTGGTCGGACTGGCACACGATGCTGGGGCAATCCATGCCGGTGATCGAGCTCGGCGGTGCGCCGGGATGGCTCCAGGTCATCCATGGCCGCAATGTCAGCAACAGGGTTCGCGGCACCCGCACCCGACCCTCGTGCTACAGGTGCCGCTTTCCCGGCTTGGTCGACGACCTCGCCGAGCCGACGGCACGCGAGCGCGTCTTCGATCTTTTCCTGGCGCTGCCGATCCGCGCCCTTCGGGAGGCCGGCCGACACGCCGTCAAGCGCGCGGCGCTGGGCGTTCTCGGCCGCGAAGGCCTGACCCGGGCCAAGCTGATCTGGGCGTCGCGCTAGAGGCAGTTATGAAAGCATGGAGGCGCGAAATTTCGTCGTGTCCTCACCCGTTCGGCCTCGTTTCCTCAAATCCGCGCCGCAGGCGAGACCGGTCCGGCGAAGCTTCGCCCCGCGCCCTCCGGCGGGGCGAGGGGGCTTGCGAGGCCTCGGCCGACGCATCCAGAAGCCACAGGCCGCTGCCCAGGAGGAACATGAACCAGAGGTAGGACACGCCCCAAAAATGGACGGTCCATCCCACCAAAAAGAAGCCGGTCATCACGATGACATAGGCCGTGCGATAGGCAGCCAGCCGATCGTCCAGGCCCTTGCGCCAGCCGACCCTCAGCACCGCCGAAAGGAACGCGCCGAGCATCAGCAGCCCGGCGGGAAGCCCGTGCCGCATCGCGTTGAGCAGCCAGAACATGTCGACGCTCGATGACATCCAGCTTTCGCGAACCCATTCGCCGAACCCGATCCCGAAGAGCGGATGCCGGAGAACCGAGGCCGAGCCGTACTGCCAGATCAGGAGGCGGTGCCAGCCCGTGTGCGGGTCGAAGGTGAAGCGCGAGATGTAGAACTGGACCGGGGTCTGGTTGGAGCCGACCGCGACCACGAGATAGGACGCGGCGACCAAAGCCCAGAGGAGCTTCCAGCGCGCCGGGTTTCGTCGCAGGCTCCAGCCCCAGACCATCAGGAAGACCTGCGCCAGAAGCGCCGCCATCGGCGCGGAGGAAAGCGACAGGAATGCCGTCCCCCCTACCACGATCGAGCGCCACCAGCGCGAGACGCCGGAGAGGCCCCGCCCCAGCACGAGATGCGTCAGCGCCAGCGCGCTGCCGGTGCAGATACCGAACAGGATCGGGTGCTCGAAGACCGTCTGAACGCGGTAGAGCCCGGCTCGCATGTCGCCCCCCGCATCGGCGTAGGAGGGGAGGATTGAGGCGAAGAACTGGAGGAGAATGTCGCGGTCCGTCAACGCCTCGAAAAGCGCGAAGGGCATGAGAAAGGCGACGATCCGAAACAGAAGCCGCGCCAGCGCGAGGAAGTCGTCGGCATCGCGAATGTAACAGCGCGCCAGAAGAAAGGCGCCCATCGTCTCCACGAAGAGGATGCCGCTGGGCTGGACGGCGAAGCCCGGCCCGTGGACCACGGCAAGGCTCAGCGCGCACCAGGCCCAGAAGGCGAGAAGGCAGAGATCGGCGGCCCGGATCGGCCCGGCCCGGCCTCGGACCCAGCGCAGGAAGCAGGGCCCGACGAGGACGACGAGGATCGCCCTCGGGATCGACATGGCCAGCGGCCCGATCAGAATCATCCAAGGGATCGTCAGCGAAACGAGGAAAAGAACCACCGGCCAGGCGAGCGAGCGCCGCGCTTCCAGAGGCTGGGGCGCGACCCGCCCGCGCCCGCGCGGCGGCCGGACGGCGCGCTCGGGCGCGCGGGCGCCGTGGCCCGGCGGGCGCCGACGTCGAAGTCGGGCGCGATCGAGGTCTTCATACGTTGGCGCGTCCACCGACATTCGCGATCTCGCAGCCCCCTCGCCTTTGGGAGAACTTGCGCGGCCTGCCAAAGCATCCACACTGCTCGGGCAGCAGAGTCCGCGTTCGCGGGGCCCAAATCAATGCAACAACACGGCAGGCCGGCCAGCATTAAGCGTTACTTCGACTGATCATCTCCACGAAAGCTTCGCTCAAAGACGGAGGTTTCGCACCGTTACCAAGGTCCCTCTATTCGAAAGGCGTAAGATGAACAGCCATTGGCAGGGGGAGATCATGCGCCGGGCGCGGCAGGTCCGTTCCACTTGGCGGCAGGAGGGGCCCTATTGGGTCGCGGACCGGGTCCGCACGACGCTGGCCGACCGCATCCGGCCGAAGATCGCCGTGTCGCCCGTGCGCCCCGCCGATGTCGTGGCCGCCGATCTTCACCATCCGCGACGGGTCTCCATGCCTCCGCTACGGGAGGGCGAACCCGTCGCTCTCAACTGGGTGATGTCGCCGCCCTCCAGGGGGTCGGGCGGCCACACGACGCTGTTTCGCCTGATCCGCCATCTCGAGGCCAACGGCTACCGGAACCGGGTCTATTTCTACGATCCCTATCGCGGCGACCATCGATACTACGAGGAGATCGTTCACGACGCCTATGGGTTTGCCGGCCTCGTCGCGCCGGTGGAAGAGGGCATGGCGGATGCGCACGGGATCGTCGCCACGACCTGGTCCACCGCCTATCCCGTCTTCAACGCGCGCTCGGCCGGCAAGCGGTTCTATCTCGTCCAGGATTTCGAGCCGATGTTCCACGCGACCAGCAGCGACAGCATCCTGGCGGAGAACACCTATCGCATGCCCTTCCACGCCATCACGGCCGGGCGCTGGCTGGCGGAGCGGCTGCGCGGCGACTACGGGATGGAGGCCGATCATTTCGACTTCAGTTGCGACACCGCCCGCTACAGGCGGATCGGCGACAGGGCGCGCTCCGGCATCGCCTTCTATGCCCGGCCGAACGCGACGCGCCGGGGCTTCGAACTCGGCCTCATGGCACTGGAACTCTTCGCCCGGCGCCGGCCCGACATCACCATCCACCTCTATGGCGATACGATCGGCCGCCTTCCCTTCCCGTTCGTGGACCACGGGCTGGTCACGCCAGACGCGCTGAACGCGATCTACAACCAGTGTTTCGCCGGACTCAGCCTATCCCTGACCAATGTCTCGCTGGTTCCGCTCGAAATGCTCGCGGCGGGCTGCATTCCCGTGATGAACGACGCGCTCCACAACCGGATGGTGCTGGGCAATCCGCATATTCGCTATGCGCCCCCTTCGCCGCACGAACTGGCGGCGGAACTTGAGGCCGTGGTCTCTGCGCCCGACTTCGCGTCTCTTTCCCGGCAGGCGGCGGCGAGCGTCGAGGGTCTGACCTGGAGCGATGCCGGCGCGAGGGTGGACGCGATCATCCGCCGCTCGCTTGCCGCCTCCCAGGTCTCAAGCCCGACGGCGTGACCCGCGAAGACGGTGAAGCACGAAATAGGCGAACAGGACGGCGTTGAACCATCGCGCCCTCACGGTCGTGCGCGGCTTGACCACCCGGCCCGCAACCCGCGCGATCGCGCGCCAGCCGAGGAGCGACGGCTTGGCGTACATTGCCACGGCGAGATATTCGCGCAGCCATTTGCTTAAGGGATAGCGCAAGGGGCTGTCATAGATCATGCCGCCTCCGGATATGCGCGCGATGCCCAGTCCTTCCGTCTCGAACAGCCAGCGCGACCATTCCTGATCCTCGGCCGAAAAGACCTCGGGGCGAAATCCGCGCCGCTTCAAGAGCGCCGTGCGATAGAGGGCGCAGGTGTTCCAGACGCCGTTGAAACCATGGAAACTCTCGCCGTCCACGCGCTCGTACGAGAAGGGACCGGGGGGGCCAAGCAGGAAATAGGCCGCTCCGAGCCGATCGTCCCGCGCCAGGAGATCGAGCGCGAAGCCGATCGCCTGCTCGTTGGCGAGCGAGGTGTGCGAACTGACGACGAGGACATAGGGCGTGTCGACGAAACCGATCCCCTGGTTCAGCGCCTCGGAATAGTTGAACGCCGCGCCGATATAGCGATGCGACACCGACCCCGGCGGGAAGAGCGCCGGGGTGCCGTCGCTCGAGCCCGAATCCACGAAGACGTGCCGCAGGGGCGGCACGCTCTGCCGGCTCAGCGAGGCCAAGGTCTCGGGAAGCGTCCCGGCCGAATTGAAGGTGCGGATGAGCGCGCAGTAACTCATGGCTCGCCACCGCCTTTCGCGGCCCACTTTCGTGTCTGCCCAGTCCGACGAAAGAGGGAGACGGGCCTTAAGTCTTCAGTATCAGGCTGCATCCTGCATCCCCCTATTTGCCACTCGCCCTCGCGCAACCAACGGTTACTATAAAACAACCTGTCGCCGGCACGACCTGCAAGCGCCAGACCCGCGACAGGCTCAACACGCGTGGGATTTTCGCCATGGCATTCCTTGACCCCGCTAGGACGGCATCGGTCGACGTGATCGTGCCCTGCTACCGCTACGGCCACTTTCTGGAGGAGTGCGTGGGCAGCATCCTGGCGCAGGCGGGCGTCGCGACGCGCGCGATCGTGATCGACGATGCCTCGCCCGACGGTTCGGCGGAGGTCGGCGCCGAGCTGGCGCGCCGGCACGCGGCGGTCACCTTTGTGCGCCACGCCACCAACAAGGGCGCGATCGCGACCTACAACGAAGGGATCGAATGGGCAGAGGCGGATTACCTCCTGCTTCTGTCGGCCGACGACGCGCTGGTGCCGGACACGCTTCGCTTTTCCACACAGCTTATGGATCGCCGTCCCGAGGTCGGCTTCAGCTTCGGCAATTGCCTTTCGCTGTTCGAGGACGGCTCGCTCAAGCTGGTGCGCCCGCTCGGCGGCGGAGCGCCCAGCGGGCCTCAGGTGTTCGGCGGAGAGACCTTCATCCGGCGCTGCGGGGCGACCAATATCGTTCCGACGCCGACGGCCGTGGTCCGCACCACGCTGCAGAAGCGGCTCGGCGGCTATCTCCCCGAACTGCCGCATAGCGGCGACATGGAAATGTGGTTTCGACTGGCCGTCCATGGGTCGGTGGGCTTCACGGACGAGACGCAAGGCGTCTATCGCCGCCACGACCGCAACATGTCGCAGGGCTACGACACGGCGGGCGGACTGCCCGATCTCCAGCAGCGAAAGCTCGCGATCGACCTGTTCGTGGAACGGCAGGCCGACGCTCTGGCGAACCCGGAAGGCTGGCGCGCCCATCTCTACCGCGACCTCGCCAGGGTCGCCGTCACAAGGGCGAGCTCGGTCTTCAACACGGGCGATCTTTCCGCCTCGTGGGCCCTGTCGAGCTTCGCCGCCACGCTCGACCCGCGCCTGCGGACCTCGCTGCCCTGGCTGAAGCTCGGGGCCAAGCGGCTGGCGGGCCCGCGCGGCTGGCGCCTGTTGCAGGGCGCGCTTTCCTCCGCACGGGGCAAGCCCTCCGCGCGGGGAAAGGCTGCGGCCGGGACCCATCCGGCCTGATCAATTGCCCGCTTCCGTGTCGCAGCGCTGCCAGCGCAGGATGGCCTTGGGCTGGTAGTCGGCATCGGCCGTCACGATCTCAGCCTCCCAGGTCCCGACCGCCGAGCATTTGACGTCGATCGGCCCATAGCCCCAGGACTGCGCCACGATGCTGAGGCCCCGCACCGATGCGGGCACGCCGAGGCGAAACAGGTAGCCGCCGCCTTGGACGAGCAGGCCGTCGATCCGGGCGGACGTGTTGCCCTGTTTGTCGGGATAGAAGAAGGGCGCGGTGCCGCCGCAGCCGGGGCGCTCGTCGAGGTGCAGCGTCACGTTGCGCACCGTCAGGGGCGGGCCGTCATAGCCCTGGATGCCGTCGCCGTGCCAATCGCCGCAGGGCTCGGGCGAGACGACGCGCACGAAACTGTCCTCGATCGTCACCGGCCCGCAGCCATGGCTGACGCCCCCAACGCGAAACCCTTCCGCCACACCGTCGATCCTCACCCGGCGCGAAGTGTAGCCGCCGGTGGTGATCGCGGGATATTCGCTCGCCTTCCCCTTGTCGGGCGAGGGAAGGATCGACGTGTCCTCGATGGTGAGCCCGTTTCGGCAGGCGCTGGCGGGGTCGTTGACGATGCGCCCGCCCAGAAGCTCCACCCGCCGCACAGTGACATTTTCGGCGTCGACCAGGAGATTGCCGTCCACGATGCGAAGATCCTCCACCACCGCGCCCGGCTGGCTGACGACCACGTCGCCCTCGCGGATGTCCCTGGGCTGCCAGCCCGGCGGCACGCCCGCC
This sequence comes from Aureimonas sp. AU20, assembly GCF_001442755.1. Taxonomy (NCBI): domain Bacteria; kingdom Pseudomonadati; phylum Pseudomonadota; class Alphaproteobacteria; order Hyphomicrobiales; family Aurantimonadaceae; genus Aureimonas; species Aureimonas sp. AU20. The sequence goes on along the minus strand of NZ_CP006368.1, from coordinate 196,935 downwards.
GTGGCGGCGTTGGGGAAGGGTTTTGGACCGTTTCCCTGCGCTTGCGCGGGCGCGCAGACCGCGCACAGGCCGGCGAGGGCGACGATCCATCGACCAGTGAAACAGCCGCCGGCCTTCTGGCTGATTGGTGACGAACCTGGCATCGGTGTTTCCTCCTCGATGGAGTTTCAGACAAGCACTTCGACGGCGGGCGGATGGCCGAGAAACCCCGTGGGGCTCGCGGTCGGGCCATAGGCGCCGGCCTGGAAGATGACGACGAGATCCCCGATCTCGGCGCGCGGCAGCGGCACGTGATCGCCCAGGAGATCGAGCGGCGTGCAGAGGCACCCGACGACGCTCAGCGTTTCCTCCGCCGGATCGCCCATCCGGTTCGCCAGGGCGATGGGATAGTTGCGGCGGATCACCTGGCCGAAATTGCCGGACGCGGCGAGCTGATGGTGCAGGCCCCCGTCGACCACCAGATAGGTTCGCCCGCGCGACGCCTTGCGATCGAGAATGCGGGTCACGTAGATCCCGGCCTCGCCGATGAGATAGCGGCCGAGTTCGATCACCACCCGAGCGTCCGGCATCCCGGGCCGGATGAACCGTTCCATCAGCTCGGCCAGATTGGCGCCGATCGGGTCCAGATCAAGCGGCGCATCCCCTTCGAAATAAGGAATGCCAAAGCCGCCGCCGAGATTGAGATACCGGATCGGCACCCTCGCCCGCTGGCCGAGCGCCAACAGAAGATCGACCGTGCGACGCTGCGCCTCGCACAGGATCTCGGCATGGAGGTTCTGCGATCCGGCAAAGACATGGAAGCCGAGAAGATCGAGATCGAGACCGGCGAGATCCGCCATCAGCGCGGGAACGCCCTCCGCATCCACCCCGAAAGGCTGCGGCCCGCCTCCCATCCGCATGCCCGACCCCTTGATCCGAAAGTCCGGATTGACGCGGATCGCGACCCGGGGGCGCAGGCCGAGCCTTTCCCCGGCTGCTGCGACGCGCAGGGATTCCGTTCGGGACTCCAGTTCGATCGTCACGCCGGAGGCCACCGCCTGGGAGAGTTCGGCATCCGTCTTGCCGGGGCCGGCAAAGCCGACATGCGCGGCGTCGATCGGCGTGTCGAGCGCGGTGCGCATTTCCTGCGCGGAGGCGACGTCGAACCCGTCCACCAGGCCGGCCAGATGCTGCACGATCGCCGGCATCGGATTGGCCTTCACGGCGTAGTTGAGATGAATGCCCCTCGGCAGGATCGAACGGAGCAGGCCGACGCGGGCCGTCAGGAACCGCCGGTCATAGGCGAAGAAGGGCGTGCTCCCGACCCGCTCGGCCAATCGGTCGATCGTCATTCCGCTGATAGCGAGGCGCCCGTCCGCCTCGTCGAAACCCGTCCTGTCGGGGCGGAGCGTCATGGCGCCAGCTCCATGCGCAGCTGCGCGCGGTCGAACTTACCGTTGGGCGAGATCGGTAGCCCGTCGCGCGCGATCACCCGCGAGGGCAGCATGTAATGGGGCAGATGCGGCCTCATCGCCACCAGCAGCGCCGCCTCGTCCAGCGGCCCCGCGTCCGTGGGGCTTGCCACCAGCACGACGCGCTGGCCCCGCTCCTCGTCCTCCACGCCGAAGGCGGCGGCCTCGCGCACCAGCCCGGTGGCATAGGCCACCTCCTCGATCTCGGTCGGACTGACGCGGTAGCCCGAGGTCTTGATCATCTCGTCGCGCCGGCCGACGAAGTAAAGGAACCCATCCGCGTCGGCGCGCACGACATCACCGGAAAACACCGCCCGCTCGGCGTGGAGCCCAGAAGGCTGGCCCCCCAAGGGCCGGAAGCGCTCGTCGGTGCGCACGGGGTCGTTCCAATAGCCCAGCGTCACCAGCGCGCCGCGATGGACCAGCTCGCCCTCCTCGCCCGCCTCGCAGGGCGAGCCGTCGGGGCGCAGCACCAGGATCTCGGCATTGGGAATGGCCTTGCCGATCGAATCCGGCCGCCGGTCGATCTCCGCCGGGTCGAGATAGGTCGAGCGGAAGGCTTCGGTGAGCCCGTACATGAGAAAGGGCCGCGCCTTCGGAAAATGCCCTCGCAGCCGGGCGAGCAAGGCTCCCGGCATGCGCCCGCCCGTGTTGGCGAAGTAGCGAAGGCGGCCGCTCGCCTCCTCCGGCCAGCGCTGCGCGGCCAGTTGCGCCCAGAGCGGGGGCACGCAGGTCAGGCCCGTGACGCCGTGCCGGGCGCAGAGTTTCACGACGTCGCCGGGCAGAAGATAATTGGCGAGAACGACGAGCGCCCCGGCGCTGAAACCGGTGGTCAACTGGCTGAGACCCGCGTCGAAGCTCAAAGGCAGCACCGACAGGATGACGTCGTCCTTCGTGTTGCCGAGATAATGGCTGACGCTCTCGGCCCCGACGAGAAGGTTGCGGTGGCTGAGAACCACGCCCTTGGGCTTTCCCGTGCTGCCCGAGGTGTAGAGGATCGCCGCCATGTCGAGATCGATGCGGGCGGGCGCCTGGAACGCCGCGTCTCCCCGGGGACCGAACTCGCCCCAGCCATGGAGCGCATAGGGCACATGCCGGGCGGCCGCGCCGTCGCCCGCCTCCTCGTCCACGAGGATCACATGGTCCAACGCGGGACAGTCACCCAGCGCCTCGCGCAGCTGGGCGAGACGGTCAGGCGAGGTGACGAGAACGCGCACGTCGCAATCGGCGAGGATGTGGCCGACCTGCGCCGGCCGCAGCAGCGGATTGACCGGCACGAAGACGGCGCCGGCGACCGAGGCGCCGAAAATCGCGACGACGGTCTCGATCCGCTTCTCCAGATAGATCGCGACGCGCTCGCTCCGCTCCAGACCGAGCGCGCCGAGCGCAGCGCCGAAGCCCCGCGCCTGCTGCCAGAGTTCGGCATAGGACAGGGTCCGGGTCCTATAGACGAGCGCCGGCGCCGCGCCGTCCCGGGCCGCCGATTCCTCGATCAGGTGATGGAGACACAGCCGCATGATCGAACGCACCTTCTGCCGAGAACGGTTTCACCAGGCGACGCAGGTCAGCTCGCTATAGAGATAGTCGATCTGGTCGGCCCCCAGCGCTTCGCTGCGGAACATCTTGGGGCGGGGCGCGCGCAGCATGACGGAGGGCCAGGGCCGGCCGCCGATTACGCGCAGTTCCGCCAGCGTCGCTGGAATGCCGTGGCGCAGGAGCATATGCGAGAACACATGCCGCCCGGCCTGCGCGAACAGGGCGGGCTCGCCGACATGGAGGATGGAGGCAAAGAGCGGCAGGTTCTTGCGCCGATCCCGCCGGAAAATGACGTAGCAGCTTCGCCCGCGCGCCTGAATCGCCAGATGGTGCGCGGCCTGGGCGTGGCGATGGTCGCGGAAGATGTCGAGGTCCCGCGCTTCCAGCAGCGGCTCGATCTCGGCGGGATCGGACACGATGCGCACCCGCCCCGGCCGGGCCGGCCAGGGCAGGTTCGGCACCAGCGCGGTGGCCGTGTCGAGCGGCTTGAACTGAAGGCGCGCGTTCAACGGCACGACATAGCCGCTCGGCGAAAGATCGGTGAACTCGTAGTTCGGCTGCGACAGCAGCGTCTTGAGAAGCCGTAGCCCCTCGAAGCGAAACTCCCGGAGGACGCACCAGGCCGCAAGATTGCAGATGCGTCGGACGCTCTCGCCCGAGCGCCGTTCCGAATAGAAGGCGAGGTGCGCCCCGACGATGCGCCCGTCCGAGACCAGCATGAAGCCGTGATTCGGCGCCTCGATCGCCCAGGTGGGCCTCGCCGCCCTGGCCCAGCTTTCCGCCGGAATGCGCGCGTTCATATGCTCGTGGAGAAAGCGGCCGACCTCGGGAAGGTCGGATTCCCCGATCGGGCGCAACTGGGCGGCGCGGCTCGGCTGCACGGAGAAAGCTCCTCGGATGGAATGGGCGGATGGAATGGGCGATCCGGCCTCTCGAGCCCTATGCTAGGGACGAGAAAACCGACGTGAAAGACGAGAAAACGACGGCTTCGGGCCCTCCGAAGAGGAAGGCGGAGCCTGTCCGTCCGACGATGGGCGTAAGGCGTTCCACCCAAAGCATGAGGGGATGCCGGAATGGGCCGATGGACCCGTTCGCGCGCCGTCGGCTAGCCTGACGGCGTGCCGCCGGCGCCCTTGCCGGTCTCGAACGCGGCCCCGGGCCGCCCGTCAGCCTACGACGCCGGGAGGTCGCCTTGCCGTCCCATTTCCTAGCCGCCCCGATCCTGCCCACCGTCCCGAAGGCCCGAGATCTTCTCGATCGTCTCGACAATCTGCGATGGGATTGGCAGCTCGGCATTCGCACGCGGGGCGTCGTCGCCACGACCAAGCCGGACGCCAATCACTACGCGACGATGGGCTATCGGTTCGTGGGGCGCATCGTCGATGCTCTGTCGCTGGGGCCGGACGACGTCTTTGTGGATGTCGGAAGCGGGCGCGGCCGCGTCCTGTGTTGCGCGGCAAGGCGAACCTGCCGCTCGGTGGTGGGCATCGAATACGCGCCGGACTTGTGCCGCGACGCCTGCCGCAACGCCGAAAGCCTGCGCGGGCGCAGGACCGCGATCGCCGTCCACAACGGCCTGGCCGAGAGCTTCGACTATTCCCGCGCGACGGTGGTCTTCCTGTTCAATCCGTTCGGCGCTTCGACGCTGGACCGCGTCCTCGAGAAGCTTCGGGCGGATCGGGACGGCCAGCCGCTGCGTCTCGCCTTCGCCAATCCCGACGCCTCCCAGGACGACGTCTTCCGCCGCCATTCCTGGCTCCAACCCTTCGACCGCTGGGAAAAGCAGATCGGCGGCGCCGAGCATGGCGTCGCCTTCCACCACTCGCGCTGAGGATCACGCCATGAGCCGTTCGGAAGAGATCTTGTGGGAGGTGCGCGCGGTCGTCGTCGACACGCTGGGCATCGATCAGGACGCCTGCCCCCCCAACCCCTCCACGCGCCTGTTCGGCAGCTTGCCGGAGCTCGACTCCTTCGGCGTGGTGGAACTGGCCGGGGCCATCGAGCGGCGTTTCGGCATCCAGCTCGAGGACGACGACTTCACCACCGAGACCTTCGACACGCTCGGCAACCTCGCCGACGTCATCGACGCCAAGCGGCATTGACGAACGCGCAAGGCTTCACGGGCCTCTCCATGGCGGACAGCCACGATCGTTCGCCGCGTCCCTGATAGGGGCAGGGTCAAGCGCCGTCGCAAGAGAGCGGATGGCTCGCAGCTGTTCCGACGAGAGGGCGGCTTCCGCGCTTCGCGAGCAGGAGACAGGCGTTCGACGCCGATCGAGACTGCTCGCTTCGCTGTCTCGTCGTTCCAAGGCGAGCGACGCGGCCCACCCTTCGCCCATCACTCCAAAATTTTCCGCACCGCAGAAACCGTCATCGACATGCGGCGGCCTTCCGCTCTGTGCAATCAACCTATGATTGTATTAAAGCTTCTGCATCACTATTTTCTTACCTAACGATAGAAAAATGAATCTCAAGTAGGGAAAAGTCCGACACGCCGCGAATTCAAATGCTCGGAAGTTTACTACCTGATATCGGTCAAACGAATTTTATATTCTCAGCTAAATAGCAACAGCACCCGACACGATATTTTCATAAGACGACGCAAATGGGGGTACACCCTTCGATATGGATAGATAAATCGTTAAAAATGTTTAACCATACAGGGCGGCGATCATCTTGAAGCATCGAACCTAATTCGGGAGGACAGCGTGAATAGTCATCAGTCGAACCTGCATTACAGCAACGGCACCGTAGGCACGACAGCCTCCGCAAGCCTGAGTAGCCGCACCCAGAGCGTGCCCCCTTTCGGCAGCGTCGGTCCCCGCGATGCCAACCTGCCGATCGCCATGATCCATGGATGCAGGATCTTTCAGGAGTGCCTCGAACAGGCCCTTCGGGTCAGGGCGCCCAATATCGAGATCCAATGCTTCGAGAGCGTGGACGAGTTCGCCGCGGACTTGACCGCCTCTTCGCCCTACGCGCTGATCCTGCTCTACATGGGCAACCGGGCCAGCGGAGAAGACACCACGCGCGAGGAAATGGCTTTTCTGAAAAGCCGGCTTTCCGTGCCCCTCGTGGTGCTTGCCGAAGGCGACGGGATCGACAGCATCAAGCTCGCCATCGACGCCGGCGCGCAGGGCTACATCGCCATGAATATGGCGCTCAGCGCGGCGGTCGAGGCGCTGCAGATGGTGAGGGCGGGGGGAATGTTCATTCCGGCCAGCTGCATCTCGTCCTATCACCGGCCGGAGCCGGTTCTGCCCAAGGACCTGCGCTTCGAGGCCGACGCCTTGTTCACCAACCGTCAGGCGGCGGTCGTCCGGGCGCTCCGGCAGGGCATGGCCAACAAGCGCATCGCCTATGAACTGAACATGCGCGAGAGCACGGTGAAGGTGCATGTGCGCAACATCATGCGCAAGCTCAACGCCCGCAACCGGACGGAAGTCGCCTTCCGCACCAACGCCCTGTTCGCGGACGAAGACCTCGTCGTCTCAGCTCCGACCCGGCTTTCGAGCGGGCACTGACGCGGGATGAAGAGATCGCCTTGGAGGGCGTCGGCTGTCGCAACGGCCGGCGCCGTTTCCTTGTGTTCTGCTCGCGCCTTCCGTCAGCCGATCCGCCCTGAATGGATGCGCCGATGCGCGTTCGACAGGCGCCGGGGCAGGCGGTCGCGCAGCATGGGCGGCAGGGCGTCGGGCGAGACGATCCGCATCAGGACATGGAAGGACACGAGGCTGCTGGCGAGGACGGCCGCCGTTCCCACGAATGTGGCGGGCCAGAGCGGCAGGCGCTCGAACGCGGCGAAGACGAGCGCCATCGAGAGGATCAGCAGCAAGCCGAGCCGCCGGTTGGTGGCCGACAGGCGAAACCCCGTCATCCTGTGGGCAAGGAGATAGACGGCGGCGGTGTGCCAGACATAGAGACCGAAAAAGGCCTGCCCCGCCCCGTCGAGGCCGATCCGTGAAATCAGGAGCCAGGCCAGCGCGACGTGAACCACGGCTGCCGCCAGTTCGGTGCAGAAGAAGACCGCCTGCGCGTTGCGCGCCAAAAAGATGAAACCGACCGGCCAAGCCACGATCCGCAAGGTCATGCCCAGGCACACCCAGCGCAGGAGTCCGGCCGCCGGCCCGAACTCGGCGGAATAGAAGACGGTCATGATGAGGGGCGCGAAGGTGAGCGTCGCCAGAACGCCCGGGCCGGCCATGAGAATACTGATCTCGGCCTGCTCGTTGACGAGACGATTGCATTCGTCCTTGTTCTGCGCAGCGGCGGTGAGCCGGGGGTAGAAGTCGGCGCCCATGGCCTGGAGGATGAAGCCGGCATAGAGCCCGCCGAGCGTCCAGGCCGCCTGATAAAGGCCGGCTTGCGCGACCCCTTCGTGCTGCACCACTAGAATCCGCACGAGATAGGCGGCGCCGATCGTCAGGAATCCGCTGGCCATGAAGGCGAAGCCGAGCTTCAGGAGGCTTGCGACTTCCCCGCGAACTGGAAGGGCGGAGGGCTCGCAGGCGCCGAGATCGATCCGCCGCGAATACCACCAGGACACGAGGGCGGAGGCCGCCGCCATGGCGATGATCGAGGGAACGATGCCCCTTTCGCCAAGGCCGTAGATCAGCGGGATCGTGGCGAGCGTGCCGAGAAGCGTGCCGAGAACGCCGATCCGCGCCAGATCGGAAATGCGCCGAAGCCCCTGGATCACCGCCGCCTGCGCCCCGGACACGAGACGAAAGAACACTGCAAGGCTTAGACAGGCAATGGCGCCCGCATGGGTCTGATCACCGAAGGTGATCTGCGCCACCGGCCCTGAGAAGAGCGCCAGCAGGCCGGCGCCGCCGACGGCCAGCCCCAGGGACAGGCGCTTGAGGACGAGGGCCGTGCGGGCGATCCGCGCCCGGTCGCCCGAGCCGGCCGCTTCCGCGATTTGCCGAACGCCGCTGCTCTGCACGCCGAGTCCGGCCAGGGTCTGCGCGAGATCCACCACCGCCATGTAGAGACCCATCAGCCCGACACCGCCCGGCCCCAGGAGGAGGGCGAAGAGTTTGGCCCGAAGCATGCCGAGCAGGATGTTGACGAGGGACGACCCGCCGATCAGCACGGTGGACTTGAGGATCTGCCCATAGGTCCGGCGATCGATCGGCGGCGCTTGCGGGTTCATCGATCGGACCTTTTCTGCGGGTCGGAGCTGTGTGTGGGGGAGGCCGGCCCACGTCGATCGAGAAGGGCCGGCAAGACCCGGGCGAGGAGGGGCCTTGGTCAGGGAGCGACGCCCTCCCAATGCCGGTGGCAGGGATCGGCCGTCGACAAGGTCCGGCGATGAACCCGGCCAACCCAGCCCCCAGACCTGTAGCCGAGCGCTCCCAACCCCCGACACGCCAGCTTTTCGCATCAGGGCGCAGGTACCCGCCATGGCGACGAGCGAGGAACGATGCCCCGGCCGTAGAGGTGTTTCTACGGCGCGAGCCCGGCCGCCATTCGAGCTTCAGGCAAGCCAGTCGTGAACGAGGCCTCCCCGCCAGTTCCGGACATCGCGACGGCCGAAGTCCCACGACCGGGCGCAGGGCGCGTCGGGCCGCCCAGGTCGGCCTCGACGCGTGCGCCCGGCGCTTCGCGAGGCGGGGCGGCTCGCTGTGCCACCGGCCCGCTCCCGCGCCCGTTGCCGCGTGCCGGCGGCACCAGATCGACCTTCAGAACATCGCCCGGCTGAAGCGCGGTGGCCTCGTCTGCCGCGATCTCTCGCGTCCCGTCGGCCGACTTCCTCACCACGATGTAGCGCAGCGTCGGAGCTTGACCCTCGGCTTCCCCCACCCTGGACTCCAGCGCACTTGCCAACAGCAGCCGTTCCACGACGTCGCGCCGCGTCTGCAGTCTTTGGATGTCGGCCTGCACGCTCTGGAGATCGCTGGCGATGTCGGTGGCGCGCTTGTCGCGCAGGCTCAGCCCGTCGCGCGTCGCCTGGTTGAGGCTCTGGCGCGCGCGCATGGTCGCGGTCACCTGGTCGAGGCGTTCGGCGTCCAGGCTGGAAACGGCCCGCTCCAGGTCCGAGCGCCGCCCGGCGGTCGCGACGCCCTGTTCCACCAAGCGCTCGACATTGGTCAGGTCCCGCCGCATCGTCTCCAGCGCGCGCTCCAGCGCCCGGCCCTTCTGGCCGAGCACGTCGATCTCCGCCGCGAACAGCGTCTTCAACTCGTCGAGCGTGGTCAGCTGGCGCTCCAGCCCGCTGGCGCGCGTCGTGAAGATCAGCCGCTCCTGCGCCTGAATTTCGTCGGCGAGCGGCCCGCCCGACCCGTCGGTCAGCTCGGCCGGAAAGGTGATGTCCTTGGCGCCCGCCCGTTCGGCCTGAAGCCGCGCGAGCCGCCCGCGCATGCGCAGGATGTCGTCCTTCATGGTTCGCAGGTCGCCGAGGCGCCCGATCTCGTCGCTCGCGCCCGCCTCGCCTTGTGCCCGATACAGGCCGCCCGCGACGGCCACGGCCTGGAGAGCGTCGATCCCAGGCCGAAACGGAAAGGCGCCGGGCTGGGCGACGCTGCCCAGAACGTAGAACGGCGGATAGTCCGCGATCTCGACGCGGGCATCCGGCAGGGCGACGAGGCCGACCTTGTCCTTCAGCCGCGCCTCGATCTCGGTGGCCAGCGCCGCTTCGTCCAGACCCTTGGTCTCAAGCGTGCCGATCAGGGGCAGCAGGATCGTCTCGTTCGCTGAGACGACATAGTCGCCACTGACCGCGTCCCACCGGGCATAGTCGCCCCGCGCCGGGTTCCACTGAACCACCGAGAGGCGAATCCTGGTCTGGGGCGGCAGGGGATAGGCCGGAGCGCTTCCTGCGCCGGCCAGGAGCGCCATGCAGAGTAACCCGCCGAGAAGGGGCCATCGCCTGCCCGATGCCATCGAAGTCGAACGCATCGTCCCATGCCCGATCAAGTGGAAGACGCGCGAAGTATGGCGACGGGCGGCGCCGCGTGGCAATCGACCGGGCCCCTGCCAAAACGGCTGCGGGGTCCACCTTTTAGCGACGGCCTCAGCCTTTCGGCGAAGGCCACCCCCTCCCCTCCAGCCTCGCGGCCACCCTCTTCTAGCGCCCGCGCGATCGCCTCAAAACAGCGCCGCGCCAGCCCGTGACCCGTCTCCGGCGTGTCGCCTCCCCCGCGAAAAGAGGGAGCGGCGTAATCTGCCCTACCTCCTATTGATGACCCGCCGGGTCGATATACAGCACCCCGCGCCGCGACTACGCTTCTCCCGGCAGACCGGACGCGCCACACGGCGAGCCCGGTCTGCCGATCCGCGGCAAGCGGGGCGAGCGGCCCCGCGTTCGAGGCTGGAACGCGACGATGGGCGATCTCGATCTTCGTTTCTACCTGTCGATCCTTCTTCGGCGCCTGCCGATGATCGTCGCCATCGTCTGCCTCGTCACGGCGCTGGGCGTCACGATCGCCCATCTCCTGCCGCGCACCTACCGCTCCTCCGCGACGCTGATGGTGGAGCCGCCGCAGATTTCCGAAACGCTCGCCCCCTCCACCGTCCCGCCCAACACGGCCGGTCAGTTGCAGATCATTCAGCAACAAGTTCTGAACGGGCCGAGCCTCCTCGCCCTCGCCGATCGCTTCGACATCTATCCCGATCGGGGCAACCTGACCGCGCTCGATATCGTCGCCGACATGCGCTCGCGCGCCGGGATCGAGCCGGTCGGACTGGATGGCGCGGCCGGTTCCAATGCCATCAGCTTCGCCGTCTCGTTCGACGCCGCCCGCCCCGAGATCGCCTTCCAGGTCGTCGAGGAGCTGGTGGATCGCATCCTGCGCATGAACAGCCGGACCCGGACCGACCGCGCCTTGGACACGATGGCCTTCTTCCAGGGCGAGGTGAAGCGGCTCGACGCGGTGCTGAGCGGCCAGGAAAGCCGCATCCTGAACTTCAAGAACGAGCACCGGAACGCGCTGCCCGACAGTCTGGACTTCCGCCGCCAGGAGCAGGGCGCCCTGCAGGAGCGCCTCCTGCAGCTCGAACGAGAAGCGGCGGCCTTGCGAAGCCGGCGCACCAATCTCCAGCAGTTCGCCGACATGGCCGAACCCAGCCTCGGCCCCACCGCCGCCCTGACGCCCGAGGAGCAGTTGCTGGACCAGTACCGGCGAACCCTTCTGGCGCAGCGCGCGCTGTTCACGGACGCCAGCCCCGGCATAAGGTCCCTCCAGAGCCAGATCGCCGCGCTGGAAGCTGCGGTGCGCGCTCAGCGCCTCGGCAATCCCAGCCCGGACAAGGGCCGTTCGCCGCCCTCTTCCACGGCGCTGCAACTGGCCGATATCGACGGGCAGCTCGACTTCATCGCCAAGGAGCGGGCCTCCACTTCGAGCGCCCTCGAAGAACTGTCGCGCTCCATCGTCGCCACACCGGGCAACGCCTCGGTCCTGAACGCGCTCGAGCGCACCAGCCGGAACACGCAGACGGAGTATGATTCCGCCGTCGCCCGGCTGGCGGCCGCCAGCACGGGGGAGCAGATCGAACTGCGCGCCAAGGGCGAAAAGCTGGCGCTGGTCGATCCTCCCGTCCAGCCGCACGATCCGATCAGGCCCAACCGGCTCAAGATCGCCTTCGGCAGCTTCGCGGCCGGGATGGGCCTCTCCCTCGGCCTGCTGGTGCTTCTGGAAATGACCAACCGGAGCGTCCGCCGCCCCCTGGAACTGGCACAGGCAACCGAGATCGAGACTTTTGCGGTGATCCCGTTCATCCGCACCCGGCAGGAGCGCTTCAGCCGGCGCGTCGGCATGGCCCTTTCGCTCATGGTGCTGCTCGCCGTTCTCCCGGTCGCGCTCTACGCCATCGAGGCGCATCGCGAGATCATCGACGCCGCCTCCAGCCGCATCCTGTTCCGCATGGGTTACGGCTGATCGAGACCGCTCTTTTCCGCTCGTTGCTCTGGTGCCCCGCGAGGCGAATATGATGGACAGTCCCCGGACCAATCTCCTGAAGGCACGGCCCCGGGGTCTCCTTCCCGCCCCTGCCATGGACGAGGAAGGGAGCGTCGATCGGACCGACACCGGCCAAGCGCAGGTCCGGCAAGCCTGGCGGGCTCTGCGGTCGATCCCGCTCGAACCATCGCGCCTGTCGGATCGGCGCATCGTCACGCTGGAGCGCCGCGACCCCGCGCATGTCGCCTTCGACATCATGCGCACCCGGATGCTCAAGACCATGGGCGAGAACAACTGGCGGCGCGTCGGCGTCACCTCCCCGACCGCCGGCTGCGGCAAGACGATGGTCTGCGCCAATCTCGCCTTCAGCCTCGCCCACCATCTGGAATGCCGCGTCGCGCTTCTGGATCTCGATCTCAGCCGGACCAGCCTCGCCGATCTGTTCGGCGTCGGCCAGGCGCCGAGCATGGCGCGGTTTCTCCAGGGGAGAAGCGCGGTCGAGGACGTCTTCCTGCGCCATGCCGACAATCTGGCGCTCGGCCTCAATGGCTGCACAGAGAGCTTCACGACGGAGATCCTGCACGGGCGGCAGACGGGAAGCGCGCTGGAAACGCTGGAGCGGACGCTGGAACCCGACATCATGCTGATCGACCTGCCGCCCCAGCGCACCAGCGACGAGTTGCTCGCCTTCCTTCCCCATCTCGACTGCATCCTGCTCGTCGCGGCGGCAGGGGTCAGCACGGTATACGAGATCGACACCTGCGAGCGCGAACTGGACGAGGAGAGCCATCTCCTGGGGGTCGTTCTCAACAAATGCCACGAGCCCGGCGGGCGGTGAGCCCAGGCCGAGAAAGTCCCGCCGCAGGTTGAGCGGGACGCCCATTTCTCTCTCGACCCCGGACGTTCCGGGGATAAGATGGGCGCAACCCTTAATGCCCGTCCCCCGGCGGGACGGCCGGACCGCCATGGGAGACGCGCCACGTCCGATCCGCTCTCCTCCAGAAAGGCCAGACCGCGCGTCTCCCCTCGCCGCTCGCATCGGGTTCCCAAGGGATACCGAATGCTGGGCTGGATCGCCCTCAGCTGGGTTTCGGCCTTGGCGGGCATCGTCGTGCTGTGGAGGTTCCTCGGCCGGAACTGACGGGCGAAGACGCCTTGCTTCGCCGCGTCAGGCCAGCGGCGGAAGAAGGTTCATGAGAAGCACCATCGCGAGCCCGACCAGCGAGACGATCGACTGGATGGTGGAGATCGTGGCGGTCGCTTCTCCCATGCTCATGCCGAAGGATTCCTTCACCAGCCAGAAGCCGGCATGGTTGGCGTAGTTGAAGAACAGCGATCCGCAGCCGATCGACAAGGCCAGCAAGGGCGCGTTGACCGCCACGCCGCTGGCGGCCAGCGGGGCGAGAAGCCCGGACGCGCCGACGATGCCGACCGTTGCCGAGCCCGTCGACACCGATAGGAGCATGGAGATGATCCAGCCGAGAATGAGCGGGGAAAGCGAAAGCTGCTGGCTCATGTGCATGATCGCGTCGCCGACCTTGGCATCGGTCAGAACGCGCTGAAAGGCGCCGCCGCCGGCAATGATGAGAAGCACGTTGGCGATCGGCTTGACGCTGGCCGACAGGGCGCCGCGCAGGGCTTCGGACGCGCCGCCCCGTAGCAGCACCAGCACGAGGGACGCAAACAAGACGCCGAGAAGCATCGCGATCACGGGGTGACCGATGAAGCCCGTGGCGTGAACGATCGCCGAATCCTTGGCGAAGACGAGCTCCGCCATCGCGTTCAGCAGCATGAGGAGCGCGGGCAGAAGCGTGGCGAGGAGACCGAGGCCGAGGCTTGGCCGAGGCAGCGACGCGCCGAAATCGTCGCTCGCCCGCTTGGCCACGAACTGGTCGAGAAGGGTCTGGTCGGGCGTGACGCTCATGCGCGGCGTGACGAGGGCGCCGTAGAGCGGACCGCCGAGGACGATCGCGGGAATGGCGGCGATGAAACCATAGAGCATGGTCGCGCCGACATTGGCGTTCAGCGCCGCGATCGCCGTCAGAGGGCCGGGATGCGGGGGCACCATACCGTGCATGGCGGCGAGCGCGGCGATCACCGGCACCCCGACATAGACATAGGCAGAACCCTTGATGCTCGACGCGGCGTCGAGCTTGCGCGCGACGCCGAAGATCAGCGGCAGGAGAACCACAAGCCCCACTTCGAAGAACATGGGAATGCCGATCACGAACGCGGCGCCGGCCATCGCCCAAGGCAGGAGGCGGACGGAGGTCTTGCGCAGGATCAGCTCGGAAATGCTCTCGGTGACACCCGCATCGGCCAGGATCTTGCCGAGCATGGCGCCGAGCGCGACCACGAGGCCGACGGCGCCCAGCGTATGGCCCGCGCCCGATTCGATGGATTTCAGAACCGTCTCGCTCGGCATTCCCGCAGCGAGCCCGACGCCGAGCGAGGTGATCAGGAGCGCCAGAAGCGGATGCAGCCGACTGCGCGAGACGATGAGAACGACCAGCAGCAGCACCCCGCCGGCGGCCGTTGCAAGAAGCTGGATATCGACAGAGGTCATGGCGTGCCTGCGATGGGTTGAGGGCTCGACGAGCGAGCGTATAGAGCCAGTTCGCGGTCAAGCGAAGGGACCTCAGCCCGGCACGGTGGGAAAGAGGGATCGTTGCGCGCCAACCCGCGATTTGCGACAGACCCGTCATGATTCTCGGCCGCCGCCTCCCTCCCCTCGACGCGCTTGTCGTCTTCGAAGCCGTTGTGCGTGTCGGGAGCTTCTCGCGGGCCGGGCGCGAACTGGCCCTCACGCAGAGCGCGGTGAGCCGGCAGATCGCCAAGCTCGAGGCCTTCGTCGGCACCAGCCTATTCGTGCGCACGCCGTCCGGCGTCCACCTCACCTCGTCGGGCGAAACCTACGCGGTGGAAATCGTCCGGCTTCTCAACGAGATGGCCGGCGTCACCGACAGCGTGCGGGCCTGGAGCGGGCCGCGCCAGGTGACGCTGGCCTGCTCGCGCGGCATCGGCGATCTCTGGCTCATGCCCCGGCTGAAACGGATGAGTGCCGAGATCCCGGAGCTGGAGCTGCGCCTGCGCGTCACCGACGATTTCGACCATCTGCGCCTCGACGAGTTCGACCTCGCCATCTTTTACCGGCGCCACCGCCCGAGCGGCGTCCATGCCGTGAAACTCGGCGAGGAGGAGATCGTCCCGGTCACCCTCCCCGGCGGGTTGCCGCTGGACGAGTGGCGCCCGCCGACGCTTCTCTCGATCGAGGACCCGCGCCGCGAGTGGATGGGCTGGACCGACTGGTGCGCCGGGGCCGGTCTCGCCATGCCGGACGACACGCGCCACTGGCGCCTCGGCGACTATCGGCTCGCGGTGGAGGCGGCTGCCGAGGGCATCGGCATCGCGCTGGGCTGGACCTGGATCATCGGGCAGCAGATCGCGGAAGGGCGCCTCGTTCCCGCCCATTCCTATCGATTTCGGACGGACGGCGGCTTCTACGTCATTCGCTCGGCGCATCGCCACACGAGACGGATCGTGCGCGAGTTGGAGGACTGGCTGATCGCCTCCAACGCCACCGAGAATTGAGCGACACGCAGCGCTTGTGACGCGCCGGTAGGACTTCCCGCCCGCTCTCGGCCTCAGGCCAGAGAGCGCAGGCGGCGGCCGCGAAAGTAGCCGATGGCGGTGAAGGCGAGCCACAGGGTCTGGGTCACGAACGCTGCCAGATTGAAGTTGAAAATCAAGGAGTAGAGCAGCGTCACACCACCAAAGGCGTTGAGCCCGAGATAGCGCGGATCGTCGACCGCCAGCGTGCGCAGCTGCAGGAGCGCATAGGCTGTGAGATAGGCCGCCACACCAGTCAAGCCGATGAGATCTGCGACGGTCATGAGAAGAGCTTTCCTGGATGCTGAGGCGAGCCCCATAAGCGGATTCGGGGAAGGCCGGGAGCCGACGATTTGGCATGGGGATATGCATAGAAAGCATTGCCCTCTTTTTGGACATTGCTTTAACTGTTTGCACGTCTCAGCCCGCAGTCGCTCGCCCGGCAGGAATCACCCATGGCCCGTTCCCCCTTCACCTCCACTCTCGATCGCCGCGCGTTCCTGGCCTCCACCGCCGCCCTCGGCGCCGGGCTGCTCCTGCCCGCCGGCCTGCCCGGCGCGCGGGCGCAGGAGGCGACGCCCCGCAAGGGCGGCGTCCTGAAGCTCGGCATCGGCGGCGGCTCGACCTCCGACACGCTGGACCCGCGCAAGCTGACCGACTGGGTTCCTGTGAACCAAGCCTTCATGCTGATGAACGGGCTGGTCGAGATCGACAAGGACAACAAGGCCGTTCCCGAACTCCTGGAGCGCTGGGAGGCCAAGCCCGGCGCCACGGAATGGGTCTTCGACCTGCGCCAGGGCGTGACCTTCCACGACGGCAAGTCCCTGACCGTCGAGGACGTCATCTATTCCATCAACCTGCATCGCGGCGACACCTCCTCCGCCGCGCGGGCCGTGGCCGCCGGCATCGCGGACGTGAAGAAGCTTTCGGATCGGCAGATCGCGATCACGCTGAAGGACGGCAATGCCGACCTTCCCTATGTCCTGTCGGACTATCACTTCCTTGTCGTGCCGGACGGGTTCACCGACTGGACCAAGCCGGTCGGCACCGGCCCCTTCGTTTTCGAGACCTACGATCCCGGCGTTCGCTCGCGCTTCAAGCGCAACGAGAGCTACTGGAAGCCGAACTGCGCCAATGTCGACGCGGTCGAGGTCATCGTCATCAACGACATTTCGGCGCGCACCAACGCGATGATGTCGGGCCAGGTTCACGCCATCAACCGCGTCGACTTCAAGACGGTGGATCTTCTCAAGCGCAACCCGCGCCTGCAGGTCGTCCAGTCCGCCGGCGGGCAGCATTTCACCTTCCTGATGGACTGCACGCAGAAGCCCTTCACCGACAACAACATCCGCCTTGCGCTGAAATACGGCATCGACCGCCAGCAGCTTCTGCAGACCGCGCTGCGCGGCTACGGCCGGATCGGCAACGACCATCCGATCCCCTCCACCGATCCGTTCTTCGCCAAGGATCTGGCCCAGCGCGCCTACGACCCGGACAAGGCGAAGTACCATCTGAAGCAGGCGGGGCTGGATTCGCTGCCCGTCACGCTCTCGGCCTCCGACGCCGCCTTTGCCGGCGCGGTGGACGCGGCGGCGGTCTATCGCACGGCCGCGGCCGGAGCGGGGATCGACCTTTCCATCAAGCGCGAGCCGGCGGACGGCTATTGGGACAATGTCTGGATGAAGGCGCCCTTCTGCATGTCCTATTGGGGCGGGCGGCCGACGGCGGACCAGATGCTGTCCATCGCCTACCAGTCCTCCTCCTCGCAGAACGACACGCATTGGAAGAACGAGGAGTTCGACAAGCTTCTCGTCGAGGCGCGCGCCATGCTGGACCAGACCAAGCGCGGCGAGATCTACGCCCATCTGCAGGAGCTGATCTCCAACGATGGCGGCGCCGTCATCCCGATGTTCGGCGACTATCTCGACGCCGTCTCGACCAAGGTGAAGGGCGTCACGCCCCATCCCATGTTCAACTTCATGGGCGCGCGTCTGGCCGAGAAGGTCTGGTTGGACGCCTGATGACCCAACTGATCCTGAAGCGGCTGGGCCTCGGCCTCGTCACGCTCTGGCTGGTCTCGGTGCTGATCTTCGCCGGGACGCAGCTCCTGCCCGGCGACATCGCCTCCACCATCCTGGGACAGAACGCGACGCCGGAATCGCTCGCCCGGCTGCGGACCGAACTCGGGCTCGATGCTCCGGCGGTGGTCCGCTACCTTCAGTGGCTGAAGGGCTTCGCGACCGGCGATCTCGGACAGAGTCTGGCCAGCGGCCAGCCGGTCTCGGCTCTGCTCTGGCCGCGCTTCTGGGCCACGATGGCGCTCGCCGCCTATGCCGCCGCGATCGGCGTGCCGCTCGCCGTCGGGCTCGGCATCCTGACGGCGGTGCGCCGGGGGAGCCTGTTCGACCGGGCCGCCAACGTCCTGGCGCTGACCGCCGTCTCGCTGCCGGAATATTTCCTCGGCCTGCTCCTGATCCTGGTCTTCTCGGTGCAGACCAACTGGCTGCCGAGTCTGGCCGACACCTATCCCGGCATGGGCTTCTCGGCCTGGATCGAGGCGACGACCCTGCCCATGCTGACGCTGCTTCTCGTGACCGTCGCTCAGATGATGCGCATGACGCGAACGGCGGTGCTGGCCGTGATGGACCGCGCCTATATCGAGACGGCCTTTCTAAAAGGCCTGCAGACGCGCCGCGTCGTGCTGTGCCACGCGACGCCAAATGCAGCGGCGCCGATCGCCAACGTCGTCGCCTTCAACGTCGCCTATCTCATCACCGGCGTCGTGCTGGTGGAGGCGGTGTTCAACTATAACGGCCTCGGCCGCTTCCTGGTGGACGCCGTGTCGAAGCGCGACTTCCCGCTCGTCCAGGCCGCCGCCATGGTCTTCGCCGCCGTCTATGTGCTTCTCAACATGGTGGCCGACATCGCCGCGATCGCGCTCAACCCGCGCCTGCGCCATCCCCGCTGAGTTCCATGAAGAAAATTCCCGTCACCGCGTGGATCGGCCTGTTCATCCTGGCCGCCAATCTCCTCGCCTTTCTCTTCGGCCCGATCCTCGCCCCCTATGGCGAGGAGCAGATCGTCGGCATGCCCTTCGACCCGCCCTCGGCCGACTATTGGTTGGGGCTCGACCAGAACGGGCGGGACATGCTTTCGCGCGTCCTGGCCGGAGCCCAGATGTCGATCGGCGTGTCGCTGGCGGCCTCGCTCCTTTCCTTCTCGATCGGCATTCCGCTCGGCTTCCTGGCCGCGCTGGTCGGCGGCTGGTTCGACACGGTTCTCTCGCGCCTCGTCGACACGGTCATGTGCGTGCCGGTGCTGATCTCGGCGCTGGTCGTCTTGCAGGCGCTGGGCTCCTCGCTTCCCGTGCTGATCGTCACGATCGCGCTTCTCGACTCCACACGCGTCTATCGCCTGTCGCGGGTCCTGGCCGAGGGCATCGCGGTGATGGAATATGCCGAGAGCGCGCGGCTGCGCGGCGAGGGCTTCTGGTGGCTGATCCGCCGCGAGGTCCTGCCCAACGCCTTCGCGCCGCTGGTGGCCGAGTTCGGCCTGCGCTTCTGCTTCACCTTCCTCTTCGTTGCGGGCCTTTCCTTCCTCGGCCTCGGCGTCCAGCCGCCCTTCGCGGACTGGGGCGGAATGGTGCGCGACAACCAGCAGGGCATTCTCTACGGCCTCTATGCGCCGCTCTTTCCCGCCGGCGCCATCGCGCTTCTGACGGTCGGGGTCAATCTCGTGGTGGACTGGCTGCTAGCCAACCGCACCAGCATCCAGGGCGAAGGGCGATGAGCGACACGATTTTGGCGATCAAGGGCCTGCGCGTCGAGGCGCCGAACGGCGCGGTGCTGGTGGACGGGATCGATCTGGCGCTCGAGCGCGGCGAGGTGCTCGGCCTGATCGGCGAGTCCGGCGCGGGCAAGTCGACCATCGGTCTCGCCGCGCTCGGCTACGGTCGCGGCGGCTGCCGCATTACCGGCGGCGAGATCACGGTCGGCGGGCAGGATCTCATGTCGGGCGGGCGCGCCGTGCGCGAGAGCGTGCGCGGCGCCCGCGTCGCCTATGTCGCGCAGAGCGCGGCCGACGCCTTCAACCCCGCCATGCGCATCGGCGCGCAGGTGATCGAAGGCCCCTTGCGCCATGGCATCATGGACCGGCGCGAGGCGGAGAGCTGGATGCTGGAGCTGTTTCGCGCGCTCGATCTCCCCTCGCCCGAGACGTTCGGCCAGCGCTATCCGCATCAGGTTTCCGGCGGCCAGTTGCAGCGCGCCATGATCGCCATGGCCATGTCCTGCCGCCCCGACATTCTCGTGCTGGACGAGCCGACCACGGCGCTCGACGTCACCGTGCAGATCGAGGTTCTGGCGCTCCTGAAGCGCCTGATCGCGCGCTACCGGACGGCCGGGCTCTACATCACCCACGATCTCGCCGTGGTGGCGCAGGTGGCCGACCGGCTCATGGTTCTGCGCCACGGCAAGCTCGTGGAGACCGGCGAGACCGCGCGGCTGATCTCGGCGCCAACGGCCGATTACACCCGTCGTCTCGTCGCCGAGCGTGGCGCGGCGCTGGCCGGCACCGGCGCGCAGCATCAGGCGGGCGAGCCACTGCTCGAAGTCACCGGTGTGACGGCGGGCTACGGCAAGACGACCGTGCTGGGGGACGTCTCCTGCCGCCTCGCGCGGGGCGAGACGCTGGCGGTGGTCGGTGAATCCGGCTCCGGCAAGTCCACCCTGGCGCGCGTCGTCACCGGCCTCCTGACGCCCTCGCAGGGCGAAGTGCGCTTTGCCGGCGAGGCCCTGGCGCCGAACTATCGCAAGCGCAGCAAGGACCAGCTTCGCCGCATCCAGCTCGTCTACCAGCTGCCCGACGTCGCGCTCAATCCGCGCCAGACCGTCGGCGAGATCATCGGCCGCCCGGCGCGCTTCTATTTCGACCTGAAAGGCAAGGCGCTGGCGGCGGAGGTCGAGCGGCTGCTCGGCCAGATCGGCCTCCCAGTGGAGTTCGCCGACCGCCTGCCCTCCGCCCTGTCGGGCGGCCAGAAGCAGCGCGTGTGCCTTGCCCGCGCGCTCGCCGCCAAGCCCGATCTCATCATCTGCGACGAGGTCACCTCGGCGCTCGATCCGCTGGTGGCCGAGGAGATGCTGCGCCTTCTGCGCGCGCTGCAGGACGAACTCAAGGTCGCCTATCTCTTCATCACCCACGATCTCGGCGTCGTGCGCCGCTTGGCGGACCGGACCATGGTCATGCAACTCGGCAAGGTGGTGGAGACCGGCCCCACGGCGGCGATCTTCGAGCCGCCCTTCGAGCCCTATACGGGACGGCTCGTCGCCTCCATCCCGGAACTGCGAACGGACTGGCTCGACGAGCTCACGGCGCGACGCGCCGCCACTGGGGGCTGATCCGCCCCGATCACCGACATTCCCTACCGCATTCCTGGTCGCAAGGTCCCAGCATGGCCGTTCAAACCATCGAGCATCTCTGGATTCCGCTTATCGACGGAACGCGCCTCGGCGCGCGCCTCTGGCTGCCCGAAGGGGCCGAGGCCGCGCCCGTGCCGGCCATTCTGGAATACATTCCCTATCGCAAACGCGATGGCACGCGCGGGCGCGACGAGCCCATGCACGGCTATTTCGCCGAGCACGGCTATGCCGCGCTGCGTGTCGACATGCGCGGCACCGGCGAATCCGACGGGCTGATGGAGGACGAATATCTCCTCCAGGAGCAGGACGACGCGCTGGAGGTGATCGCCTGGATCGCCGAGCAGCCCTGGTGCTCGGGCGCGGTCGGCATGATGGGCAAGAGCTGGGGCGGCTTCAACGGGTTGCAGGTCGCCGCGCGCCGTCCGCCGGCGCTCAAAGCCATCATCACCGCCTATTCCACCGACGACCGGTTCCGCGACGACATCCACTACATGGGCGGGTGCCTGCTCAACGACAATCTCTGGTGGGGGGCGATCATGCTCGCCTACCAGTCGCGCCCGCTCGATCCCGAGATCGTCGGCCCGTCCTGGCGCGAAAGCTGGCTGAAGCGGCTCGACCATCTGCCCTTCTTTCCCGCGCTCTGGATGCGCCACCAGCGCTACGACGAGTATTGGAAGCATGGCTCGGTGCAGGAGGACTGGTCGGCCATCGAGTGCCCGGTGCTCGCCATCGGCGGCTGGGCCGACAGCTACACCAATGCCGTGCCGCGGCTTCTGGAAAAGCTCCGTGTGCCGCGCCTCGGCATCATCGGCCCCTGGGGCCATATCTATCCGCAGGACGGCGTGCCCGGCCCCGCCATCGGCTTCCTGCAGGAGGCCGTGCGCTGGTGGGACCATTGGCTGAAAGGCCAGGATCGCGGCATCATGCGGGAGCCGATGCTGCGCGCCTGGCTCTCGGACTCCTACCCCCCGGACGGCACGCGCGGGGAGACGCCGGGCCGCTGGGTCGGCGAGCCCGCCCTCCCCTCGCCCCAGATCCGCCCGCTCGCCCTCGGCCTTGCGCCGGACGGCTCGCTGCGCCTCGACGGCACCTCCATCGCGGGCGAGCGCTCCATCCGCTCGCCGCAGAGCCATGGCCGCGCCGGCGGCGAATGGATGGGCACGGGCTGCGTCGGCGAAATGCCGGTGGACCAGCGGCTGGACGATGGCGGCGCGCTCCTGTTCGAGACGGCACCCCTGGAGGCAGCCCTGCCGGTTCTCGGCGCGCCGGTTCTCCACTTGCGCCTCAAGGCCGACGCGCCGCAGGCGCAGATCGCCGTGCGCCTGTCCGAGGTGCTGCCCGGCGGCGAAGCGGTGCGCGTTTCCTATCAGGTGCTGAACCTCGCCCATCGCGACGGGCACGAGGCGCCCGAGGCGCTGACGCCCGGCGAGTGGGTCGATGTCCGCATCAAGCTGAACGATTGCGGGCATCGCTTCGCCGCCAGCAACCGTATCCGTCTCGCCGTCGCCACGGCCTATTGGCCGCTGGTCTGGCCGGCGCCCTATGCCGCGACGCTGACGGTGGACACGGGCGCCAGCCGGCTGGAGCTGCCCCGGCGCGAGCGGGACGACGACGTTTCGCCCACCTTCCCACCGCCCGAGCGCGGATCGGCGACGCCGACCACCCAGCTCGATCCCGGCTCGGTGCGTCGCTGGTCGACGCAGGATCACGTCACCGGCGAGACGCTCTATGTCACCGAGGGCGTCGGCGGCCTGTTCGGCGAAGGCGTGCTGCGCTTCGACGAGATCGGCACCGAGCTCTCGCACGCGCTGCGGCGCGAGCTGACCATCCGCGACGACGACCCGCTCTCGGCGCGCTACGTGCTGACCCAAAGCTACGAGATGGGCCGCGAGGGCTGGCGCACGCGAACCGAAACCCGCTGCGAACTCACATCCGATCGCGAGACCTTCCACCTCACCGGACAGCATGTGGCCTTCGAGAACGGTCAGGAGGTCCACCGGCGCGACTGGGACGAGCGTATCGCCCGGGACCATCTGTAGGGCTCCGCACCGCCGATCGGCATCGGCTCCCTTGCGAGCATGTCTCTTCTTGACCGGGTTTCCTGGACTCCGATTGCGGGCTGGTCGAGAAAAGGCGGATGGGGTCCCCATCCAAGTCCCGTGCGTAACGGCGCGCCGATCGGCAGGTTCTACCGATCGGCGGGGAAAGGCAGCATGCCTGGCTTGGTTTTATCAGGACGGTAGCGCTCAGGCCGTCGCCGTGATCTCGGCCGCGAAGTCGCGATACGTGCGCAGCGGGCGCCCGAGAAGCGCGGTCAGGCGATCGACGTCGCCGGCTTGCGGCACCATGCCGTCGGTCACGAAGCGCTCCGCCATCAGGCGCATGTCATAGGCCATCCAGCCCGGCATGAACTGCCGCAGGTTCTGCTCGAACCCGGCACCATCGTCGCCGCCGTAAGCGATCGGGCGGCCCAGCAGCTCGGTCCAAATCCCGGCGACATCCGGGCCAGTGAGCGTGTCGGGGCCGACGACGTTGATGCGTTCGAGCGGCAGCGCCTGCGCCGACCGCTCGCGGCGGATCAGCTCAATGGCCGCGATCTCGCCGATGTCGCGCGCGTCGACCATGGCGAGGCCCTTGGCGCCGATGGGCATGGGGTAGGCGCCATGGCCGGTCACCACGTCCTTGATCGTGAGATCGTTGTTCATGAAATAGGCCGGGCGCAGGATGGTCGCGCCGAAGCCGGCCTCCTCGATCATGCGCTCGACGCCGAACTTGCCCGCGAAATGCGGCACGTTCACATAGACGTCGCTATGGATCACGGAGAGATAAACGAGCCGCTCGACCCCCGCGTCCCGGGCGAGGTTGAGAGTGATCAGCGCCTGCGTGAATTCCTCCGGCACGACGGCGTTGAGGAGAAACAGCGTCGAGACGCCCCGCAGCGCACGCCGGATCGCGTCGACATCCAGAAGGTCGCCCTGCACGAGATCGACGTTCGAGGGGAGATTGGCCTTTGCGGGATCGCGGACGAGGGCGCGAACATCGGCCCCTCGCGAGATGAGTTGCTCGATGACGTTGCGGCCAACGGTGCCCGTGGCGCCGGTAACGAGGATGGTCATGGGAAAGCTCCGGTTTGCATTTGACGACAGACGCAAGATCGGTGATCCACTAAGCTCCCGATAGACGCCGCTTTTGGACACGCCGTCTCGCTGGTGGAACAGATGGACCTTCTCGCGCTTGCCGATTTCAACCTTGTTGCCCGGCACGAAGGCTTCGGCCGGGCCGCGCGCGCGACGGGGCGTCCGAAGGCGACGCTCTCGCGCCGGGTGTCCGAACTCGAAGCCAGCCTGGACCTGCGTTTGTTCGAACGCGGTGGACGCGCGCTGAAGCTGACGGAGGAAGGGCGAGCCCTGTTCGAGCGGACGGCCGTGCTTTTGACCGACCTTCAGGAGACCGCGTCCGCCATCGCCTCGGGCGGGCATCGGCCGCGCGGGCGGCTGCGCATCAGCGCGCCGCTGCTCTTTTCGCAGACCGCCATGGGCAAGCTCGCCGCTGGGTTCGCGCTGAAGCATCCCGAGGTGCGGCTCGAGGTCACGACGGAGGATCGCGCCGTGGACATGGTGGAGGAAGCCTTCGACCTCGTGATCCGGGTGAACCCGGAGCCGGACGACAGTCTCGTGGGGCGCATCTTCCTGCGCGACCGGCTGGTGGTCGTGGCGAGCCCGACCCTGCGGGCGCAAGCGGCGGGATCGCCCGTTCCCGCCGTGGTTCGGGGCGCGGCCACCCGCCCGCCGGAGATCTGGCGGATGACGACGAACGAGGGCGAAACGAGCATCCTCGTCGAGCCCATGCTCAGCCTGTCGTCGCTCGTCATGGTGCGCGATGCGGCCCGCATGGGGGTCGGCGTCGCCCGGCTGCCGATCTCCCTCGTCAGCCATGATCTCGCCTCGGGGCGGCTGGTTCTCTGGGGCGACGTGGAAGGGCCGGAGATCGCCCTTTGGACGCTCTACCCGAGCCGACGGCTTCTCAGCGCCCGCGTCTCGGCCTTTCTCGACCATTTGAAGGACGCGTTTCCGAAAGGGACGCCCGACGAGTTGGCCAATTATGTCGAGGCCTGATCGCCGCCTTTGCCGGGCGTGATCGAGACGACGAAGGCGGGATCAGCTGAAGGAGGGCCGTCATGGATGCAGCTTCGCGCCCTTGGTCGCCTTGTCGACATCCTTCTTCGGGCCGCGGATGGCGATGCCGACCAGATCGGGCGCGTCGGCGGGCTCCGCCTTGAACGCCTCGCGGTTCGCCGCGTCATGGCCGGTCGAGAACATCGCGCGGACATAGGCAGCCGTGAGAAGCCCCTTCTCGCCGGAGACGCGGTGAGCGCGGCGAAGGTCCTCCGGCGTCGCCGCGAAGACCAGCACCGGCTGCCCGAGGAGACGGGCGAACACTCGCCCCGAAGCGTCCTCATACGGCGCCCCCATGGCTTCCGGCGCCGCCGAAGCGAGGCCGGTCGCCAGAAACGCGGTGACGTTGAGCTTCTGCCAGATCGCCAGATCGTCCAGAACCAGGATGACGGCCTTCGTGTCGAACATGCTTTACCTCAAGGCACGCATACGGCGATAATGCCGCATTGGGTAAGATCGGAATTTGATAATGCCGAACATCATTCACCGCCAAGGAGGATCGGAGCGTTGAGCGAAGAACCGAACCCCGTTCGGCAAAGGCACGCGCCGCCCGCTCGCCTGGATGACAGGGACCGAACGCTGTTAGGCCTTCTGGCGGAGGACTCCTCCCGCAGCTACGCCGATCTCGGAAAGCGTCTCCACCTCTCGGCGCCCGCCGTCCACGAGCGCGTGAAGCGCCTGCGGCAGGAAGGTGTCATCAAGGCGAACGTGGCCGTGCTCGACGGGGCCAAGCTCGGACGCCCGCTCCTGACCTTCGTGCATGTCGACACGACAAGCTGGGCGGTGACCCGTCATCTCCTCGCCCTGAAGGAACTGCCTGAGGTCGAGGAGATCCACACGGTGACGGGCGAAAGCGCCATGCTTCTGAAGGTCAGGACGCGGGACACGCAGGCGCTGGAAGACCTGCTGGAGCGCATCCATTCCATCGAAGGCTTCAAGGGAACGAGAAGCTACATCGCCCTGTCGACCTATCTCGAACGCGGCCCGAGCCCGGTCGCGAGCGAATAAACCGACGGGTGTTCAGCGTGGGTCTTGGCGCGCAGGCAGGCGTGCGCGCGGCGACTATCTCGATGTTCGTGTGGGCGTGGTCGATAGTCCGAACCGGGATATCCAGGCATAGCGGCCGTCGACTGACGCAGGTCGCACCAGCCGGAACAATTGCGCGACCGCCGGCCCACTTCGTCAACGATCGTGGCGGCTCAACGCACCAAGCACCTCGCGCCTAGCCGAACGCCAGCGCACGGTGAACGGCAACGCCGGCGGTGACCCCGTCGCTTGCGGCCCAGGTCACCGAATGCGGAGCGCGCGCGATGTCCCCTGCGGCGTAGACGCCGGGGACACTCGTCATCTTCAGATCGTCCGTCCGAATGACGGGCCCCAGCGGGCCGTTCTCGACGGCGCAGCCCAGCCGCTCGGCAAGGTCGCTGCTCAGCCGCCAGGGGGCGGCGATGAAGAGCGCTGCGACCGAGTCATGCCCGCCGTCCTCGAAGACGATGTCGAGCGGCGCACCAAGTTCGCCTTGGAGCCGGGCCACGGAGCGCGGTTCGATCGCGACGCCGCGTTGTGCCAGCGCGTCGCGCGTGTCCGGGTCCGGCATGTCCCCACCGTCGAGAAAGAGGGTGGTCGGGCCCCATTCGGAAATGAGCATCGCCTGATGGGCCGAATGGGAGGCGGTTTGGAGGACGCCGAGACGCCGCCCGGCGAACTCGTAGCCGTGGCAATAGGGACAATGGAGCACCGTGCGCCCCCAGCGCTCGGCGAGGCCCGGAAGCGTCGGCAATGTGTCGGCGACACCGAAGGCGAGCACCAGCTTCGACGCCTCCAGGACCCGTCCGTCACCGAGCGTCACCGCGAAGCCGCCCTCGATCGGACTGGCGTCGATGGCAGTCGCCTCGACCAGCGAGACCTCGGCATAGGCGGCAAGCTGCGTGCGGGCCGTGGCGAGGATGGCCCGCGGCTCCGATCCGTCCTGCGCGAGGAAGCCATGGGAATGCGCCGCAAAGCGGTTGCGCGGCGCTCTCGCGTCGATCACCGCCACGCGACGGCGGGCGCGGGCGATGTAGGTGGCGGCGGACAGGCCGGCGAAGCTGCCACCGATGATGATCGCGTCATGCCGCATGAGGTTCGTCCTTG
Organism: Aureimonas sp. AU20; assembly: GCF_001442755.1. Classification (NCBI taxonomy): domain Bacteria; kingdom Pseudomonadati; phylum Pseudomonadota; class Alphaproteobacteria; order Hyphomicrobiales; family Aurantimonadaceae; genus Aureimonas; species Aureimonas sp. AU20. The sequence continues at coordinate 169,714 of NZ_CP006368.1, read as the reverse complement.
AATTCGCAATGGCTGGCTCGGCGCTTCATCCGCGCGTGAAAATCGGCATGGAGCATGCCCAGCGTCACCTCGCCGAACCGCTCCAGAAGCAGCGCTTCGGCGCGCGTGAACGTGTCGTCGAGCGCCGCGTTGACGGCCTCTTCGACGAGGCAGCCCGGCGCCTCGGTCCGGTTGCCCATGGCGAAGATGCCGGGCGAGCCGAGGGCGTCGTAGACATCGCGCAGCGTCACGGTCGCCAGATCCTTGGCGATGGTCCAGCCGCCACCGTGCCCCTTGCCGGAGCGCACGAGGCCCTGGTCGCGAAGGCCCGCCATGATCCGGCGGATGACGACGGGATTCGTCTGCATCGCCTTGGAAAGATGCTCGGACGTGACCGGACCATCGGTCTCGGCCATGTGGAGGAGGACGTGCAGAACGCCCGACAATCGGCTGTCTCGTTTCATGCAACATCATTTGTTGCGTAAAGCGCGACCTGTCAAGATGCGGTCGACCCTGTGCGGACCGCGCGATGCCTTATGAGGTTCGGGCGAGCCCGCGCGCCGGACTTGACCACATGTCTTCGTTCGGACGCGCCTCTCCCTCACGCCCATCAGGATCGACGACCATACCAAGGTCCGCCGTCCCGCCGTCTAGGTCACGACAGGCGGAAGCATTAATCTGGCCTGTATGGCCAGCCGTCTCGAAGGGGGATGTTCTCCGTTCTCCGGTGGAATGGATCACCGGGTCAATTCCGTCCCCCCGAACCATCGAGCGCACGAAAGGCGCCTGAGCTCCAAGTTGCACCTCCTGTGCAAAGCACATGCTGTCAAATGGGGCGTCCGAGGAGATAGCCTTGTGCCACGTCCACGCCGAGGCCGCGCAGTTGGCGAAGCTGCGGCACGGTCTCGACGCCTTCGGCCACGATGCGGGCGCCGATCGCCTTTCCGAAGGGAACGAGGCCGGCGAGAAGCGCGATCTGGGCTGGGCAATGCTGGATGTCGCGGGTGAGGCTGATGTCGAGTTTGATCATGTCGGGCCTCAGGCACAGGATATGCCGCAGATTGGCGTAGCCGGCGCCGACATCGTCGACTGCGACGCGCAGGCCCCGGCTGCGCAGCGGCGCAAGCACCCGCAGGATCGGACCGTAGTCGCTGACCGGCGCGTGCTCCGTGAGCTCCAGCACGATCCGGCGCAGGTCCACCCTGGCCAGAAGCGCGGAAAGCCGAGGATCACGGAGCGCTTCGGGCGAGATGTTGAGGGCGAGGTAGTCGCAAGGTGGCATGACGGCGAGCCCTTTCAGCCCCGCCGCCATGGTCTCGAATTCGAGGTCCAGGCCCAGGCCGACCTCGCTCGCATCCTGAAACCATTGATCCGGCGAGCGATAGGGTTCGAGCTCGAAGCGCGTCAGGCATTCGCGGCCCTCGATCCGGTCGTCGGACAGGCGCAGGAGCGGCTGATAGGTCGTGCGATACGCATGATAGGCGATGATCTGCCGGATGCGCCCCCGCTTGAGGCGCTGCATCGCATTGGGAGCCTCTCGCGGGGCGGAAGCCTGGACCAGGCACTGCATCATTTCACTCCACAGGATGGGAGGGCTCGGATGGCGGGGGCAGCGGGCGTTGCGATTGGCGGCCCGATCGGCCGAAATGGGCGGGTGCCGATCCCGATGGATCGGCACCCGCTCGTCTGTTCAGGAGCCGCGCAGGATCTTGCAGAGTTGCACGAGGCCCCAATCGTTGGCATTGGGGTCCGCCAGGATGCTGCCGCACTGCCGCTGCATCTGACGCCGATCGCTGCGGCTCATCTGGTTGAAGGCGGTGGCGACGGTCGCGACCCGGCGGTTCATCCCGGGCGTGATGGGGATCACTCCACGCGGACGGCCCACCATGCCGGGAGCGGTGGTCGCGACGCCCGGGCCGTTCGGCCGCGCGCCGATCACGGGAACGCCGGGATTGCCGGGTTGAAAGCCGCCCGAGGGCCCGTCGGCGCGGCCGGGAAGCGAGCCTCCGGTGCCTGGGCGCGACCCGCCAATCCCATTGCCGCGCGATCCGCCGAGCGAGGCGCCCAGGCCGACCCCGATGCCGTTGGAGCCGCCGACCGATGCGCCGGCCCCGGCATTGACGCCCTGGCCCCCGCCGAGCGAAGCGCCGAGGCCCGCGCCGACGCCGTTGGAGCCCCCGAGCGAGGCGCCGGCCCCGGCATTGACGCCACTGGAACCACCCACCGACGCACCAACGCCGGCATTGACGCCGCTGCCGCCGCCGATCGAAGCGCCTGCGCCGGCATTGACGCCACCCGACCCGCCGCTTGACCCGCCAATCGAGGCACCGACGCCTGCGCCGACGCCATTGGAGCCGCCGACGGACGCACCCCCTCCGGCGTTGACGCCCGACCCGCCGCCCAGCGACCCACCAAGCCCGGCACCCACGCCGTTCGCGCCGCCGACGGACGCTCCGATGCCGCCGCCGAGCCCGCCATTGCCGAGCCCGCCGCCAAGGCCGGCAGAAACGCCACCGGCACCTCCGACCGAGGCACCGACCCCTCCCCCGAGGCCGCCGCCGAGCGACTGAGCGTAAACGGCGGAGGGTCCCGCGATCGTGACGGCACAACCCAAAAGCATGGTGGAAGCGAAAATCTGAACTCTATTCATGAAACGTCTCCCTGGCCCGAATGGCGATCGCAGTGAACCTGCGCAGAAGAGACGGTCAAAAGAGCCCGAAGTTTCAGTGCCTTAAAATGATAAGAGATATATGCTTTCGAAAAAGTTACAGCGTGCAGCAGACTTGTTCGAGTGCATTGCAATAGCTTCAGGTTATAAATGCCACGATTGCCCCGCTTCAACTTTAACCGAGAGTTGACGCGGGAATTCACTCTGGAGAAGGCCCTTGAGCATCCACATCGGCGCGTGGAGGCGACGTTCGCCACACGCCGACCAGCGGGGTGAACGTCCGGCTTTCCCAACGAAACCGAACGGATCGCTTCCACTCTTCCGACCGCTTCCATCGTCGGAATGCTTTCCCGTAGGCGGACTTCGGTTGCCCAAGCTTTCATCCCAGCTTAGGCCTAGCCTATGGTGATGTGGCGTCCAGAACCGAACATTCGTTTGAAGGCTTCGGGCCTACACCGGCGTCACGGTAAGCTCCTCACCGCCGAAGTCTGGGATGATGCCGGGTGCGTCAAGCGCTTGCGCCCGCTCGGCGGCACGGTCGCGTTCGGCGAAACGGCCGCGAGGGCTCCCGTTACGGCATCGAGGCCTATCTCGAACTGAAAACTATAGCTCTCGGCCGACGCATTCCGAACGCTCGGCGGGTTCAGCGATCGGCCAGGAAAGGCAGCATGTTCCGCAGGACAGAGTCCCTTCGATAGAGATGATGGAACAGCGCCGCTCCGCCATGGAGCAGGATCAGGAGGGCGGTGCCATAGGCCAGCCAGCCGTGCAGCGAGGACCAGAAGGTCTCCGCCGCGTCCGACACCGCGATGGGCAGGCCGGGAACCACGAACAGATCGAAGACGTAGCTGGGAATGCGCAATGGCGAGGACGAGGCCACCGCCCAGCCCGTCAGCGGGATGAGGAGCGTCGCGGCCAGAAGAGCGAACTGGACAGTGCGCGCCGCCCGCCATTCGAGACGCGTCACGCCCTCGGGCGCGGCATGGGCCCGATGCGCCAGCGACCAGACGAGGCGGGCCGACGCCAGCGCCAGCGTCAGGAAACCCAGCGACTTGTGCCACTGAAACAGGGCGAACTGGAGCGCCGGCTTTCGGTCGAGCATCGTCATGGCGAAGCCGAGCGGGATCTGAATCAGGAACAGGAGGGCCACGGACCAATGGAGAAGGATCGCCATCGGCCCATAGGTGTTCGATCGCTCAAACCGCATCTCGTTCCCCTCCTCAGATCAACTGCCGATAGGCCGCCTTGGCGATGGTCTGGAGGCGCTGGAGCGGGAGATCCCCGACCACGGCGCAGCGAATGGTCTCGTCGTTCCAGAAGACCGCTTCGAGCCGGTCGAGATTGGCATGGAGAAACGAGGTCTCTTCCTCGCCGGCATTGGGCGCGACATAGAGCGTGACGCGGCGGCCCGTGGCGTCTTCGTACATAAGCTGCGCGGCGGGGCCGTCGCCGTTCGGCAGGAGGCGTCCGCCCACGAACTGCAGTTCGAAGCTTCGAAGGTCCGGCAGGTTGATGGTTCGATCGAGACGGCGCGACAGCCATTTTTGCAGAACAGGGCTCTGGCTGGCGTCAAGCTCGACGGGGCGCACCCGATCGTCGGAATAAAGATGGTGCGCCTCCACCGCCATGGTCACCATCGAGTCCAAGGCCGGTTCGCGAGAGGACAGGGCGCTGGCCCCGCCCCAACCAAGCCCCGTGCCGAGGCAGAGAAACCCGACGGCCGCGGCGACATTGCGCCAGGCCGGGGCGACGCTGCGGCGTTGGCGCGCAAGGCGGTACGGATCGAGGCGCGCGGGCGTTTCCTCGCGCGATGGCCCGCCATAGAGCGCCTTCAGCATGTCGGCCTGTCGGCGCCAGTCGGAAACGATCCCGGCGGCCTCCGGCGTCTCGGCCAGATAGGCCTCGACGGCTCGGCTCCGTTCGGCGTCGAGTTCGCCATCGACGAGGGCCTGGAGGTCGTCGGACGTGATGGGACTGTTCACCCTGGTCATTTCACCGCTCTCAGCTTCGGCCCGTCTTCCTGGGTGGCCTGTCGGATCGCCGCGCGCGCCCGGCCGAGGCGAGACATCAAGGTTCCGATCGGGATGTCGAGGATCGCCGCCGCCTCGGCATAGGGAAATCCTTCCACCGTCACGAGAAGCAAGGCCTCGCGCTGGTCGGCGGGCAAGGCCTCGATCGCCCGCGCCAGCTCGGCGAGCGCCAGACGGCCGAACTGCGTTTCCGGGGTGGAAAGCTCTTGCGTCAAGGCGTCGAACGACACGGTCGCCGGGCGACGCCGGCGACCGCGCAGATCGTTGCGGAAGATGTTGAGGAGAATGCGAAAGAGCCATGCGCGGATCGACCCGCCGGGTTTCCAGAGGTCGATCTTGCGCACCGCCCGCTCCAGGCAGTCCTGAACGAGATCGTCGGCTTGGCTGCGGTCGTGCGTCAAGGCGCGGGCATAACGCCGGAGCGCGGGAACCGCATCTGCGATCTCGTCCAGGGGGTCTGCCATGTCGGATCAGTCCTTGGCGACGTGCCAGACGCCGCCGACGCCGTCGCCGGTCATGTCGCCCGGCTTCTTGTCGTTCATCCAGAGATAGAGCGGCTCGCCCTCGTGCGCCCATTGCCGGGTGCCGTCCTTGCGCTCGACCAGCGTCAACTCTCCGTCCGCCTTCGCGTCGCTGGACGCCAGAAGCGGCGGCCATTTGCGGGCGCAGTCGTCGTAACAGGCCGACACGCCGCCCGAATCCTTGTCGAACGTATAGAGCGTCATCGACTTGGCGTCGGTCAGAATCTCGCCCTTCTCGGACTTCATTTCCTTCACCGCGCCGCCGGCATAGTCCTCGGCATGGGCAAGCGGCCCGGCAGCCAGTGTCATCAGGCCTGCGACGAGTAGCGAACGGGAAAGCATGGTCATCCTCCTGTTTGGTCGATGGTGGGGCGTTCCGAGCGGAAACCCACAGCGGCTGAAAACACCTGCCGCGTCGCTTTCATCCCTCTCTTCCCCGCTTTTTTCGAAAAGTTCCGAAAAGGTCAGCGCTGGCCTTCGAGCCGCATGTCGAAGTTCACGACATTCGAGTAGATCGGCGTTCCCACCCCCATGCCATAGGGCGTGCGGTAGATGTCGCCCACGACATGGAAGACGAAGCGGCCCTTCTCCTGATTCGTCAGCTCGGCCTGAAACGTCTCAGGCCGGCTGACACCGTGGGCGGTCAGGGTCCCCTCGATGCGGGCCGTCCGTGGCCCGGTCTGAACCACGCGGGTCGAGCGGAAGGTGATGTCGGGATGCGCGTCGGCGTCGAACACGGCCTCGGACTGTAGAAACGCATCGATGCGCGGCTGTCCCGTGGCGACGCTGGCGGCCTTCAGATCGATCGAGACGCTGGCGCGGGCGGGATCGGACGGATCGAGCCGGAACTGTCCCGAGACCTCCTTGATGGTGCCATCGATCCCGCCGCCTCCGACCTGGCCGACATGAAAGCCGATGGAGGACGTGGGCGCGATCCGGTAGCTCCCGCCGTCGGCAACGGCCGCCCCGGCACCGGACGAAGCGAACGTTGCCAGAACGATCAGCGAAAAGCGCGATAGGGTGCGCAGCATGAACAACTCCCGTGTCGGCGGTCGTTCATTCGACCGGCATCGGGGACAACACCGGCGAGGCGGAAATCATCCCGCCGCGTGCGCCCCTGACGCACCCTGCCGCTTCGCGAGCCGGGATGCGGACGCTGGCCGAGTTCGATCCCATCAACGGCTTGATCCTGCCGCGTGGTGATGTCCGTGACTGCCCTCACCGGTCGCCAGGCGAAACCGACAAGTCTTATGTCCTACGGGAAATCAGGACGACGCACCGATGAAGCCGATGTCGAACGGCGTCGTCTGATAGATCTCGTTGATCCAGTTCCCGAACAGAAGATGCGCGTGGCCCCGCCAGCGGTTCTCGGGCGCGCCAGCGGGATCGTCCTTCGGGAAGTAGCCCACCGGCAAAGGACCCGCGCCGTCCCGATGGTACTCCTTGGCAAGCGTGTCGGTCTCGTATTCGAGATGATTGAACATGTGCAGCATCCGGTGGCGGGGATCGCTGACGAGGCAGGGGCCCGTCTCAGGAGCGCGGGCCAGGGTGACCAGGCCGCCCTCCGCCGGAAAATCCGCCTCCCGCACCTCGGTCCAGCGCGAGACGGGCACGTCGAACCGATCGGGAAAGCCGCGCAGCCAGGGCGAGGCGGGCGCGAGGTTGGCTTGCGCGAACACGCCGAAGGCCTTGGCGGCGAGCGGGTGCTTGGGTATGCCGTGGAGATGCTGCAGCGCCGCCTGCGCCGCCCAGCAGATGGTCAGTGTCGCGTGGACATGGGTCTGCGTCCAGTCGAGGATCTGGCGCAGCTCGGGCCAATAGCGCACCTCGCCGAACGGCAGATGCTCCACCGGCGCCCCGGTGATGACGAAGCCGTCGAAGCGCTCGGCCCGTGCCTCGCTCCAAGGTTTGTAGAAGGCCGACAGGTGGTCCGCCGAGGTGTGGCGCGCGACGTGGTCGCTGATGCGAACGAGCGTCAGCTCAATCTGCAGCGGCGTCGCGCCAAGGAGCCGGGCGATCTGCGTTTCCGTGCCGATCTTGTCGGGCATGAGATTGAGGAGACCGATCCGCAAGGGGCGGATGTCCTGCCGCACCGCGTCGGTCTCGCCCATCACCGCGACGCCTTCCGCCTCCAAAGTCCGGCGGGCAGGAAGATGGTCGGGAATTTTGATCGGCACGCGTCGTCGTCCTCTCTTCGGGGGACGACTGGAGTGGCTGAGGTCCGTGGGATTGCCGGATCGGCCACATCCTCCCTTGCGGGAGTGCCACCTTGCCCGGATCGGCAGGTTGGCGTCGGGCGTCGCCCCAACTCTTGATGCGGAGCGATGCTTATCGCGGAATTCCGGGTCCGGCAATGTCCGCTATCGGGGAGACGGTACGGCCGCTTCACCACGTCTGCGTCGGATGGCGGCTTTGCGTCACGAGGATGCCGGGCTCCCAACTCCTCGTCGAACCGAGATCAGTGAGCGCCGGATGGCCGAACCGCAGGCTTTCGAATAGATCGAGCCGATGCGAGCCTTCGCTCTCTGGTCAGATCAGGCCCTGTTTGCGGTAGCGGTGGATCGTGCTGCGGTGGATGCCGAGATGGCGGGCGGCCTTGCTGATATTGCCGTCTGCGGCGGCGAGCGCGGCCGCGATCGCCTCGACCTCGCGCTCCTCCAGCGTCGTCGCGGCCCCCTCGCCCGCCGGGCTGGCACCGAGGCCGAGATCGCCGCCGCGCGGCAAGGCATGGTCCGCATCCCAATGGCCCACGGCGTAGGCGCCGGAGGACAGGCGCAGGAGAAGCCCGCCCCGTCGCGGCTCCTCGACGGAAAGGATCGTTTCGAACAGCACCTCGTCCAGCGCGTCCCACGAAAGGCCGGCCAGCGACAAGCCGCGCCGGTTGCCCGCGACCAACCGGTCTTCGCGGAAAACGAGAATGCCCTCCCGGCTGGTTCCGAGCATGGCCGGGTCGCTGTGGTAGCGCAGAAGGCGGCAGTCCTCGAAATAGCGGCGAAACAGGCGATGCTCGATCTGGTCGACCGCCAGCCTGATCAGCCCGAGCGCATGGCCGTGCCCACGGCTGGACGATCCCGTCAGATCGAGCGCGCCGATAAGGGCGCCGCGCGGATCGGTGATGGGCGTCGCGGCGCAGCTGAGCACGCGGTGATCGGAGAAGAAGTGCTCGGAACCGTTGACGGCGATGGCGCGCCGCTCGGCCAGGGCCGTGCCGATGGCGTTGGTGCCGGTGCTGGCCTCCTTCCACGAAACGCCGGGGCGCAGCGCCAGTTCGGCCGCGCGTGAGGCGAAGCCGGCGTCGCCGATCGTGTCGAGGATCATGCCCTCGCTGTCCGTCAGGATCGCGACGCTGCCCGTGTCCCGCGCTTCGCCCGCGATCATTTCCAGTTCGGGCCGGCAGAGGCGTCGCAGAGCGTCGTGACGTTGGTGCAGCAGGCGAAGTTCGGACGCCGTCAGCGGCTGGAGAGTGGGCGCGCGTGCTTCGGCAAGGCCAAGATCGCTGCACCGCAACCAAGACCGCAGTACAGAATGTCGCACCGCAGCACTCGGCAACTGTCCTTCCTGGAAGAAGGCGTGCCGTGCCGAGGTCATATCGCTCTGTTCCATGATCGCTCCGCTTCGTCCCACTGTCGCATTTTGCGACACCGGTGCCTTTTACTGTCGCACGCTGCATCGAATGCTTGAACGATGGCCTTGAAATTTCACCACATCCGAGGCGCGCGGTCCATCCGTTGCTTGCGCGCCCGCCCGATGGGGCGGAACCTTCTCTTGCTCATCGCGAGGAATGAGGAGGTTCCATGACGATCCAGCTACCGATCACCACCCGCTCGGCCCCGTTCAAGCCGCGCTACGGCAATTTCGTCGGCGGCCGCTGGACGGACGCCGCAGACGGGCGCACCTTCCAGAACCACTCCCCCATCGACGGGCGGATTCTGTGCGAAGTCGCCCGCAGCGGGGCCGAGGATGTGGAGCGCGCGCTCGACGCCGCCCATGCCGCCGCCGAGAGCTGGGGCCGAACCAGCCCCGCTGAGCGCGCGCTCGCGCTTCTGCGCATCGCCGACCGGATGGAGGAAAATCTCGACCAGCTCGCCACGGCCGAGACCTGGGACAACGGCAAGCCGATCCGCGAAACGCGCGCCGCCGATCTTCCCCTGGCGATCGACCATTTCCGCTATTTCGCCGGCTGCCTGCGCGCGCAGGAAGGCAGCCTGTCGGAGATCGACTACGACACGGTCGCCTACCATTTCCACGAGCCGCTGGGTGTGGTCGGCCAAATCATTCCCTGGAACTTCCCGCTTCTGATGGCCGTCTGGAAGCTGGCGCCCGCGCTCGCCGCCGGCAATTGCGTGGTGCTGAAACCCGCCGAGCAGACGCCGCTCTCGATCCTCGTCCTGATGGAACTGATCGGCGATCTTCTGCCGCCGGGCGTCGTCAATGTCGTGAACGGCTATGGTCTCGAAGCGGGCAAACCGCTCGCCCAGTCCAGGCGCATCGCCAAGATCGCCTTCACCGGCGAGACGACGACCGGTCGCCTCATCATGCAATATGCCTCCGAGAACCTCATTCCGGTAACGCTGGAACTCGGCGGCAAGAGCCCCAACATCTTCTTCGCCGACGTGGCGGCGGAAGATGACGACTTCCTCGACAAGGCGCTGGAAGGCTTTGCCATGTTCGCCTTGAACCAGGGGGAGGTCTGCACCTGCCCGAGCCGGGCGCTGGTTCACGAATCGATCTACGACCGCTTCATGGAGCGGGCGGTCAAGCGCGTCGAGGCGATGATCCAGGGCGATCCGCTCGACCCGGCCACGATGGTCGGCGCGCAGGCCTCAGGCGAGCAGATGGAGAAGATCCTCTCCTATCTCGAGATCGGCCGCGACGAAGGGGCGAAGGTTCTGACAGGGGGCGGCCGCGCGCATCTCGACGGGCTCGACGGCTACTACGTTCAGCCCACCGTGCTTCAGGGGCACAACCGCATGCGCATCTTCCAGGAGGAAATCTTCGGCCCGGTGGTCTCCGTCACGACCTTCAAGGACGATGCAGACGCCCTCGCCATCGCCAACGACACGCTTTACGGCCTGGGCGCCGGTGTCTGGACGCGCGACGGCACGCGGGCCTACCGCATGGGCCGCGCCATCAAGGCGGGCCGGGTCTGGACGAACTGCTACCACGCCTATCCCGCGCATGCCGCCTTCGGTGGATACAAGCAATCCGGCATCGGGCGCGAGACGCACAAGATGATGCTCGATCACTACCAGCAGACCAAGAACATGCTGGTCAGCTATTCGCCCAAGAAGCTCGGCTTCTTCTGAGCAAGAGCCAACTCAAGCGCCGTGCGGATGGGTCCATCATCCGCACGGCGCCTGCCGTCTCACTCGGACGACCCTTATTTCGCGCGTCCTGCGCGTCGGGGAACCACCCCTCTTTCAGAAGGATAGCCTCCGTGCAGTGCGCCTTCAGATGTGGGGCATTGGTCATGATGCGCTCCCGTCTTGGGCCTTCGTCTTCCCAGGCTCAAAGATGCAGTCGAAAACACTAAGCCAGTTCGATCGGATAAATCACATGGACCAAATCTTGTGCGGTCCGTAAGCCGGTGGCGTCCTCAACATTGAAGGCCGCTGCGGACCAGGCACACGGTGCCGTTCACCAAGCGTTGGTCTTCCACCCGGACAAGTGTTGGGCCAGTGGGAAGCGCGGCGCGATCCGCGCCATCGGCCGCTCGCTCAACAGACGCAGATCAGGCAAACGACATCACACATCAAACGAGACCGACAGGTCTTGAGCCTTAAGCATTTTCAATCAATCCAACGCTCTAGCGCCGGCTCGGAAAGAGCGGCGCGGATCGGGCAAGAGCGCCTCTACGAGGGGAAGCGCAGCGAGCCCCAACGCGACGCCGGTCTCACCGAAGCTGGCGCGGGCGAGATCCGGCAGCCAGTAGGGCTGGGTCGGTCCGCCCATCCGCTCGGCCCTGCAGCGGACGAGCCGCGCGGTCAACGCATTCAAAAGCGGTTCGCCGAGGCGCCCGCCGACCGTCACGAGGCGCGGTCCCAGAAAGGCCGAGACGGCGATAATCATGTCGGTAAGGTGCTCGGCCGCATCGTCGATCCAGCGAGCGACCGCGGGCGCCTCGGGATCGGAGCCGGGGAGAAGCCGGGTCGAGGCCACGTCGTCCAAGAAGCGGCCGTCCGTGCCCGTCCGCATGCGTCCGACCAGCCCGGCACGATGGGACGCGCCGTCGAACACGGCGCCGCCGATCACCATGCCGGCCTGGACGCTGGGACCGAGCAGGATATGGACGAAACTGTCGTCGGCGCCCGCTCGGCCGAACTGGCGCTCGGCCATCGCCGCCGCCACAGTGTCCCGCTCGATCGTTACCGGCAGGGGCGCGAGCGCCTCGCGCAGCACCTGCGAGCGCGGATCGGCTCCGAGGCCGATCCCGACCAGCCGCCCCGTGGGCGCCAGACGAGCGGCGCGTTCGGTGCTGGCGCGAACCACATCGGCGGTTTCCCGCGTCCCCGTGGCGGCATGGTGCTCCTCGAACAGCACGGTCCCCAAGAGATCCACCGCGAGCAGGAAGGTGCCGGACTCCGTGCGATCCACACCGATCCCATAGGCGCCGCCGGGCCGGATCGCGAAGCTTTGCGAGCGAAGGCCACCCTCGCCTTCGATCAGGTCGTCGGCGGTCAAGCGGCGCAGGATATTGGCAATTCCCGGAACGGTGAGCCCGGTGGTTTCGGCCAGTTCCAGCCGCGTGCGCGCGCCGCCGCGTCGCAGCGCTTCCAGCGTGACGCGCATGTTGTGGTCGCCCGCCTGCACCAGATTAAGCCCCGTCGCGGCGTCCCTCCGGTCGGACTGCGGCGGGGTTCCGCTCTCCTGCGAGAGCCCAAGCCTTCCGTCCGCCCTGTCGATGCTCGCCACTCGTCCCCTCCGATGCGCGACCGACCTCGTTTTCGCTTTCGCTCTCCTACCGCGTTTGGACGGCGCAAGGCGATAGGGCAGTCTGGCGGGAATGGGTGCCCCCTTCGAGACTTCGAAGCCCTGCAACATTCGGGTGAGGCAGATCGCTTTGGGTAAGGAAACTCGTCACGACAACAGACGACTACGCTGGTTTCCTCACGCCCTATCTCGGCGTGAGGGGCAGCGCGGGCGTCTGGCCCGCGTTCGCTGCACAGTCCCGGGCAAATCCGATCGATGCCCACAGCTCGAACGGATCTGCCCGGTCGTCCTCATCCTCCCTGAGACATCGAGCAGTAGCAGTATTCGTCAGCGCTGAGCTTGCGGCGAGGCGCAGCCGGGGGCGTAGGTCAGCACGGGCCAGCGGTTGCCACGCATGGCCTGCTGCCTGATCCAGCCCGAGAAGTTGGAGATCGACGCCCGGCACCAGTTTCCGTCGGACGCGGTGGTGCACTGATCGATCACGACACAGGTCCCCGCCGGAATGGTTGCCACGACCGGCGCATCCGGCCGAGCCTCGGCACGGGCGTTGAGCTGAACCAGGACGGACGCACGCGCCTTCTCGTCGCTGCCGCTCGGCATGGGGGACTGACGCGCTTCGCTCTTGGCGCAGCTGGCGGTGTAGCCGTAGAAGACGCAGCCGTTTCGGCCCGCCGTCACCGCCGCCGCGGAGGCAGCCGACCCCGGCGCCAGCCGCTCGAGCACCACGGTGCTGCCGTTGGTCAATTGTCCGCTCACGCGATTCTGGTTGCCGCCGAGCCGCGCCAGGATCGCACCATCGGCGGATAGGAAGCCCAGTTGGTTGTCGACGATCTTCCATTTCGACAGGCCTGACAGGGCGCCTCCGCAATGGGACGTCTGTAGCTGGTAGCTGCCTTCGCTCGGCGCCGTCTGAAGCGCGACCTGGCAGGCCCCGCCGGCGGAGAGCGCGGGATCGAGCGTCTGCCACTCTCCCGAAAACGCCTTGACGAAATCGGATTCGCTCTGGGCGAGAGCGGGCGCGGCCAGCGTCACGGCCCCTATAGCGATCAGCGCGGCAAACGTCTTGCCCATGATGTTCCTTTTGGAGGTCGATTGGCCCAATAGGTTGCCCCACGGTTGGGACGCTTCACCGGCCAAGGGTCGTTGGAATTCGGTGGGGATGCAGGTCTTGCGATCAGGAGCCAACGTTCAGCCGGCTGCGGGAAATCTCGCGCTCGCCGTTTGTCAGCACCAGATCGACATCGAGCTTGTCGCCGGGACTTAAGGAAAGACCGACCGTGGCCACCACCGCGTCCTGGCCGACCGAGAGCTCGAACTCGCCCCCTTGCGTCGTCGATGTCCGGCCAGAAGGACCGCTCTTCTCGATCATCATACGGGCCTCGACATGCCCGTTCGACAAGCCGAGCGCACGCCCGGTCAAGCGCACGGTTCCCGCGCCGGGCTCGACCACGATCGAGGCGATGGCCATTGGCGCGTCCTGCGCATGAACGGGGCCGCCCATCAGAAGCGCTCCGACGAGACAGGAGGCTGCGGCAAAACGCATGGCCGAGACCTCACATCTTGCTCTGAGTGATGGTAACCGAAGCGCCGTTCGACTGGACGGTTATGGGTGTTCCCGCAGTTCCGTTGCTCACGCCATTGGAGATCAGCGCCGCGCTCGTGCCCGCGCCGGACACGGCCAAACTGTTGTTCAGTCCGCTGCCATATTGGCTGATGCTGCCGCTCGAGCCTTTGCCCGTCACGCTGAGGTCTGCGACGTTGCTGTCGCCCTTTTGGAGAATGGTTCCTTCGAGGGCTCCGGCCCCAAGCATCGCCGTGGCCTTGTTGCCGCCGCCGAGTTGTCCGATCAGCGCTCGGCCGCCGCCCGCCAAGTTGACATTCGCCTGATTGCCGAGATTGGGCGAGGGAGAACTCTGAAGAAGTCCCACGAAACCGCCGTTCCCGGAAATCTTGATGTCGGCGCTGTTTCCGCCGCCCATTTGGCGCGCCGGCTGCCCACGCATGCGCTCCGCGCTCAAAACATTCAGCCGAACCTGCTCGGGAAGGGTGTCCTCGCTTTGAGAGGTCTCGGCGTTCGGCGTAAGAGTGAACGTCTGGAGTGTGGGCGCGCCGATCTCCAAACCGCCGACCTGACTGTTCGATGCTTGCGACTGATCGACCGTCAACCTGTTCTCGCCACCATCCTGCACGATCGACAGGACATTCGACTCCGCCACCGCTTGCGCCATCGGCCAGATCGCCATGGGAAGAGCGACAGCCAGCATCCTGTATAGCGGCGAAGGCATGTTCGTCTCCCTTAGCGTCATGTCACGACCAATAGTCGTTTACCAAGATCTTTGCGTGATCGAAATCATATTCCCTTTCCCGATCTGAGAAAAGGACGCCAAATTATTTTGTCCGGACTGACTGACCGCAGCGCCGTTGCCGTTCCCCACAATCGACCCCCGCATGACGTTGGAGGAGCCTTGCTGAACGGCCGCGAACAGATTGTCCGACCCTGAGACCGAGATGTCCATCGCGTTCGAATGACCGGTCTGCGAGAGGCTGCCCCAGGGAAGATCGGCGATCAGCGTCGGCGTCAGCTTCGAAGAAGACCGCTTGCCGCCGTTGCGATCGCCTTGGACGTTGATGGTCATGCTGTTGCCGCTTGGCGAGGAGGCGGACGAGGTTTGGGACAGGCTGAGTTGATTGTCGTTGCCGGTCAGCAACAGCTCGATGCGATTGGATGCATCTTGGTTCGGCGACAGCGTGAGCACATTGGACGAACCGGCCAAGGCGGGCGAGGCGACCAGCAGGGATGCGATGGAAGCGGCGAGAAAGCGCACGGGATTCTCCACGTTGACGTGTCGACCCGCAATCTAGATCTCGGATTATTGCCCGTTTCTATTTATCTACACTTGTCTATTATTGTTGATGAACGAAAAGGGATTGGGATTCGCCCATTTGTATGAAATTTAATGTCTGTTTTTCGCCTTCCTGTCGGACTGTAGCGAGGTTTCCATCGCCGCGCACGATGCCGTTCGCGATATCCTGCGCCCCACGCTGAAGCACTGAAACCACATTGTCGTTGCCGACCAGATCGAGCGAGGCACGATGGCCGGTGCCATCCTGCAGGATCGTCTTCACGAGCGCATCGGTCGTGGAGGGCAGGCGTCCTCCGCGCGGCGCGGGACGCAGATTGTCGTTGCCGACGATCCGAACGTCGGCCCGGTTGGCCGAGCCCGTCTGCGACACGGCCAAGAGGTTCCGATCGCCGATCACGGTCATATCGAGCCCGTTGCCGGCGCCGGCCTGGCGGATGTCGGCGAGATTGGCGTCGCCGGTTTGTTGGAGCAAGGCCGTGTTTCCGGCGCGCTGGTTATCGCCGGTCGCTCGAATAGCGCTGCTCGCCTGCACGATGTCGAGGCGATTGCCGTCACCCTGCTGGGACGAGGCGAACTCGTTCCCGTCGCCGGTTAGAAGTGCGTAGGCCGCGTTGTCCAAGCCGCGCTGCACGAAGGAGAAGAAATTGCCGTCCGCGCGCCCGCTCCCGTCCGAGCCGATCGTCAGGGACAACGTATTGCCTTCGCCGAACTGCTCGAGCGAAGAGGCAAAGGCGCCCGACACTGCGCTTTGCGAGCTGACGGCGCTATAGCCGCCAATGCCTTCGCCGCCATTGTCGTTGCCCATGACCGACACGAAAACGCTGTTGCCGCGCCCTTCGCCCTGGCTCCCGAGCCCGGCCTGCACGACCTGATCGATGAAATTCCCCGTGCCGTCCAGCCGAAGGCTCATTTGATCTGACGTGCCGTGCTGTTCGGCATTGCCGAGTGTGTTGCGCTCGCCCATCGAGACAATGGTGGCCTTGTTGTTCTCGCCCGTCTGCTCGCCAAGGCGGAGGCTGTTGGCAAGCCCTTCCTGAGTCAAAGTCAGATTGTTGCCGACACCGCTCTGGCGAAGTTGGCCGGCTTCCTGCCGTTCGCCGGTCTGCGAGACCTCCAAGGAATTGGGGGCGGCGTTCGATCGGGTCGGGCGATGGACCTGGGAAATCTCGCGGATGACGTGGCGCGCCGCGCCCGTGGATTCACCCCTGTCGCTGACGAGGGGAAGGAACGCGCCGCCGGTCTGGCGGATGACCGCGCGGTTGGCGCTGCCGTCGGAGGGGATCAGTCCGCTCGCCGATTGAGCCCTTTGGTCGATCGCGCCGATCTGGCTTCCCTCGGTATTGCGATGAGAGCGCTGGATAATGTCGAGAAAATTGCTGTCGCCGTGCTGGAACAGTCCAGTCGCCGTTCCCACGATCCCGGTCAGGCCGCCGGGTTGGCCGATCATGTTCTCGCGCCCGATGCCGTTGTCGGCACCGACCTGGAAAATATCGACCTTGTTGAGATTGCCAAGCTGGTTGAGCCGCAAGGTCTCGCCGTTTCCGCCAACGAGATGGCCGCTGCCGGTCTGGGTCACGGTGAGGATGTTGGTGTCGCCGGTCTGGCCGAGAAAGACCTCGTTCGACGCCGTGCCGGTGTCCGTCGCGGCGCTTTGCGCGAAGGCAGCGCAAGCGGATGCAAGCGAAGCCAGAAGACAGACGCTTCCCCACAAGGCGAGTTGACGGCTCATACGCGCGCACTCCGAACGGAAGAAGATCGGCCGCGCTTCCGCGCGGCCGATCTTTGATTTCTGAAGATTACTTCACGTTGCCCTGGAAGACGGCGACGGTGTTGCCATTGCCATTCTGCTGGAACGAAGCCGAGTTGAAGTTGCTCGTCTGAACGACCACGGCCGCATTGCGATTTCCGCCGATTTTGGCGTCGATCTTATTGAAGTCGCCGACCTGTACGGTGGCAAAGGCATTCTTGCTGCCCGCGACGTTCAAATCAACGACGTTGTTGGTTCCGCTCTGAAACAAGGCGCCCTTCGTGAAGGTGACTTTGGTGTAGCCGCTCAACGAACCGGACGCATTACCGAGGTCAATCGATGTTTTCGCGTTGTTTTCACTTCCTTCGAGAAGAGCGGTAATCTGGTTGTGAGGTCCAGTTTGGAAGGTGCTCAAGGTGTTTTTGTCGCCGCCCTGGAACGTAATATTTCCGATGTTCTTCGCACCAAACTGTTGCGAAGCCAAATTGTTTGAGTTCGCAGATCCCTTGGCGATAACATCGAACTGATTGCTCGAGCCATCCTGGGTGAACCAAACATCATTGGATCCGCTGTCCAAGATCGTCACGCTCGCCAAATTCGTACCAAGCTGACCTAAATTAACGACGTTACCATTCGCGCTCTTCAGGTCTATATTGAGTGTATTGTTTTGAATTTGTGTAGCGCTAATGATATTATTTGAAATATCCGCACCGCTGATGCTCGCGGTATTCGTGCCAAACTGCGTGACATTGAGAGAGTTGCTGTCGCTGCGGTAGAGCTCGACAGAGGCTACATCTTTTGTGCCCCAAAACCCCTGCGTAATGCCGATCTTGTTCTTGTTGCCGTTCGTGAAGATCGTTGCGTTCGCACCTTTGCCGTCCTGACGCACGGTCGTCGTATTACCGTCGCCGATCGTCGTGGAAACAGCCACGTTTTTGATTCCGGCCTGAGTAACAGTGTCCGTATTGCCGAGACCTTCTTGGTAAACGTTGACAGCACCCTCAACGCCCGACTGCGTCAGTGTAGCCGTGTTTCCAGCGCCGTACTGGATCAGCCCGCTTACCTTATTGCCCTTACCGGCCTGCTGGATGGTGCCGCTGTTCTTTTCGCCCGTTTGGTCCTTGGCCTGACCGACCAGTTCAACGGTGTTCGAGCCTTCCCCACCCTGGGTGATCGTCAGCACGTTGCGCGTAGCCGCACCGCCCGTCGCGCCATTCTGCACCACTTGGCCCACGTTGTTCCCGTTGGACGTCTGCGTCACCGAAAGGGTGTTGTTGGCGCCATACTGTTCGACACCGACGCCCTCGAGGCCGACCCTGTTCTCATTGCCAGACTGCTTCACGGTGATCGTGCTGTCGGTGCCGTTCTGCAGGAGGTTCTGCGCGTCGCTACCGGCCTTATTGCTATCGCCAGTCTGGAGAACCACGGCGCTGTTGCCGCTGACGGCCACGCCCCGACCCGCGCCATCGCCCTGGTAGATGAAGGTCTCGTTGTTGCTGCCGGCGAGCGCGGCGCCGGTGAGCAGCGTCAGCGCCGTGGCGGCGAGAAGCGTCGTCTTGAAAACCGTCATGTGTCACCCCTGATGATCGACCTCGCCGGCCCTCGGGCTTCAGGCAAGATGAATGCTTCCTCCCGGCGTTTCGGATGAACGCGCCGGCCTTCCATGGCAACGCCCTGCAATCGAGCGTTGCAAATTGTTGAGATGACCCGTTCGGCACAAGCCTGGAGCTCGGCGCGCTCAGAAGAGCTTGCCCCGGACATCTTCGGTGTCTGCGCTTCCCCCCCTCGCAACGACCGCCCCCGGTTTCGAATTCCGCTTTCGGAGGCCGGAACGGGTCGGTGCCTCGCTGGAGAGCCATTCGATCGACAACCTATGGAAGCAAGGCGCCTTTAAGTCGTCGTCTTAAGGATTCGTTTACAATGTCGTCTGCCCTTGCGTCAATGCGGAGAACAAGCGGCAAGCGAATAACGAAATCATAACGTTAATGTCTGAGAGAGGCCGCCTTACCCTACGGCGCCCTTATCATTAAAATGCAACTGTAAATTCGTACTCATCAATCTGTGCTTTGGCACCGAAAGCTTCGGCAAAGCTGGCTCTGTAAGCTTTCCTTGGAAAAACCTTTGCGCCCTTCCAAGCCGGACGAGATGCGGTTGAGGGAGCAGGCGAGCCTTGCGGCTTGCAAAGAATCACCCAATTTTTGCGCGCATTACTTTTGAGTGAGCAACAAAAAGCCCCGGCGATGGTGCGCCGGGGCTGGGAAACGTTCGAATGTCACGGTCAGGTCTTTGGCTCATCATCGAGCCAAGCGAGGTTTAGGCCACCCTTCGTGGGAAGCGCTCCACGGTTCGACATCCGATTCCCGTTCGTCCCTCGCTTCTGCCGTGTCCCCGTGACGGCCTCGGCTTTTCTTAGAGGCTGGCCACGCTGTGGGTGTCCGGCAGCTTGATCGAGCCCAGCGACGGCTCGCCCGGCGTCGGGGCCGGCGGCAGTTGCGGCGGCAGTTGCGGCGATTGGTTCTCTTCGGCTGGCACGGGGCCGACGCCCGGCACCTGCCGGATGCCAGACTGGCCGGCCGGCTGTGGCGCGGCGCGCGAGACGGGCCTCGTGGTGCTCGTGACCGGCCCAGCCGACAAGGGGCGCACGGCGAGTTCGGGCGGGCGAGACGGCACGGTCGCCATCATCTTAGCGGCGTTCTCGGTCACCGGCCGCGGCGGCGGCGGCGCGGTCGGGTCGAGGAAATCGCCGTATTTCGCGCCGCGATAGGCGGCGATCGCGTTCGCGCCGGCCTGAGGATCGGCGAAGGACCAGATCCGGAGTTCGGCGCCCTCCATGACCAGTGACAGGACGGCCTGCTCGATCGCCGACTGGACGGCGATCTGCTTGGGCTCGTTGTAGGTCACGCCCGCTTCGGCTTCCAACAGACTGTCGAGCTTGACATAGCGGAAGGTGCCGCCCGTCAGCGAGTAGGAGACAACCGCCTTGCGCGTCGTCACGCTGGCCAGAACCTCGCCCGTCTTGGTGGAGACCGCTCGCAGGGTGACGGTCACGACGTCGTTGATATATTTCGCGTCGCCGCCGATGCCCAAGAGGCGCGCGCCGGCCCCGCCCGTCGTGATGTTCGTGTCGTAACCGATGATGCCGCCTTCGATGATGATGCCGGCATGGAGAAGCGGCGGCAGCGCCGAGGCGTTGATCGTGTTCTCGTTCTTGTAGATCCGGCGCATTTCCGTGAGGATTTGGCGCTCGCGCAGGAGGTTCTCCAGCGCCTTGCGTTCCAGCACCGTGAACCAGCGCCGCTCGCCGGCATCCTGAAGCGCCTTGATCAGAATAGCCGCGCCGCCCTGCGTCACCGCGCGGGAAAGCGACTGGACGTTCTCGCGTTCCTTGAACTGGCCCGTCAGATCCTCGATGTCATAGACCGCGACCACCGTTTTCTCGCGCGGCGGCGGAAGGTCGCGCAGCAGGTCGTTCTGCTTCGACACTGGCGCCACAACGGGCGCGGGATCGAGCGCGGACTCGTTGGTGACGCAGCCGGACAAGGCCGCGGCGCTGGCGCCAAGAAGGGACGCGCGCAAGATGAGCGCCAAGCGGAAACGCAGGGACATCAGACTCTTCCTACAAAGCCGGTTCAACGCCTGGCTTAATTGATGCTCAACGGGGTGAGGGCCGATCCGCTGAGAACGGGCGTGGCGGTGCTCAACTGGCTGGCGGAGGCCGAAGAAGACGCCGTCGATGCCGTGGTGGTGGCGGGCTTCGAAGTGACGAGCTGGGGAACGACGATGTCCGTGACCGTTCCATCGGTCGCGTTCTCGATGCGCAGCCGGATGGTGGTCAGCGTCCGGTCGAACGTCACCTTTGTGTCGCCGAACTGCACGGTGCCCGAATCCTGCGGGTTCTCGCCGAAGATCGCATCCGTCACCTGGCTGGCGAGCGCCGACAGAAGGCGCCCCTGAAGCTGGCGGACGAACAGGTCGGCATCGGACTGCGTCTTCGTGCCCGAGCCCGTGGTGCCGGCGGAGGTCGAGTCCACCGGTTTCTTGTAGTCGCTTGCCGTCGCGTTCTTCTGCGCGCCGGCGATGGACAGGAGATGGGCGGAATTCAGCGGACTCCCGCCGAACGAGGGATTGACCGGCGTGTAGACGAGATCACCCGCAGCGGCTGATCCAATACTGAGCGAAGCAATCGAAAGGAATGCTAAGGTTCTAAAACTGTTAATGGACATAGCTTTCCCTTTAGGAAACGTGGGCAACGCTAGCCATCCCGCCGGCATCATCGCAAGAACTTACGGACCGGACCTTGCGGAAACATGTCCACTGCGACCTTCCCGCCACGGTTCCGTCGATATCGTATCTATTTCCTTACAAGCTTTCTTTTGCATCGCAGCAATAGTCTTGTCTCGGTTCGACGTGGTGACATGCGATGCGTCGAACAGGGACGAGCCCGCAAGCGAGAGGCTGATCGCCACCATCAGGAGGCCGCAGACCCGGCGCTGATGCGAGAGGAGCGCGGGCCAGCGGCGCGTCCAGACACCGATCCGGCTGGCGGCGAGCGCGACGGAACTCAAGGTCAGCAGACCGGCGAGCTTGTGCAGGAAACCGAGGACGAACATCTGCGCCCCGACCGGCCCGACGGACGGATCGACGAAATGCGGCAGAACGACGAAGAGGAACAGGAAGGACTTCGGGTTGGTCAGGCTGCTCAACGCCCCTTCCACGAGCGCCCGCCTGGCTCCTAGAGAGCACGCCGTTCCGGGCTGGCTCTGCGAAAGCGTCGTCGTCATCATTCGGATGCCGAGATACAGGAGATAGAGAGCGCCCAAGACCTGCAGCATCGGCATCGCCGCCGGATGCGTCGCGACGAGCGTTCCAAGGCCCAGGACCAGAAGTCCGAGCTGCACCGCGCCGGCGATAACCACGATCCCAGCAATGGTGGAAAACGCGATCCTCGGGCCATGGACCATGCCTCTGTTGAGGATCAACAGCATGTCCGGCCCAGGCGAGAGCTGAAGCACCAGCACGCTTAGGAGGAAGCGGAGCATGACCTCCGAGGAGAGAAGGCAGAACGCCTGCGCGACGGTCATGGCCTGACGACGAACGCGGCCGGCGCAGGGCAGGTCGGCAAAGTCCGAGCACCGCTCTGGCAGGTGCTTCGCATCCGGCGCGTTCGACCTTTCGCGACAAGCGCTCTACCTCCCACGTTCCCCTCCCAAACCGTGAAATCGCTGGAATGGGAACCGGATCGCAGGGGCGTTTATTCCACGGCGCTCGGGAAACTTTCAGAGGCAGGGAAAGGGGCGGTCAGCCTGCGGGCGCCGTTGCGGCACGGAAGGCGTTGGCGAATTCGCCGAGTTCCTTGGAATTGAGATCGGACGTCGCGAAATAGCCGAGATCGCCGGTGGTCCAGCGCTCGATGCCGGACCCCTTGCGCCGATCCCGGCCGGGAGCGCCGACCTCGCTGCGGGGGACGACGGTCACACTGATGACATGTTGCCGCCGGCGGTAGACGAGCGTTGGAACCGGCTCGCCGGCGACGATATCGACCCGCCCGCCGACCAGCGGAAAGCCTTGCGCGGCGAGGTCCGGCGCATCCGGCGCGATCGCCGTGCGCCCGTTGAACCAGGGCTTCACCGTATGGCGGTCGGACGACGCGATGTCGAAGGGCTGCGGCGCAGCCAAGCCCCGGAGATGGCCGGCGAAGATCGCGTCCTCGATGGCGTTGCTTCTCGGCGGGGCGGCGACTTGGGAAAGGCCGTAGCCGAGCGGTCCGCCGACGAGAAGCCCCACGACGAGCGCCGCTGCGATGCGCTGCCATGACGGGGTCTCCCGCTGCGGGGGGAGGTTTTGCGCCTTGGCTATCTGCCCGCGAACCCGCGCGGAAAGGTCGGGGGGAACGGGCGTTTCGGCCACGAGGTCGTGGACGGTGCCGGAGAGGTTCGACAAGGCGTCCCGCAACCGGCGAAGCTCGGGATCGGCCTCCAGCCTGCGTTCCATGGCGATCGTTTCCCCCGGCGAAAGCTCGCCGTCGAGATAGGCCGCCAACATGAGATGATCGCTGTCGTCAGGTGTCATCGTCGGCCAGTTCGATCGCTTTGAGAAGATGTTGGCGAGCGCGCGCGAGCCGCGACATGACGGTGCCGATGGGCACGCCGCTGACCTCGGCGATCTCGCGATAGGAGAGGTCGTAATAATCCCTAAGGACCACGACCTCCTTCATGCTCAGCGGGAGACGGTCGATCGCGCGTGTCAGCCACGCGGCCCGATCCTTCGCGATCAACGCCTCCTCGATCGATGCCACGGGCTCGGCGATCAGGCCTCCGCGCTCCATCAAATCCTTGTCCTGCGGTATCAACTCCTCGACCGAGAGGTTTATTCCCGGCCGGTTCTTGGCGAGCCAGGAATAGCAGGTGTTGCGCACAACCGTCAGGAACCAGGCGCGGACATTGTCCTCCACCAGCCGGTCCATCGCCAGGAAGGCGCGCAGCGCGGCCTCCTGCATGACATCCTCGGCATCGGCCTGGTTGCCGGTGAGCCACCGGGCCAGCCGGAATCCGTCGCCAAGGCGCGGTAGAACCAGACGATCGAACTTTGCCGCCCTGTCCGCGGTCACGGGATCATCCACGGCGCACCGCTCTGGCCTCGCACACGCCGCCATCTAAGCGGACCGAGCGCCGCAAGACAATGGCCGCTCTATGATCCCAGGTTCTACCTGCGGCGAGCCGAGCGAAGCGCAAGCCGCGTTCGAGGAGCCTTACGAATTTGTAAGCCGGGCGAAGGCGATGCGGCGTTGCATAACGACGCGCCCTGCACCAAACCCCGTCTCACGAACGCGTGAACATTCAGCCGTCCGTTCGCCTCGCCTCCTTTCCCTCGGAGAGCGTCGGGCGAGCGGGTCGGCTGGATCAGGAGGTGAATTTGGCGGCCGTCTGCACCAATGGCATCGATACCGGCTTCACCGCCCTCGGCATGGGCAAGGTCGCGATCCTCGGGGTTTTCCAGGGGATCACCGAGCTTCTGCCGATCTCCTCGACCGCGCATATGCGCATCATCCCCGCCCTGCTCGGATGGCAGGACCCGGGCGCCGCCTTCTCGGCCGCCATGCAGATGGCAGCTCTGGTGGCGGTCGTTACCTATTTCCGGCGGGACGTTCTGGACCTCGTGTTCGGATCGCTCACGGCGTTGCGCGAGCGGCGCTTCGATGCGCCGCCTCTTCGGCTGAGCTTTGGCATTCTCCTCGGCACGCTGCCGATCGTGGTTGGCGGCCTTCTTCTCAAGGATGTCCTGAACGCCTGCGGCTCGTCGCTGCGCGAGCTTTGGGTGATCGGCCTCGCCTGTGTCGTCATGGCCGTGCTTCTGGCCGCGACGGAATGGACCAGCCGACACGCGCGCGACTTCAGCCAGATCACCTTAAAGGACGCCCTTCTTGTCGGCCTCGCGCAGGTCGGCGCGCTGATCCCCGGCGTGTCGCGCTCGGGCTCGACCCTGACCATGGCCTTGTTTCTCGGCCTGAAGCGGGACGACGCGGCGCGCTTTTCCTTTCTTCTCGGCCTGCCCGCCATTCTGGGCGCCGGTCTGAAGGAAGTCGTGGAACTGCACCATGCCGGCCTCGATGCCGAGGGCTGGATGGTGCTTGGCGTCGGCCTCGTCACCGCCTCCCTTTCCGCCTTCGTCGCGATCTGGAGCCTGATGCGCATCATGGAGCGCTTCTCGGCCTGGCCCTTCGTCTACTACCGCCTCGCGCTCGGCCTCTTCCTTCTCGCCAGCGCGGCGACGGGCTTCATGAACTGACGCCATCGCGCGGCATGGCGTGGCGCCCCTCGCAAAGAGCGCCACGACGAACCATGCTATCGCAGGTGATGGACCTCCTGCAGCCCGTAGACCGGGGTTGCCAAGCCCTCCATCCGCGCCTTCAGCTGCAACGCGAGATAGAGCGAATAGTGGCGGGACTGGTGCAGGTTTCCGCCGTGGAACCACAAAGCATCCTGCTGGGTCGGCTTCCACATGTTGCGCTGCTCGCCTTCCCAGGGGCCGGGATCCTTCGGCGTGTCGGAGCCGAGGCCCCAGACCTTGCCGACCTTATCGGCGACCTCCTGGCTGATGAGATCGGCGGCCCAGCCGTTCATCGAGCCGTAGCCCGTGGCATAGACGATGACGTCCGCCGG
Source organism: Aureimonas sp. AU20 (assembly GCF_001442755.1). Lineage (NCBI taxonomy): Bacteria > Pseudomonadati > Pseudomonadota > Alphaproteobacteria > Hyphomicrobiales > Aurantimonadaceae > Aureimonas > Aureimonas sp. AU20. The sequence goes on along the minus strand of NZ_CP006368.1, from coordinate 144,816 downwards.
GAGCACGGTCCCGTCGTCCAGCTTGACGCCGTCCTCGGTGATCTCGTCGACCTGACCGGCCTTCAGCTTGATGCGCCCGTCGATAATCATCTGGCTGGCGCCGACATCGATGTAATAGCCCGAGCCCCGGCGCAGGTACTTCATGAACAGGCCCGAGCCGTCGGCACCCCAGTCGAGCCGGAACCCCGCCTTTTCCAGGTCGCGGTAGAAGTCGGCGTCCACCTCCGCGATCTTCTCGTAAACCGGGATCTGGAACTCGTGCATGATCCGGTACGGCAAGGAGGCGAAGATCAGATCGGCCTTCTGCGTCGTCACGCCATTGGCCAGCGCGCGCTCGGAATAGAGATCGCCCAACCCATGTTCCATCAGGGATTCCGAGCGCACGATATGAGTGGTCGAGCGCTGGACCATGGTGACGTCGATGCCGTTTTCCGCCAGAGCGGCGCAGATGTCGTGCGCCGAATTGTTGGAGCCGATGACGACAACGCGCTTGCCCTGGTAGCCGTCCGGCCCCGGATGCTGCGAGGAATGGTGCTGCTCGCCCTTGAAGCGATCCATCCCGGGAAAGCTCGGCCAGTTCGCCTTGCCGGACATGCCCGTCGCCAGGACGAGCTGCTGGGGCCGAAGCGTCACCTCCTCGCCGCCGCGATCGACCACGACCTCCCACTCACCCTTGCTCGCGTCGTAGCGCGCCGATTTCGCCGTGCTGGAGCCCCAGTAGTTGAGCTCCATGACCTTGGCGTACATTTCCAGCCAATCGCCGATCTTGTCCTTGGGCGCGAAGACCGGCCAATTCTTCGGGAAATCGATATAGGGAAGGTGGTCGTACCAGACGGGGTCGTGCAGGCAGAGGGACTTGTAGCGCTTGCGCCACTGGTCGCCCGGCCGCTCGTGCCGGTCGATCACGATCGTCGGCACGCCGAGCTGGCCAAGCCGCGCCGAAAGGGCGATGCCGCCCTGGCCGCCGCCGATCACCAGCACATAGGGCTGGCGCGTGTAGCCGAGCTCCCTGGCTTCCGCCTCGCGCTTCTCGAGCCAGGAGCGCCGGTTGGCGGCGGTGCCGTGCTCGGCGCCCTTGGGGCGGCGCTCGTTCATCGGCTCCTCGAAGCCCTTCAGCTCGTGCAGCGTCGTCAGGAAGGTCCAGGCCTTGCCGTCGCGCAGCCGCACCAGCCCGCGACCGCGCCCGACCTCGGTCTCGAAGCGGAACCAGGCCGTGACCACGCCGCCCTCCTCCGTCGGCTCCTCGTCCAGCTCGAAGCCGGATGCCGAGACATGGGGCAGCTGATGCTCCAACATGTCCCGCACGCCGTCCGGCCCCTCCACGGTGCGAAGGTTCCAGGTGAAGGACACGAGATCGCGCCAGTAGCTTTCCTGCCCGAAAAGGGCGGCGGCGGCGCCCGCGTCCTTCGCCGCCAGGGCGGCCTCGAACGTGTTCAGCCAGGTTTGCGCGGCTTGCCGAGCCGGGCTCGGCGCCTCGCCGGGGGCCGGGTTCGCGGGGACGGGGCGTTCCAGGGTCTCGCTCATGCTGTCAGGTCTCCTCCCAGAGTTCGTCGGACGGCGGGGCGCAGAAGCCGGCGCGCCCGCCGGATGGTCGGCTCGGCCTCGTCAGCCTTCGAGGTCGATCATGATCTTGAGATGGTTGCCGGCGGGATCGAGCAGTGCGTCGAAGCCCTCGTGCACGGCGTCGGCGAGGCGAATGCGCTTGGTCACGACTTTCGCGGCCGGCAGACGGCCGGAGGCGATGAGATCCATGACGCGCGGCCAGGACGTGGTGGGGTAGGCCCAGGAGCCGCGAACGTCGATGTCCTTGCAGGTCACGGCGAACCAGTCGAGCTTGGACGGGCCGGGATGAAGGCCGACCTGCACCACGACGCCTTGCCGACGCACGGCATCCACGCAGTCGCCCAAGGCGCGCTCGTTGCCAACGGCCTCGATCGCCACGTCGGCGCCGACCCGTCCGTCCGTTCCCTCGCGCACGCGCTCGCCCACCGGTGTCTTCGTCGGGTCGATCGTGACGAGATCGGGGTCGATGGAGCGAGCGAGTTCGAGCCGCGTCGGGTTGGGGTCCGACAGGAAAACGCGCGTCGCGCCCGCCGCCCGCGCCGCCAGGACGGTGAGGAGACCGATCGGCCCCGCGCCCGTCACGAGGACGCTGGAGCCGGCCCGCACGCCCGCCCGGTCGCAGGCATAGATGGCGACCGCCGTCGGCTCCACCAGCGCGGCTTCCTCGGCGCTCATCGCGTCCGGTATCTTGTAGACATTGTAATCGTTGAGGATGGCATAGTCGGCCATGCCGCCCCAAGGCCAGGAGAGGCCAGCCAGCGCCAGCTTCTCCGACAGGAAGAACAGGCCGCGATCGGCGTAATATTCGTTCTCGCGCGGCATGATCAGCGGCTGCACGGACACCCGGTCGCCCGGCGCGACCTTGGTCACCCCCCCGCCGACATCGGTGACGACGCCGCCGAACTCGTGGCCGAGAATTTGCACGCCCGAGACGCCGGTGAAGGCGTGCGGCTCGGTCGGCACGAAGATCGGGCCATAGGCATATTCGTGAAGGTCCGTGCCGCAGATGCCGACGCGCGTGTTGCGGATGCGGACCTGTCCCGGCCCCGGACGGCCGGGTTCTTCGACCGTTTCCAGACGCAGGTCCTTGGCGGCGTGGAAACGCAGTGCTTGCATGGTCATCGATGGTCCTCCCGCTCGGACTTCTGCAAGGACGATGCCAATTCATGCAGCCCCTTCGGCGACCGCAGGTCTTCGGATAGAGCCTAGCCCCGGGCCCCGGCGAGGCGCCGCACTTGTGGCGGCGCCGCCGCAGGTGAGGCGCCACACATCACAGCGGCTGCGACACGTCCCAGCGACGCATGCGCCGGTGAACCGTCGTGCGGTCGCAGCCGAGGCGCCGCGCCGCGTGCGACACGTTCCAGCGGCATTCCATCAAGACCGCGCGCAGTTCAGCGGCCTCGGGCGGGGCGTCGGCCATCGCGGGCACCGCGCTGTCCTGCCGGTCCGGCGCCACGGGGGCGAACGCGTCCGGCAGGTCGCCCAGGCGGATCACACCATCCTCGGCGAGCGCCGCGAGAAGTTCGACGACGTTCTTGAGTTCGCGCACGTTGCCGGGCCACCGATGGGCCAGAAGCCGCGCGCGGGCCGCCGGCTCAATCCGGAGATCGCCGCTCGTCTCGCCGAGGAGGCGGTCGAGAAGCCAGCCGAGATCGGAGCGCTCGCGCAGCGCCGGAAGATGCAAGGTCGCGCCGGCCAGCCGGTAGAAGAGGTCTTCCCGGAACGCCCCGCTGGCGACCAGCGCCGCGAGGTCGCGATGCGAGGCCGAGAGAACCCGCAGATTGAGGGCGACGGGGCGATGCGCGCCGACGGGTACGATCTCGCGCTCCGCCAGAACGCGAAGAAGGCGCGACTGGAGCGCCAGCGGCATGTCGCCGATCTCGTCCAGAAACAGCGTCCCGCCATTGGCCGCTTCGATGAGCCCGCGCCGGCCCTTGGGCCCAGCGCCGGTGAACGCGCCCGGTGCATGGCCGAAGAGTTCCGCCTCGATCAAGCTCTCGGGCAGCGCCGCGCAGTTCAGGGCGATGAAGGGGCGCTCGGTGCCGCCGCAGCGATGGATGGCGCGCGCCAGAACCTCCTTGCCCGTTCCCGTTTCGCCATGGAGGCAGATTGGAATGGCGGTCGGCGCCAGGCGCGCGGCCTTGCCGAGGAGCGCGGCCATGGTGCGGTCTCCCCCCGTCAGGCCGGCGAGGGCCTGGGGCAGCGCGCCTTCGGCCGGCCGCTGGGCGCGCGGTGCCGGGCTCGGCGGGGCGATCGCATGGGCGAAGACGCTGAGACCGTCCCGCGCGGTGAGCAGCCGGCTTTCGCAAGGCTGAGCCCGCGTCAGCCGTGGCAGGGCATCGAGGTCGAGATCGAAGAAGTCCGAGATCGGCCGCCCCAGAAGCGGGGCGGGATCGCGCCAGTCCGCGCCGATCGTGCTCGCCAGAAGCTTTTGCGCGGCATGAGTCAGGCCCGACACACGGCCCGAGGCGTCCAGCGCGATCGCCCCGTCGGGATCGACATCGAGAAAGTCCGACGAGCGGGAGAAACGCACCACCCACTCCCCGCGCGACTTGGCCATCAGGTTGGCGAGTTCGATGCGCCGTGCGGTCTCCGTCACCAGATGCAGGACCAGACTTTGGCTCCGCTTGGCATCGGGCGAGCGCAGCGCGGAAATGTCGAGCACGGCGGCGAGCCGACCGTCGGTGTCGTAGATCGGGGCCGCCGAGCAGGTCAGCGGCGTGTGGGTGACGTCGAAATGGTCGTCCTGGTGGATGGTCAGGGGCTCGCCGGTGGCGATGCAGGAGCCCACCGCGCAGGTGCCGGCCCGAGGCTCCGACCATTCCGAGCCAAGATAAAGACCGGCGCTGCGGAGGCGATTATTCAGCGTCGGATCGCCCACGAAGTCGACGGTGACGCCCGCTTCGTCCGACAGCAGAAGCACGTATCCATGCCCGGCCATCTGGCGATAGAGGGCCTCGAGCCCCGAGCGCGCGGTGCGGATCAGCCCTTCCGAGCGCTGCCGGTGCTCGCGCAGCCGCGTGTCGGGCAGGATATAGGCTTCCACCGCCCGCGCGGGATCGAGCCGATAGGTCTCCACGCAGCGCAGCCACGACCGGTGCACCGCCGGATCGCGATCGGACCGGGCCCCGAGAGCCACGGTCTCGATCTCGCGGATGTGCCGATGTGGAGCTGCCAGTGACATGACGACCTTTTCCGACGTCCAGCACCGCCCTCGATCGTCGGTCGGCCGTCCCGTTTCCATCCCAAGCAAAGTCTTGCACTTGGCCGATCCTATGTCCATCGAAGCGGCTTGCAGCATTCCTTTGGAAACTTATCTCCTCAATCGCCTGCTTTGCAGTAACCGCCTGCCATCCACCCTATCTATTGCTGCGATGCGATAGGAATTTGCGCTGCGATGCTTCGACCGCGCGGAGCAACGCCGCAGCAGGCGGCCGCTTCAGTCCGCATACCGCTCAGGCGTTCTCCGGCATGTGAATCACGAACTTCGTCTCCGTGGAGCCAGTCGGACCCTCCAGGCGGCCGAGCAGCCGAGCCAGGGTTTCCACCGCGATCCCCGCTTCGAGTTCGGGCTGCTGGTCGATCACGGCGGCGATCGCCCGCTCGCGCAGGAGGGCGCGCCGATCCTCCGTCAGTTCATGGGTGACGAAGGCGGTGTCGCCCGTGCGACCGAGTTTGCGCAGCGCATCCACCACGGGCCGGGCGCCCGCCGACATATGATAGACGCCCCGGATGGACGCGTCCGCCGCCAGGGCTTCCAGCACGATATGGCCTGCGCGCTCGCCATCCTCGCCGCTTTCCGCGAGGGGCGCGACGGCGAGCGTGGGATGGCGCTCCGCCAGGATCTGCCGAAAGCCCTTCTCACGGGCGCGCTGGCCGGCGATGTCCCTGCGGCCGGCGATGAGCAGCACCCGTCCGCCTTGCGGACCGAGAAACAGGCCCATGAGATCACCCGCGACGCGGCCGGCGCGGCGATCGTCCGGCCCGACATAGGCGGCCCGCCCGCTTGCCGGCAGATCGGTCGCCAGCGTGACGACCGGCCGGCTCGCGGCGACCGCCCCGACCGCCGCCGCGATGCGCGGCTCGTCCGGCAGCGTGAGAATGAGCCCATCGGCCTTCGCTCCCTGCCGGGCGAGAAGCGCGACGATCGCCTTGGGGTCGTTCGGGTCGATATGGTGGACGAGGAACTGGATGTTGAGGTCGGCATGGAGGCGCGCCGCCGTCTCAATCCCCTCGCGCAGCGCGGCGTGGAACGGATTGCGCGGCGCCTGGATCAGCACGGCGACCCGCAGCATCCTGTGCGGCCGAAAGGACAGCGCGCGGTCGAGCCCCAGCCGGCGCGCGGCGGCCAGAACCCGCGCCTCCTTGGCGGCGTCGACGCCGCCGCGCCGGTTGAGGACGCGGTCGACCGTCGCCGGCGAGACCCCCGCCGCCCGCGCCACGTCCGTCATCGTCGTCTTGCGCGCCATGATGCATCCCTCCTTGATGGAATCCCATCAAATCCACGCTGACGGAAGAGGCTTGCACCGGCTTATGCAAGGAGGCCGGGAGGAGGCATCCGCATGACGATCACCATCACGACCGCGCCCTGCTGCTGGGGCGTCGACGATGTCGCCAATCCCAACCTGCCGCCCTGGACGCAGGTGTTGGACGAGGCCGCGGCCGCGGGCTATGGCGGGCTGGAGCTCGGTCCCTACGGCTATGTGCCGCTGGACCAGATGCGCGTCTCCGAAGCTCTTCGCAGCCGGAGCCTCTTCATCGTGGCCGGCACGATCTTCGACGATCTCATCTCGCCCGGAAACCGCGACAACCTGCTTCGGCAGACCGACGAGATCTGCGCCCTGATCACCCGCCTGCCGCCCCCGCCCCAGGCGCCGGGCCAGCGCTTTCCCGCGCCCTACCTCACCGTTATGGACTGGGGGCACGACGAGCGCGACTATGCCGCCGGCCATTCGGACCGGGCGCCGCGCCTTTCGGAGGAGGCCTGGGCCGGCATGGTCGCCAACATTCGGGCGATTGCCGACCTCGCGCGCGAGCGCCACGGCGTGCGCGCGGTGATCCATCCCCATGCCGGCGGCTTTATCGAATTCGAAGACGAAATCGCGCGCATGGCAAGGGACATTCCCAAAGACGTGGCCGGCTTCTGCCTCGACACCGGCCACCTCTATTATGCCGGCATGGACCCGGCGCAGACACTGGAGCGCTACGCCGACCGGCTCGACTATCTCCATTTCAAGGATATCGACCGCGCGGTGTTCGACCGCGTCATGGGCCAGCGCATCCGCTTCTTCGAGGCCTGCGCGCAGGGCGTGATGTGCCCGATCGGTCGCGGCGCGATCGACTATCCCGCCATCCGATCGGTTCTCACGCGCCTCGGCTATGCCGGCTTCATCACGGTCGAGCAGGAGCGCGACCCGCGCCATGCCGGCGGCAGTCTCGCCGACGTCAAGGCGAGCCGGGACTATCTGACGAGCGTCGATTTTTAAGGGAGGACGAGCGATGATCAATGGCGAACGCAGGACGGCGGCCCCGATCCGCTGGGCGATGGTGGGCGGGGGGCGGGGCAGCCAGATCGGCTATATCCACCGATCGGCCGCGCTTCGCGATCGGACCTTCGACCTCGTGGCCGGCGCCTTCGATCTCGATCCCGAGCGCGGGCGAAACTTCGGCGTCGAGCTCGGGCTCGAGTCCCGCCGCTGCTATTCCGACTACGCCGCGATGTTCGCCGCCGAAGCCCTGCTGCCGGACGGTATCCAGGCCGTCTCGATCGCGACGCCGAACAACACCCACTATCCCATCGCCAAGGCCGCACTGGCGCATGGGCTCCATGTCGTCTGCGAGAAGCCGCTCTGCTTCACGCTCGCCGAAGCCGAAGAATTGGAACGGCTCTCGATTGCCAGGCGCAAGATCGTCGGCGTGACCTATGGCTATGCCGGGCACCAGCTCATCGAGCAGGCGAGGGCCATGGTCGCGGCGGGCGAGCTTGGCGAGATCCGGATCGTCAATCTCCAGTTCGCCCACGGCTTCCACTCCGATGCCGTGGAAGAAACCAACCCGGCCACCCGCTGGCGCGTGACGCCGGCCTTCGCGGGGCCGAGCTATGTGCTCGGCGACGTCGGCACGCATCCGCTCTACATTTCAGAGGTGATCCTGCCGCATCTGAAGGTGAAGCGGCTTCTCTGCGCCCGGCAAAGCTTCGTCCGGAGCCGCGCGCCGCTGGAGGACAACGCGGTGACACTGATGGAATACGACAACGGCGCCTTCGGCACGGTCTGGTCGAGCGCGGTGAACGCCGGCTCCATGCACGGGCAGAAGGTCCGCATCGTCGGCTCGCGGGCCAGCATCGAGTGGTGGGACGAGCGCCCGAACCAGCTCTCCTTCGAGGTTCAGGGCGAACCGGCGCGGATCATCGAGCGCGGCATGCCCTATCTCCATCCGGCCGCCCTGGCGGACGACCGCATCGGCGCGGGCCATCCCGAAGGTCTCTTCGAAGCCTGGGCCAACCTCTATGCCCGCTTCGCCATCGCGATGGAAGCGACCGACCAAGGGGACGCCGATCGCCTCGCGGGCCTGCGCTATCCCGACATTCGGGCCGGGGTCGAAGGCGTGCGCTGGGTGGAAGCTTGCGTGCGCTCGGCGGACCGGGGCGGCGTTTGGGTCGATTACGCCTGAGCCGCAAACGAAAAACGCCCCTGCCGGGGGAGGACCGGCAAGGGCGTCATGGGGAAGCCGAAGGTTGGGAGGAACCGTTCGGCTCTCACGTCGCGACCGGGGGAGGACCGGCCGGGACGGATGGGGAATGGGTCAGAGCATTTCCAGGCAAAGCGGATACGCTTTGCCGTCGGACAATGCGACAAAACCAGAAGCTTAGCGCACCGACTGGCGGGCGAGAGCCGGGATCTCGGAGCGCGAGATGCCGAGGTCGGAGAGTTCGCGCTGCGACAGGCGGTTCAGCTTGGTGGCCGTGTTGCGATACTGGCGCCAGGCGTTGAAGGAGCGAGCGATGTTCATGGGAGTTTCCTTTCGGGTCCGGCCTCTCGTCGGTGGCGGCCGGCGTAATCGTTTTCTTTCGATGACCGGACCATAGGCTCCGTCAGCAAAGATGAGGAGCGCAAAGCTTGAAGGGGAGCCCTGCGCCGCTTCGCTATCGGCGGCTCGCAGCGGCGGCATGCGCTAAGCGCATAGGTTGGAGGCGCGATGGAGACAAAGGCGAACCTGAGTGTTCCTCGGGTAAGTCGATCGGGGCGTTTCGATCCTCCGAGCACGCCGAGGCGACTACAATGCGAGAACAAGGGTCGCTACGATGACAGAAGCTCCAATCTGCTGAAACACCTCGGATTCGTTGGGTTTTTCTGGATGCAGGCTCTACACCTGCCTCCCGCCAGGCGCCGTTTCGCGCCAGATCGGACGCCCCTTTCTCCACCATGAAACGGTTGCGACCTCGTTTCTGGGCGAGATGAAGGGTGCTGTCAGCCGTGGCGATCAGATCCCCGTCGGCGTCGACATCAATGATTGCGCCCATCGTGGAACGGCGAACAAGACGACCTCTCCAAGCCAGAGCTCGAAAATTTTAAAGACGCGGACAACGAAAGTTGTCGAGCATTTTCAGCTCGAACGGATTGCGAGTGCTGGCCGGCGTCAACTTGACGACGAAGCTGCGACCGGAGAGGGAAAAGCTGGCAAGGAGCGCGTTGCCGTCAACGAGACGGCGGGAGACGGCTTGGTCCACCAGACGAAACAGAGCCCATGGCCCCTCGCCCATCGCCATGTTGCGGGCGCCGTCGATTTCCGGCGTCATGGTCAAGGCAGCCGGCGCATTGGGCGAAGCCGGGGGCCACTGCGCGCTGACCGGCACCGCCGGCCCATGGGCGAACCGCAGGGTTTGGCCGCCGATATCGAAGCGCGCGGCCTGAGCCTTCGGATCAAGACTGATGGGCAAGAGAGAGAACCGGGCGGCTGGGCCTTCGCCTCCGGGAAAGAAAGCCTGCGTGATGGCGTCCGCCTGCTCGAAACCCTTCAACGCCGTCTCGTCGATCGACAGATCCGCCGGGCGCCCCGGCCGCCATGCCCAGGGTCGCGCGCTGGTGTCGATCAGGGGCTTCAGATAGGCGTCGCGAAAGCTGGCAATCTGCCCCTGAGGACCGAAGACCGACTTGAAATCCTCGAACGGCGTGTCCCGGGCGGCGCGCGCGCTGAACGGAAAGCGATCGACCGTCGCCGCTTCGCAGGCCGGCAGGACCGTCGTGTTCCAGACCTCGCGCAGCCGCTCGCCCGACGCGCCCTGAATCAGATCCATGGCGGCGGTTTGCAGACGTTTGAAGAACGGTTGCAGCGAGGGCGGAAGAGCCGCGACGAGAAGGTCGATCTGTGCGGACACAGTCTGCGGCTCGGTGCCGAGTTCGAGAACGTTGCCGCCCTTGGCGATGTGGTTGAGCTGGCGGTAGAGCGGCTCGAAGGCCGCCAGAACGCCGGCCACCTGGGAGGCGCTTCCCTCCGCCGCGGATGTCGCCCGGCGCAGCGAAGCGAAAGCCTCAGTGACGGCGCGGCCGGGATCGACAGGCGCGGCAAGGCCGAGCGAAGCGGCGGCCGGTGCCAGGGCGGAGGCGACGGCGCCCGCCACGGCGGCCTGCGCCGCCGGGGGCGAGAAGTCGGTCTCCATCGCGACCGCTGCCAGGAGGTCGGTGACGGGCGAGGGTGCGGTGACGAGAAGCGACAGGAGCCGGGCGCCATCGGCGGCCGTCGGCATGGGGCGGACCGTCAGGTCGGACAGGAGCCCATCCCACAGGCGGATCGCCTCGGCGGAATAAAGGCCGAGCGTGCCGTCGAGAATGTCGCGCGAGGCCGTGCCATCGCTCGACCCCAGCACCCAGGCGTCACGCTCGATTTCCGCGGCCCCGGCTTGCAGCGCCGGCAAGGCCACGGTCCGGAACGCACCAGCGGTGAAGAAGGCCGGGAGCCCGTCCCAGAGCGAGCCGCCGTCTAGCCTCGCCAAGGCGAGCGGTCCCGAAGGACCGGCATGGTCGCTCGGCCGCCAGGGGGCGAGCGCCGCGACCTCGGGACGCGCCTTCGCGAGATCGAGGGCCAGTTGCGACAGCGTGTAGGCGGCGATGCGCCGCCGCGTGTCGGCGACGAGGGAAGCGTCTGCGGATCGGGATGCGACGTCATGGCTGCCGAGCGCTGCGACATGCGCTGCGAAGGCGGCCCGGTCCGCTTCGGAATAGCTGGGCAACCAGACCTGGGCCAGCCATGCGCCAAGGTGCGGCAGGTCGAGCGTATCGAGCGGCCGCTGGCCCGACAGCGCCAGATAGAGCTTGAGACCCCGATAGAGATCGGCCGCGCTGGTCGCTTCGCTCGCCAGGGTCGCCTGCAGCCCCTCGGTGAGATAGGGCATGAAGAGCCGGTCGAGGCCTGTCGCATAGGCGCGCCCGGCCTCGCTCTGAAGCATGGGCACATCGGCGACGCGCTCCGCCTCCTTCCCGGGTTCGCGCCCTTCCAGCGTGCGCAAGCCGTTCAGCGTCGGAAGGATATCGAGGAAAGGCGGTAGACGGGGGCCGAACCGCGTGCCCGACAACCGATCCCGCAAAGCGGCCGCGTCGTTTTGCATTGATTGCGCATAGGCGGAGGCCGCCTGATGGCGGGCGATCCAATGGGCGGTCAGGCCGAGCGCCAGGAGAACGAGAAGGGCGGCCGCCACCATTTGCCAGCTTTGCGTGACGCGCCGTGCCGTCGCGGACAGGCCGCCACGCAGCGCTTCACCGGGTGCCAGCGAGGCCAGGAGTTCGTGCAGGAAGAAGGGCCGTGACCGGGTGGGGTCGGGCTCGCCGGGGCGCGGCAGGCCGGACGGCGCGGCGAAGCCCTCGCCCGCCGCCAGGCCGACGAGATCGATCACCGGCCCGCCCTGCCGGGCCGAGGCGAAGAACACGCCGCGCAGATAGGGCGGACGGTCGAATCGATGCGGCACCGCGAGGATCTGGACGAAGGGTGCGGCCAGATCGCCCAACGCGGCGAACTGCTCGGGAAACTCGTAGACAAGGGCACGGCGTCTGGCGTCGGGCTCCTCCTGAAGGCGCGGCAGGCGCCATTCGGCCGCCCGTCGCGCCAACTCCGCGAAGCCGATGCGGAACCGCTCGTCCGGCGTGAATTCGCGCTCGTCCTCCGAGGCGAGGAAGGGCATGCCCCAGACCGCCTCGCGCTCGCTGCGGTCGGTGGTCTCGAAAAAGGCGGAGAAGCCGAGAAGCCGATCGAGCTTGGAGAAGACGAGATAGACGGGCGGCCGGGCCCGAAACCGCTCGCCGGCTTCGTCCAGCCGCAGCCGCAGCGTCTTGGCGAGCGAGCGTCGCGCCTCCTCGCCCATTCGCGAAAAATTCGCCGCATCGAGCACGAGAACGATCCCGCAGGCGGGCTGGCGACGGCGCAGCCGCCGCACGAGGTCCAGCAGCCGCAACCAGACCTGACCGTCCGCCACCTCGCCCCCCGCCCCGGTCAGGCGGCCGGCCAGATCCAGGAACACGGCGTTCTCTGCAAACAGGAAGTCGACATCCTCCGTCGGGCCGCCCGCGCCCTGCGGCGGGCCGAAGGGAAGGCTGAGATCGGCGTTGAGCAACAGCGCCGTCTTGCCGGACGCCTCCGGCCCGATGACGAGATACCAGGGCAGGCGAAAGGCGCGCCGTCCGATGCGGCCCCGGCCGCCATCGCGCCCGAGCCGGGCCAGCGTCTCGTCGGTCTTGCGACGGATCAGGGCGAAGCGGCGCTCGACCTCGGACCGGTGCCGATCCTGGTTGGCGTGGCTCTCCACCTGCTGCACCCTGAGGGCCGAAACGAGGCGCTGGTCCTCCCGCCCCTTGCGCCATCCCAGCACTGCCGCCGCGACACCCCAGGCGAGCACGATTCCCAAAAGAAGGGCGAGACGCGGTGTCGCGTCGCCGAGCGGGCGGATGTCGCCGAAGGCGAGAAGCGGCGCGACGAACCAGACGAGAGCGGCGGCGACGAGCGCTGCGACCGTGATCCAGGTGAGCGGATGGGCGAGGAAGCGCCGGAGGCGGCCGGGAGAGGAAGGCCCGCTCATGGCTGGCTGTCCTCCCAAGCGAGAATGCGCCGCGCCGCGTCGAGATAGACAGGCTCCGGCCGTGCGGGCATCAGCGTCAGCGCCCTTGGCGCCTCGTGCAGCAGGGAGGCCCGGGCGCCCGCCTCCGGCAGGCGCGTGACCGTTTCCTCAAGCCACCTTGCGAGCGCCTCGGCGTGGTCGCTCGCCTCGGGAGCGGCGGCCGCCAGTCGGGTCGCGATGGCGTCCCGCTCCGCGTCGAGATCGGTGAGATCGGCCGCCAGACGGGCGGTCAGATGCGGGCTCAGGCTGTTGCGCAGAGCGGTGTCGTGAGCCGCCTCGATCGCCTGACGAAGATCGGTGGCGGAAGACGGGCGAAAGACCCCTCCCAACCCATCCTCGGCCTCCAGTCGGCCAATGCGATCCGTCGCCTCCGCCACGCGGCTCAAAGCGTCGAGACTTGCCTCGCGCGACGAAAGCGCCGCCGTGTCGAGATGGGAGACTTGGGTCTCCAGGCGCTCGATCTGCGCCTCGGCCCGGTCGAAGCCGAGGCGCAGCGCCGCCGCGCCGAGAAGCGACAAGCAAAGGCAGACGGCCAGAACGAGAAGGCCGAAGACCGGGCGGCGATACCAGGGCGGACGCGCCATGCCCACTAGGCCCGCCTCGCGGATCACCGCGTCGCGCAGCATGCCGGCGACGAAGAAGCCGTGTTCGGCATCGCCCATGTCGATATCGGGCAGCGTGCCGCTGCGCGGCATTGCGTATCGCGCCGCCAACTCGGGCAGAAGCGCGTCGATCGTCAGCGCATCCTGCTGCGAGCTGGTGAGATAGATGCCGCGCAGGAAGGCGCCCTTACGCCGGCGGACATCGGACGGGAGAATCGGCCGCAGAACCGTATCCACGATCGGGTCCATGGCGGCGACCTGGGCGCCGAAGCCGATGAGCCGACCGCCGCGCAACGGATCGTTCACCCGCGCCAGCGCGTCCAGAAGCCGCGCCCGGGTCGCCTCCACGAGGCTGCGCACGCCGGCATGAAAAGCGTCCACCACCTCGGCGGTCTTGGCTCCGTCGCGCAGCGAAAGAGGAAAGGAGAAGCCCCAGGACTGGTGCCGCTCGCCCGGTTCCAGCGCCTCGAACCCCTCGAGAAAACCCGGTGCGAGGTCGATCTTGGTCAGTGCGACATAGACGGGCGGGCGCGAGCGGCTCCGGGCCTCCAGCGCGCCAAGGCTTGCAGCCAGCCCCTCCCCGATCTCGCGACGCTCCAGCGCATCGGCGAGCGTCAGATCGGCCGGACTGACGGCCAGGACGACGCCGTTCAGCGGACAGGCCGGGCGAAAACGCTGGAGAAACGCCGCCAAGCGTTCCACGGCGGTGGGCTCGCTCGCGATCTCGACGAAGATCGCCTCCGAGCCCAGCCACCAGCGGGCGCCATCCGCCTCCACCGGCGCATCGAGATCGAGGCCCGAGCGCTCCAGGAGTTGCGACTTGCCCATGCCGGGCGGGCCGAGAAGCACGAAGAGCGGCAGCCGGTATCGCTGGTGAGGCCCCGCCAGACGGCGCGCCGCCAGAGCCGAGCGCCATTCCCGCGCGCCTTCCTGCGAAATGGGCACGGTGGCGGGCGCATTCGGCCGTACCGGACGCGCGCCGAACAGCAACAGGAGAATGGCCCAGACGACGACCGGCACCGCCGACAGGACGAAGCGCGCATCGTCCGAGGCCACCGGCGCGAGGCGCCAGACGACGAGCCCGGCGCCGAGCGCGAGAACGAGGCCGAGGCTCCAGGCCGCGAGGTGGCGCGGCGTCACGGTGCGACGTCCTCCGTCGGGATGCGGAATTCGACGCGCCGATTGCGGGCCCGGCCCTCGGGCGTGGCGTTCGACGCGATGGGCGAACCATCCCCCCGACCAAGGAAGGAAATGCGTGCGGGCTCGCCGAGGAAACGCTGCAGCATGGCGGCGGCCGAGGCGGCGCGATCGCGCGACAGCGTGTCGTTGTTGCGGGTCGGGGACGCATTGGCGATCGGGACATTGTCGGTGTGGCCGATCACCGTGATCGGGCCGGGTTCCGCATTCAGCGCGGCCGCGATCCGGCGCAGCATGGGCGCCTCGCTCTCGCTCAAGGCCGTTCCGCCGGTCGGGAAGGAGGCGCGCAGCAGCCGCACCACGATGTCGCCGCCATCCGCCACGACCTCCAACTCGCCATTGGTGATGTCCGACGTCAGGGCGCTCTGGATCCGCTGCAGCTGGGTCTGTGCCTGCGGCGCGAAGGGTTCGGGAATGGCGGGCACGTCCGGCGCTCCGACGAAGACCGGCATGGCCGGCGGCAGGGCGGCGATGCGCTCGGCCGCCGCGTCCACCCGCCACGACAGGAGAAACCCGAGCACGAGATAGAGAACCAGAAGCGCGGCCAGGACGGCGGCCGAAGCCACCCAGAACCAGATCATCCGCGCCGGCGGACGATAGGGCGCATCCACCGGGGCGAAAGCGGCCGAAAGGCGCCGCTCGTGGGGCCCCCGCAGTCGGCGGATCGTGCGATACAGCTCCGCGCGCAGGCGCGCGAGATGGGCCAGACCACCCTCCATCACGCGGTACTTGCCGACGAAGCCGATGGACAGGCAGAGCGCCATCAGCTCCAGGGCGTCGATATTCTCCTCCGGCTGCGCATAGAGCTGGCCGAGAAGATCGAAGAAGCGCTCGCCGCCCCAGGTCTCCTGATAGAAGGTGCTGACGAGGCCCTTGATCGGCCAGTCCGACTGTCCGCCCCAACTGGTGTTGAGGATAATGTCGTCGAGCGTCGCGCAGAGCGCATAGCGCGCGACACGGGCAAGGCGCGGCGCGACGCCGCGCGTCATCGCACGGGTCTCGAAGCGCGAGACGTCTTCCATTACGCGGGCGCGAAACTGCGCGACGTCGTCCACCGGCAGGCTCTCGTTCAAGCGCGCGGCCAGCCACAGGAGCGGAGAGGCGACCGCCACGAGCGCATTGAGCGCGGCGAGTTCGAAGGCCTGTTCCACGTGCGAGTCGGGGCCAAGGCGGATCGAGCCGGCCAGGGAGCCGAAATCAGTCCGCGCCATGGCGGGCGCACCGCCAAAAGACGTATCGGGGGAAAAGCCGAAATCCAGGGGATCGCGACCGCCACCGGCGAAGCCGAACGGATCGGGCTTCTGCGAGCCGCCGAACGGCGCGAAACCCGCACCCGGCGCATCCCAAGCCGGGGGCGCGCCGAAGCCCGCCCCGCCGGTCGGCGATCCATAGGGAGGTTGATAGGCAGACGAGCCGCCCGGCGCGCCATAGGGCGATGGTCCCGGCAGCGGACGGCGGACCGTCGCGTCGGGATCGAACCCCGAGCTTTCCGTCGGATCGGGAGCGAAAGGATTGGGCGGCCTCGTCTGCACGGCTCAGTCCTTCACCGCCCAGAGTTCAAGCTCCAGACCCGGAAAGTCGCCGCCCACATGCAGCGCCATGCCGCTCGAGGTCGCGAACTGACGCCAGAGCGGCGAGGATCGATCGAGTTCGCAATAGGCTTTGCCCGTGTGATACGGGATCTGCCGGGGCGCGACGGGCAGGCCTCGCAGCGGCACGCCCGGCAGGGCCGTGTTGACCAGTTCGCGGATCTGCTCGACCGGGCCGATCTTCACCTGCCCGACCAGACCGCGCACGAGCACATCGGCCGGCATGTTGGCCTTGGCCGCCAGGAAGAAGCTGTACTTGGAAAACATCGAGCGCTCCGGCACCTGCGCGACGCGGATGCCGTAGCGATGTTCCGTCAGCGCGATGGCCATGGCGCCCTGGTCGAGGACGGTCGACAAGGCCTGTCGCAGAGCCGTCACCACGGGCATGAAGGTCAGCTGGAGCTGATCGTGACGATAAGCCGGGAAGGAGCGCGGCCGCCGCTCGGCGCTGGTGAAGGTGGAAAGCTCCCCCGCAAGCGAGGCGACCGCCGTGAACACGGTCTCGGGATGGGCGATGGAGGCACTGGCCAGATGCTCGAAGACCGGCTGCCAGCGGTTGACCACCTGCAGCATCAGCGTGTCGGTCATGTCCGACAGGGTCCCTGCCCCGCCACCCGCAACGAGCCGTCCGGCGATCGCCTCGCCGCGATGGTTGAGAAGGCCCACCACCTCGTTCAGCAGCGCCGCGAGATAGGGCGAGACGGCGCTGTCGAGGAGCGGCGGAATGTAGTTGTTGTCGAGAACGACGCTGTTGTCGGCGCGCACCTCCAGGATTCGGGCGAGGCCGATATGGTGGAACCCGTTGCGCTCGGAACTCTCCAGCGTATAGGACAGGCGCAGCTCGCCCACTTGGATGGGTGCGAGCGCGGTTTCGCCGGCGTTGGAGTCGGGCACGTCCCGCTCCACGACGCGAAACCGCGTCGTCGCCTCGCCGTTCGGGCCGGCGGCCTCGAAGCCGCCCGGCTGGCTGATCGGCACGGAGAGATAGACGATGCAGTTGCGCGTCGCCTCCGTCAGATGCAGCGGCTCGGGATGGGGCGTATCGTCGGGAAGGACGAAGGGCGTGCCATCCTCGAAGACGCCCGCCACGCGCTCCACCGCGAACCGGCCGGTGGACAGCAGTTCGTGATTGAGCTTGAGTTCAAGCAGCCCCCAGCCATAGCCACGAAGCCCCGCCGCGCGGCCGCGCACGAGCCGCTCCATGTAGCGGGCGTCCTGCTGGAAATGCTGGGCGCGAATGAACATGCCCTCGGACCAGACGACCCTGTTCGCAAATGCCATGACGTTCCGGTCCCAACCCTCTTCGCCCCCGGATGTCGCGGCCCTGACCGCGCAACGGAAGGCTCTGCTCTCAATCGTCCTGCGGTCCGAGCGTGACCGATTCGCTATCGATCTTCGCGCGGATTTTCAAAGTCTTCTCGCCCTGCAGCGGAATGATCGCGCGCCATTTGGCCTTCTGGAATTCCTCGAAGCCGACCGTGACCCCGACGGCCAGCGCATCGGGCGCCAAGGGCGCGGAAATGCGTTGTACGTCGCTCGGGGTCATGAACAGCTCCTTCTTGCCGAGCAGCGTCGCCCCCAGTGTCGCCTCGTCCTTTTCCCATAATTCGAAGAAATTCGCCTCGGTGAAGAGGTCGGGCGAGGACAGGATGTAAAGCCGCACCGAGATCGGCGACGGCACGCCGTCCCGGCCTGGATTGACCAGGGGCGAGGCGGTGGCGAGAAAATCGATCTTGGCGCCGTCGGCCGGCTTCTTGATCTCGATCTCCTTGGCGAGCGGCGGGTCCTTCTTCAGAAGGCTGCAGCCCGCCACCGGCAGGAGGAGCCCAAGCGCGAGAAGGGAACGGCGGCTGAGAGTCACGTCACGCACCGCCGGCCTCGCGGTCACGGAATGCGGGGTCCTGCCGCTGCGCGAGGTCGAGGCGAAACGCCAGATCGCGCTTCAGCCGGGCGGCCAGCTCCGGCTCCCAGCGCGCCGCCACCTCCTCCAACGCCGCCAGCACGTCACGACCCGACAGCCCCTCGCAGAGCGAGGCGAGGCTTGGCGGCGGCTCGCCCGCGAAGGCTGGAACCGCTACGCCCTGAAGGGCGGGCTCGGCCAGTTCCAACGTCAGAAGCTCGCCGAAGTCCGGGCCGACGGGCGAAGCCGCACTCGAGGTGCCGGGCGACGCGAACCAATCATCGGCGATCAGAGCGCTCTGTGCTTCCGTCTCCGGGGCGGACGAAACGGAGGACGCCGCGCCCGTGAGCTGGACGAGAACGCGCGCGTCTCCCAGGCGGAGCGCCTGACCGTCGCGCAGCGTGACATGAGCGCCGGGGCCGAGCGGCTCGCTCGCCTCGTCCACGAACGTCCCGTTGGTGGACAGATCCGTCAGGACGAAGCGGTTCGTCTCGCTATCGATCCGGCAATGGCGACCGGACACGACCCGGTCGGGATCGGGCAGGACCCAGTCGCAGACCGGCGACCGGCCGATCAGAAGGCTCCCCGTGGTCAAGACTCGAGTCGGCGCGGCGCCCATCAGGCGCGCAGGTCCTTGAAGGGTCAACGTGAGACGCATGGTGCGTGCCGCCCGGCGATCGTGGTCGGGCCAAGGCGCGGTCAGGCCCACCCGAACAGGCTTGTGGCAAGAAAGACGAAACGAAGGGGTGCGGCGGAGCGCCGTGGAGCGGACGCGCGCGCCGGATGCAGCCGAAGCGCTGCGCCGGACGGCGGCGGGGCGCGCCAAGCGCGCGGGCGAGCCGCTCATGCCGCCAGCTCCGAGCGGCGCTTGGCGGACCAGAACAGATGCGTGCGGTAGCGCATGGCGGAGCGGTCGTGAAGGCGGATCTCCCAATCCGCCTCCTCGCTCGCGCGGCTGCGAAGCAAAGGGCCGGCGGCTTGCGGTCCGTCCGACAAAAGCGCATCCAGCGCCCGGTCCGGCAGGCCAGCATGGGCTGCATGGGCGGAGCGTCCGCCGAGCCAATGCGTCAGCGGCGTGGCCGCGCCGCTCCAGTCGAACGGGGTCGCCAGGGCACAGGCGCCGTCCGGTGACAGGACGCGGCCGAACTCGGCCAGCGCTCCTTTGGGATCGGCCACGCAATCGAGAAGATTGAGAGCCGTGAGAAGCGCGAAACCTTCGTCCGCGAAGGGCAGCGCCATCGCGTCGGCGATCCAGATGTCGGCCTGGGGATGGGCGGGCACGGCGAAGGCCCGTCTTTCGAAATGCAGCCCGCTGCGCCGCCGGTCGTAGACCACCCGCCCGCCGATCACAGCCTCCTGGGCGATGCGCGCTAAGGGTACGGAAAGATCGAGGCCGAGCACCAGCCGTCCCGTGCGCTCGGCGAGCTCCGCCACGGTGCGTCCGGCTCCGCAGCCGAGATCGAGCACCGGCCCGCTCGGAGGCGCCGCCGGCAGGGCGTCCAGAAGCCGCGCCATGAGCCGCGCCGCCTGCCCCGGTTCGACCTGCTCGCCGCCTGCCTCGGCCGGATCATGGCCGGCCCAGTGATCCCAGCCATAGGAGGAGACGTGCTGGCGGATCGCGTCGAGCCCGGCGCCCGGTCCCGTCGCCTCGGCCAGGAGATCGGCGACGCCAGGCGAAAGATCGCGGCGCATCGTCAGGTAGAAGAGATTGTCGGACAGGAAGCGGCCGAGCTCCGGCACCAGGATGGGCAGGCCGTCCAGAATGGGATAGCGCAGGCCGCAGGCGTCGCAATGAAGCTGCCCGGCGCGAACGTCGTCGTGCCGTTCTTCTTCCACACAGGCGAGCGAAAGCGGCGCCAGCACCCCTTTCAGGCGGCACGCCACACAGACCGGTTTCAGGGCATGAAAATGGCCGAGCCGCATTCAGCCACCGATCATGACGGTCGCGCAGCCGGGCGGAAGCACCTTTCCCGTGGGGCTAGGAATCGGAGCGACACAGGCCGGATGCATGGTCAGATCGCCGACGCGGGCCGCCGGCATACCGCCGATCATCACCGTCGCCGACCCTTTGGCCAGCATCCCCGGCCCGCCCGGCACGCAGCCGGCCAGAAGACACGGCTGCGTCATGTCGGTCAGCCGCGCCGCCGGCAGGTTTCCGATCATGACGTTGGGCTGGCCCTTCACGATGGGCAGGGGCATGGCGGGGTGGGGAACGGCGGTGGGCACAGGCGCCGCCGGATGAATGGGCGCATGACAATGCGGTGCATCCTGCAGCACCATATCGGTCATTCGGGCGGCTGGCGGCATAGGGAGACCTTGGGCAGGCGAAGACCGCCAGAACGAAGGATTTCTGTTTACCTGCCCGTGGGCTCAACCGCCAGACGATTCAAGACCGGCTTCGGGGTCGAATCGTTTCCTCAGTCTCAAAACATTCCATCCTCTCTCACGCTCGTAGCTGATCTCGTCCGCGAGCGTGCGAACGAAGTGAATGCCCAGCCCGCCGACCTGACGCTCCTCCAGCTCGACGGCGAGATCGGGTTCGGGCGCGAGGAGCGGATCGAAGGCACGGCCGTCGTCGCGCACGGACACGTCGACGCAGCCGGGGGCAACGTCCAGTTCCACAAGAATCTCGTGCCAACCGCCGTCGAGATAACCATAACTCACGGTGTTGGTCAGCAACTCGTCGAGCGCGAGGCCCAGCCCTGCGGCGACCGGCTCGGGTACGCCCTCGCGCGCCAGGGTCGCCTCCACGCCGGAGACGAGGCCCGCGATCGCGGCCAGTTCGTTCGCCATCGAGAAATCGTACGAGGCTTTCCGGCCCGTCGCCCGCAACGTCACTCCGACCAGGGCGACGCCCGGCGCCATCGTATCGAGAAGACGCGCGGCGAGATCGTCAAGCCCAAGGTCCGGCCCCTCTCCCGCCGGTTCGCCCAGCGCCTGCGCGCCGGCGGCGAGCCAGAGAACCGAGCCGATCGGTAGCACGCCGTCGCCGGGCGAGACCCGCGCGCCGATTGCCGCGATATGACGCCCCTGTCCGGCGCCGGCGAACCGGCCACTCGCCGGGTCCAGCGTCAGGAGCGCGAGATCGAAGGGCTCCTCCTCGAACTCGGCCGCGTAGGCCCGCCCGACCAGCGCGAGCGTCTCGTCAGCGGAAAGAGACAAGCCGAGCCCGGCCCTCACGAGCTTTTGCAAGGCGGCAGCCCGCAAGGCGCCCGATGCCCCGGCGCGCGGGACGGAAGCAGCGCACAGAGCCAGAAGACCGCCCGGCGGCCAGAAGACATCATAAAAGGAACAGGCCTCCGCCGAAGTCCCGGCGAGACCCGAAAGCTCGAGGTCGCGCCGGTGGGGAAACCGCTGCGGCAGCAACATGCGCGCGACCTCGGCCGCGAGCCGGTCATCAGGCGACATGGAATGCGACGTCGGCGGCGGAGCGGTCATGGAAACGCATTTGTAAGAGAGCTGTCCGATGAATAGAACATAGAAATTGCATTGACGAAGCCTTGACGACTTTCCATCGGGGCGCGTTTTTCCAGGATCAGGCCATGAATATCACTGAAGCTCGGCGCGGCGATCGGCTTGTCGTGGCGCCCGTCGGTCGCCTCGACAGCAACACCGCCCCCCTTTTGGACCGGCATCTGTCGGCGGTGATCCAGCGGGGCGACGCGCGGCTGGTGCTCGACCTCTCCGGCATAGACTATGTCAGCAGCACGGGCCTATCGGTGTTTTTGTCCGCCGCCAAGAAGATCAAGGCTATCCCCGGCGGCTCGCTTGCCCTCTCGGGGCTCAACAGCCGCATCCGCCTCGTGTTCGAGATGAGCGGATTTCTGCGTCTGTTTCCGATTTTCGCCCATGTCGACGAGGCGGTGGCGCAGCCCTGACGCCTCGGGATTGCGGCCTGAGCGCACGGCGTGCGACCCGCAAAAATCGCCCATTCGAAGCCGTTGGACAATTCAGAGGCTTCTGAGACTCTGAGCCAAGTCTCGGGGCCTCGTCGGGCTCGCTCCAAGACGTAATCTCGGTGTACGTCTCTTGCAAACGCGGTGCAGGACTTTCGGTTCCAACGAACCGGAAAAGACCAGCCCGCACGCCTCGCGAAGGCATGGGGAGAGTTCATTGGCCGTGGATCTGCAGGTTCTGGTTGGGCGCCTCAATGCGCCCACCCGCGCATCCCTTGAAGCTGCGGTGGGCCTGACCCTCTCGCGCACCCACTACAATGTCGAGATCGAACACTGGCTGACGAAGCTGGTGGAGCCCGCCGACACCGATGCGGCGGCGATCCTTCGTCATTTCGGGGTCGATCTCGCGCGATTGCAGGCGGATCTGACCCGCGTCCTCGATCGGTTCAAGACGGGCAATAGCCGCGCACCTTCGCTGGCGCCGAACGTCGTCCGGCTGATGCGCGAAGCCTGGCTCCTGGCCTCGTTGGAATCGGGAGAGGCGAGCGTACGCGGCGGACATCTCCTCGCCGCCCTGATGGATGACGACACGCTCTCGGCCGTCGCCAGGGACGCCTCCCGCGAACTCGCCAAGATCAAGGGCGAAGACCTGAAGGCCACGCTGGCGACGATCACGGCCTCCAGCTCCGAAGCGCCGCAGGGATCGGTTGCGACGGGCGAGACGCCCCGGCCGCGAGCGCCGACGGGGGCCGCTTCCGCGGCGCTCGACCAATACACCGTCAACCTCACGGCGCGGGCTCGCGACGGACAGATCGATCCCGTTCTCGGCCGCGACGCCGAAACGCGCCAGATCATCGACATCCTGACGCGCCGTCGCCAGAACAACCCGATCCTCACCGGCGAGGCGGGCGTCGGCAAGACGGCCGTGGTCGAGGGCTTCGCCCTGAAGATCGCCGCCGGCGACGTTCCCGACAGTCTCAAGGACGTGGAGCTGCTTTCGCTCGATCTCGGCCTGCTCCAGGCCGGCGCCGGGATGAAGGGCGAGTTCGAGAACCGCCTGAAGAACGTGATCGAGGGCGTGAAGGCCTCGCCCAAGCCGATCATCATGTTCATCGACGAAGCGCACACGCTGATCGGCGCCGGCGGCGCGGCCGGCCAAAACGACGCGGCCAACCTTCTGAAGCCGGCGCTGGCGCGCGGCGAGATGCGCACCATCGCCGCCACGACCTGGGCCGAGTACAAGAAATATTTCGAACGCGACCCCGCTCTCACCCGCCGCTTCCAGGTGGTGAAGGTCGAGGAGCCGGGCGACGAGGCGGCCATCGCCATGATGCGCGGCCTCGTGCCGACGCTGGAGCGGCACCACGGCGTGCGCATCCTGTCGGAAGCGGTCGAGGACGCGGTGCGCCTGTCGCGCCGCTACATTCCGAGCCGCCAGTTGCCCGACAAGGCGGTAAGCCTCCTCGACACGGCGGCGGGACGCGTCGCCGTCGCCAGCAATTCGACGCCCGCCGCGATCGAGGACGCGCGGCGCCAGATTCAGATGCTCGACACCGATCTGGCGGTTCTCGGCCGCGAGACCCGCATCGGTGCCGACCATGCCGCACGCATGGCCGAACTCGAGGAGCGGCGCGCGACGACGCAGGAGCGGCTTGGGGAGCTGGAGGGCCAGTTCGAGCGCGAGAAGGCGATCGTCGATCAGATGCGCGCCCTGCATGAAACCCTGGGCGGCGCGGCGGACGGCGAGGCCGGGACGAGCGACCCGGACGCGCTGCGCGCCGAACTGCGCCAGCTCGGCGACGAGCTGACCGCGCTGCAGGGCGAGCATCCCCTCATGCGGGTGACGGTCGACAGCCAGGCCATCGCCGAGGTGATCGCCAATTGGACGGGCATTCCGGTCGGCCGCATGATCTCCAACGAGATCAAGACCGTGCTCAACCTCAAGCCGAAGCTGGAAGAGCGCGTCATCGGTCAGCCGCAGGCGCTGGAGGCAATCGCCGAAACCATCCGCACCTCGCGCGCCAAGCTGTCCGATCCTCGCAAGCCGATCGGCGTCTTCCTGATGGTCGGCACGTCCGGCGTCGGCAAGACCGAGACCGCGCTCGCGGTGGCCGAGCTGCTCTATGGCGGGGAACAGAATCTCACCGTCATCAACATGTCGGAGTTCAAGGAGGAGCATAAGGTCTCGATGCTCGTCGGTTCGCCTCCCGGCTATGTCGGCTATGGCGAGGGCGGCGTGCTGACCGAGGCGGTGCGGCGGAGGCCCTATTCGGTGATCCTGCTGGACGAGGTCGAGAAGGCCCATCCCGGCGTCCAGGACGTGTTCTACCAGGTCTTCGACAAGGGCATGCTGCGCGACGGCGAAGGCCGCGACATCGACTTCAAGAACACCGTCATCATTCTCACGTCGAACGCTGGCACGGATCTGATTCATCGCCTCTGCGCCAATCCGGCGACGCGGCCGAGCCCGGAAGAGCTGGCCGATGCGCTGCGGCCCGAACTTCTGAAGAGCTTCAAGCCGGCCTTCCTCGGCCGCTGCTCGGTGATCCCCTACTTCCCGCTGGCGGACGACGTGATCCGGCAGATCGTGGAGCTTCAGCTCAAGCGCATCGCCAAGCGGTTCGCCGAAACCTACAAGGCGCGGCTCGTGTGGGACGACGGCCTCGTGGCCGCCATCGCGGCGCGCTGCACCGAGGTCGAGAGCGGCGCGCGCAACATCGAATACATTCTGTCGCGCAGCCTCCTGCCGCAACTCTCCGCCCAGGTTCTCGCCTGGATCGCGGACAATCGCGAGGTGCCCGACGTGCGGATCGCGCTCGATTCCGACGGCAGTTTCACCTTCACCCCCGCCGACGCGGCGGAGGGGGACTCGCACCCGGCCCAAGAACCGGTCGCGGCAGAATAACCGCGTCGTCCAAACAGTCTTCCATCAAGGAAACGCATTCATGGCCATCTATCTTAAATATGACGCCCTCGAAGGCAACGTCACCGCCGTTGGTTTCGAGAAATGGATCGAACTGAATAGCTTCCAGTGGGGCGTCGGCCGTGGCATCGGCTCAGCGGACGGTACTTCGGGCGTACGCGAAAGCTCCGCTGCCTCGGTCAGCGAAATTACCGTGAGCAAGCAACTCGACAAAATCTCCCATAAGATGCTGGAAGAGGCCCTCTACGGCCTGCCTGTCAAAGTCGAGGTCGCCTTTACGCGCACCAAGAAGGATGGTGAGGAAGAGTTTCTTCGCTATGAACTGAGCAATACGATGACGTCGGGCTACTCCATCTCGTCCGGCGGCGACCGCCCGCAAGAAACTCTATCCTTCAATTTCACGAAGGTCATGATGAAGAACTCGGTCGCCAAAGCCGACAACACGGGCGAGTCGCAGACCACGACCTACGATATGTCTACCCGCAAGAACGCCTGATCCCGATCCCGCATCGTCTCCGACATCGTCCTGAAAGGTCTCCATGTCGACGGTTTCCCTGTCGCAGGAACAGCGCTGGTTGCGGCTGCAAACGCCGCTCGGCCAGGATGTGCTCGTGGTCGAGGAAATGGAGGGTCGCGAAGCTTTGTCGCGGCTCTTCTCGTTCCGGCTTCGCGGGCTGTGCAGCCGGACCTTCGCTCCAGCCGACCTGTTAGGTCAGGCGGTGGGGCTTACGCTTGCGCGCTTCGCGGGCGAAACGCGGCAGATCCATGGGATCGTCACGGGCCTGCGCTTCGGCCCACTGCTGCGAAGCGGCTATCGGCGCTGCGAGATCGACGTCGAGCCCAGCCTTGCCGTTCTCCGCCACTCCTCGAACTACCGAATTTTCCAGGAAAAGAGCGTGGTGGACATCGCGACCGCGATCTTCGGCGAGCGCAAGGTGAACGATTTCCGCTTCGATGTGGTGGGGGCCAAGACGCCTCGTCCCTACTGCGTCCAGTTCGGCGAAACCGATCTCGACTTCGTGTCCCGCCTTTTCGAGGAAGAGGGTTATTTCTTCTTCTTCGAACATACGGACAGCGCGCACACGCTCGTCGTCAGCGACAGCGCGGTGAAGTATGCCGCCGCCTCGGGCGCGGCGCTGCGCCATGCCGAAGGGAGCGTCGAGGGAGAGCGCCTCGTTCAGTCCGTTTCGCTTCATCGGCGGATGGCCGACACGAAATGGGGTTTCCGTCAGTTCGATTTCACGGCACCCTCGACGCCGATCGACGGGTCCAGCGAGTCCAGTCTTTCGCTTACCAGCGCCTGGAGCGGCTGGGAGCATTTCGCCTATGGCGAGCGCGAGGCGCTGGACGCGCAGCAGAAGGCCGCCGCCACTCGCAATGTCGACGCGGCCGACGCGCTGACCGAAGAACTCGACGGGCAATCGACAGCCGTCTCGCTCGTTCCCGGGCGCAAATTCTCCATCCAGAGCAGTTCGCATGACGACGTCGCTCTTCTAGACGGCGCGCAGCTATCGGGCGAGAGCTTGGTCGTGACCACGATCGAGCATCGCCTGATCGACCCGTCCTATTTCAACAGTCGGCCGAAGCAGGACGGCGTTGCCACCTATTCCAATCGTTTCCGCGCCATTCCCGCCGGGCGGACGGCGCGGCCGGCGATCCACACCGCCAAGCACCGCGCCCATGGACCGCAGACCGCCACGGTGGTCGGCCCCTCGGGTTCCGAGATCTACACGGACCAGCATGGCCGGGTGCGCGTCCAGTTCCATTGGGACAGGCTCGGCAAGAAGGACGAGCAAAGCTCCTGCTTCATCCGCGTCGCCCAGGGCTGGGCGGGCAAGGGCTGGGGGATGCAGTTCATTCCGCGTGTCGGAATGGAGGTGATCGTGCATTTCTTGAACGGCGATCCCGACCAGCCGCTGGTGACCGGCGCTCTCTACAACGGCGATTTCACGCCGCCCTTCGCCCTGCCGGGCGAGATGAACAAGAGCGGGCTGCGGACCCGCAGCACGAAATCCGGTGACACGGCGACGTTCAACGAACTGTCCTTCGACGACACGAAAGACAAGGAGCAGGTGCTCTTCCACGCGCAAAAGGATTTCAAGCGCGTGGTGGAGAACGACGACGTCGTCGATATCGGTCACGACCAGACCCGTACGATCAAGAACGACCGCACCACGACCATCACTGACGGCAATGACACGTTGACGATTTCGAAGGGCAACCGGGCCGAAACCCTCTCGCAGGGTAACGAGACGCTGGACATCGCCCAGGGCAACCGCACCGTGACCTTGACCCAGGGCAACGACGCACTGAAACTCGGCAGCGGCCATCTTTCGATCGCGCTGCAGGGCGGCAACATGAGCGTCGAGTTGCAGGCCGGCAATCTCTCCCAGACATGCGCCGCCGGCAAGGTGACGATCGAGGCGCTGCAAGGCATTACGCTGAAATGCGGACAGAGCACGATCGAGGTGACGCCGCAGGGCGTGATGATCAAGGGGCCTATGGTCACCGCGCAGGCGACCGGGAAGGCCGAACTGTCCGGCCTGATGGTCGACGTCAAGGGATCGGGCATGACGCAGATCAATGGCGGCCTGGTGAAGATCAATTGACCATGGCCGTTCCGCTCGCTCCCATCCGAAAGATCAGCGGCGCCACGGCGGCCGAAATTTGCGGCCGCGTCGCCCTCTCGGCCGAAGCCAAGGCCTATCTGACGCCGAGCCTGTCGCCGCAGGGCCTCCTGACGCTCCTGGACCGAAGCGGCCTGTTCGCCGACGCCGTGCGCTTCCTGGCCTTCGCGCTTCCGGTGCGCGAGGGCGTCTGGTGGGCCTGCATGACGGGGATCGCCATTCCCGGCGCAGCCTCGGCCGATCCCGATCCGGCATACAACGCTGCGCAGGACTGGGTCTACGAGCCCACGGACGAACGCCGCTTCCTCTGCCTGCAGGCCGCCGAAAGCGTCCAGTCGGCAACACCGGGGGCCTATGCCGCACTCGCGGCCTTCTGGTCCGGCGGCAGCATGGCGCCGGAAGGCCTGCCCGAGGTGCCGCCGGATCCGGTTCTGGCGCCGACGGGCATCGCGGCCTCGATCCTGCTCGCCGTCGCGGCGGGCGATCCCAGGCGGTCGGATCAACTCTTCCGGGACGCGATCGGTCGAGGCATCGACATCGGCAATGGCGGAGACGGGCGCCAGCCCTCCGCCTCGCCGTCCTTCTTCCCCAAAGGGTCCAATTGATGTCGCTTCCGTCCGTGATCGATCTCGACGCCCTTTCGCAGCCGATCGGCGAAGACGCTCCGTCGGGCGGCGATCCGCGCGCCGACGGTTCGGCCCAGTCGCTCTATTATCGCGTCAAGGATGCGCGCGGCGCCGCCCGCGCCGCCGAGCGCGGCAATGTAGACGCCGATGCGCCGCCTCCCGAGAGCTGGGACATCGTCCTGCAAAGCGGGCTGGCGCTGCTGACTTCGCAGGCCAAGGATCTCGAAGTCGCCGCCTGGACGACGGAAGCCCTGGTGCGGCTGGAAGGTTTCGCCGGACTCCGCGACGGGCTGCGACTGCTCACCTCGCTGGTGGATGGGTTCTGGGACACGGTCCATCCCCTGCCCGACGAGGAGGATGGCATAGAGGGGCGATTGACGGCGGTCGGCGCGTTGAGCGGAGCGGGCGCGGCCGGAACGCTCGCCCAGACGCTGCGCACCCTCCCCCTCGTCGGCCTCGCCAAGCCCCGCTCCATCTGGAACTACGACCAGGCGGTGGAACTCGGCAAGCTGACCGACCCGGATCGGCGGGCGGCCCGCATCGCCGGAGGCGCGGTTTCGCTGGAGACGTTCCGCGAGAGTCTGGCCGAAACGGCGGGGCGCGATCTCGCCGATCTGCTCGCGACGATCGACGAGGCGCTGGCCGCGCTGGCCGCGCTCGGCACGTCGCTCGACCGGGTGGCCGGCTACGACGCGCCGTCCTTCACGCCGCTGCGCGAGCTTCTGGAACACATAACCGGCTCGATCCGCCATTTCGGTGCCGAAAAGCTCGCCGCGCAGGAGAAGATCCGCGAAAGGCAGGAGGCCACCGCGCCCGTCGCGGCTCCGGCACCCGCAGAGGCTGGTGCCGGGGCCAGCGCTGGGAGCGATGGATGGGGCGCGCCCGCAGGGGGCGGCGCGCCGCTTGCCGTTGGCCATGCGGCGGCGCCCAGAACCGGCGGTTTCGCCAATCGCGAAGACGCGCTGAACGCGGTACTGCAACTGGCGGAGTATTTCCGCCTGACCGAACCGCAAGCTCCTATTTCCTATACGCTGACCGAAGCGGTGCGCCGGGCGCGAATGTCGTTGCCCGAATTGCTTCAAGAGCTTACAACCGACGCATCGCATATCAGCCGATTTATTCTTGCCGCGGGCATGCGCATCGAAGGCAAGGAAGAGATTACCCACGTTCAACCGGTCGCTTCTTCGTCGTCGCCCAGCTACGACAACAGTTACAGCGAGAACAATCCCAGGCCGAACGATGGGTGGTAATTGCTTCAATATTGGAGAGGGCCATGTCCGAAAGCTTGCAGCATAAGTTGAACCGGGTGCGTAAGCCCCGCGTTCACATCACCTACGACGTCGAGACGGAAGGTGCGGCGGTCCGCAAGGAACTGCCCTTCGTGGTCGGCGTGCTCGGCGACTTCTCGGGCAAGTCCTATGAGCCGCAGAAGCCTTTGCGCGACCGCAAGTTCACGCAGATCGACCGCGACAATTTCGACGAGACGCTCCAGCGCCTGACGCCGGGTGCGCAGTTCCGCGTCGACAACACCCTGTCGGACGACGGCTCGGAAATCGCGGTCGATCTGCGGTTCAAGTCGATGGCCGATTTCGAGCCCGCCGCCGTGGTCCAGCAGGTCGAGCCGCTGCGCAAGCTGCTCGAGGCGCGCAACAAGCTGCGCGATCTCATGACCAAGGTCGACCGCTCCGAGGAGCTGGAAAGCCTTCTCGAGGAAGTTCTGAAGAACACGGACCAGATCCAGGCCCTGGCCAGCCAGCTCGGCACGGATTCCGGCAAGGGAGACGAGTGATGAGCGAGACCCAGCTTAAGTCTGCCACTGGAGCCGAAGCCGCCGTCGAGACCGGTAGCCTGCTCGACCAGGCGATCGGCGCGACGCGCAACACGGACGCCAACGAAGTTCAGGATCTTCTGCGCAATCTGACGCAGGAGGCCATGAAGGGCACGGTGACGTTCAACAAGAACCTCGCCGTGACCTTCCAGAAGGCAATCGCGGCGATCGACGACAAGATCTCCAAGCAGCTTTCCGCCATCATGCACCATCCCGAGTTCCAGGAGATCGAGGGCTCGTGGCGAGGGCTGAATTATCTCGTCAAGAACACCGAGACGAGCGCCAACCTGAAGATCCGCCTGCTCAACATCTCCAAGAAGGAGCTGAGCAAGGATCTGGCGAAGGCGGCCGAGTTCGACCAGAGCACGATCTTCAAGAAGATCTACGAGAACGAGTTCGGCCTGTCGGGCGGCGAGCCTTATGGCGCGCTGATCGGCAACTACGATTTTGGCCCCGGTGCCGACGACATGGCGACGCTGCAGAGCATGTCGAACGTCGCCGCCGCCGCCTTCGCGCCCTTCGTGGCGGCCGCCGCGCCGCAGATGTTCGGCCTCGATTCCTTCACGGAACTGTCCAAGCCGCGTGACCTCGAGAAGATTTTCGAGACCCCGGATTACATCAAATGGCGCTCGTTCCGCGAAAGCGAGGACAGCCGCTTCGTCACGCTCGCCATGCCGCGCGTCCTGTCGCGCCTGCCCTACGGCTCGGCCGGCACGCAGATCGAGGAATTCGATTTCCAGGAAGCTCCCGTCGACGCCGACGGCCGCACCACGGCCATGACGCCCGACAAGTTCACCTGGACCAACGCGGCCTTCTCGCTCGGTACGCGCCTGACCGACGCCTTCGCCCAGACCGGCTGGTGCACGGCCATTCGCGGCGCCGAGGGCGGCGGCAAGGTGGAAAACCTGCCGAGCTTCACCTTCGTCTCCGACAGCGGCGACACGGACCAGCAGTGCCCGACCGAGATCGGCATCACCGACCGGCGCGAGGCGGAACTCTCCAAGCTCGGCTTCCTGCCGATCTGCCACTACAAGAACACTGACTATGCCGTGTTCTTCGGCGCACAGACCACGCAGAAGCCCAAGAAGTACGACACGCCCGAGGCGACGGCCAACGCCGCCATCTCGGCCCGCCTGCCCTACATCATGGCCACGGGCCGCATCGCGCACTACCTGAAGGTCATGGGTCGCGACAAGGTCGGCTCGTTCCTCGAAGCGAGCGACGCCGAGAGCTGGCTGAACAGCTGGATCAGCAATTACGTGAACGGCAACGCGGCCGCCGGCCAGGAAACCAAGGCCCGCTTCCCGCTGGCCGAGGCGAAGGTCACGGTGAAGGAAGTCCCGGGCGCGCCCGGTTCCTACAACGCGGTCGCCTATCTGCGCCCCTGGCTGCAGATGGAAGAGCTCACCACGTCCATGCGCCTCGTGGCTCGCATCCCGGCTTCGGCCTGACGGGCGGCGCGGCGTGCAGGTGAAACCCTCCATCCCTGATCGGGGGAAGCGGATCGCCGGCGCCGCCGCGCTGCCTCTGGGGCTTCGCTTGGTCGAAGCCCTGTTCGATAAGGAGGAAGTGGGCGAGAGCGATCTCGCCCGCTTCCTCAGGGAAGACAATTCGGCCGAGGCTCTTCAGCTTTGGTTCGGAGACGGCCTGCGCAGCCTCCTCACGCGGGGCGGGGCGGGTCTTCGAGCGGCGATCGACCGCGAGATCGCCGCCATCGACGACATGCTGTCGGGGCAGGTCGACGCAATCCTTCATCACCAGGATTTCCAGGCGCTCGAAGCGTCCTGGCGCGGGCTCGACCATCTTCTGGCCTCGGCCGGAGGGGACGAGCGCGTGGTGGTGCGCGTTCTTTCCGCCACCTGGGCCGAACTGGCGCGCGACTTCAACCGCACGGCGGAGTTCGATCGCAGCCTCCTGTTCGAGCGTCTCTACAGCGACGAGTTCGGTATGCCGGGCGGCCTGCCCTATGGCCTCGTCCTGTGCGACTACGAGATCCAGCACCGGCACGGCACGGCGCGTGGAATTCCGGGCGACGATATCTCCACCCTGTCCTCGCTGGCGGGCGTGGCGGCGGCGGCCTTCGCGCCCTGCGTCATCGGCGCCAGCCCCGCGCTTCTGGGGGTGGAGGACTTTTCCGAACTGTCCTTCGTGCAGGACATCGCCCTGCCCTTTCGCGGCCTGGACTACGCCCGCTGGCGCGCCCTTCAGGCGCAGGACGACAGCCGCTTTCTCACCGTCACCGCGCCGCGCATTCTTCTGCGTCGACGCCATGGCGACGACGGCGTGCGGGCGGACGGATTTCGCTACGACGAGGGGCGCGAAGGTCTCTCGGTCGACGACTGGCTGTTCGGCAATGGCGTCTATGCCTTCGGTGCCGTCGTCATCAACGCCTTTCGGGATTGGAGCTGGTTCGCCGACATTCGCGGCACCCGGCAGGACGAAGGCGGTGCCGGCCTGGTCGAGCACCTGCCGAGCGCGCCCTTCTCCACCGGCGAGGCCCGCGCCTATCGCCGCCCGCTGGAGGTGGAACTGACCGATCGCAAGCAGAAGCAGATGGAGGAGATCGGCCTGATGACGCTGAGCCCCTGTCGCTACACGCCGAACTCGGCCTTTCTTGGAACGCCCTCCCTGCATGTGCCCGCCCAGGCGGGAACCGACGTGCGCGCGGCCAACGAACGCATCTCCTCGATGCTGCAATACATTCTCTGCGTCAGCCGCTTTGCCCATTACATCAAGGTCATCGCGCGGGACGTGACGGGCGCCTTGACGACAGCCGATGAGCTGCAATCGCGCCTGAGCACGTGGCTGCAGCAATATGTGACCGGCAATGCCGATGCGCCGGATGAGCTCAAGGCGCAGTATCCGCTCAACAGTTCCAGTGTGGAAATCCGCGAGGTGCCGGGCAAGCCGGGTTCGTTCGCCTGCATCATGCAGTTGAAGCCGCATTTCCAGATCGATCAGATGGTGGCCTCGTTCCGTCTCTACACGGAACTGAACGGTCTGCGCGGGCGCTGAGGGCTGGCATGTCGAACATCAGACCCCGCCAGCCCGTCCGCCTGTCCGTGCTCGACCGGCTGCTCGCCGGTGACGCGCCGGAAGGGAGCCGCGAGACGCTGGCCAATGTGGCGGCGCTGCGCAACAGCGTGCGCCGCGATCTGGAGGCGCTGTTCAACACGCGCCCATGCCAGGTCTCCGCCCCGGCGGAACTCAAGGAGTTGCACACTTCGCTTCTGACCTATGGGCTGAGCGACCTGCAGACCCGTCCGATGGCGTCGGACGGTCAGCGCGACGCCTTCCGTCGCCAGTTCGAGGACGTGATCCGGCGGTTCGAACCGCGCCTGCGCGACGTCAGCGTCGAGATGACCGGTTTCGCCACCACGCTCGACCGGACCTTGCGCTTTCGAATCCGCGGGCTTCTGGTAACAGAGGCGGGGGTCGACGCGATCGTCTACGATACGGCGATCGATCCGGCGGCGCGCAATCTGTCGATCACCGGCGTCGAGGCCGGCGGCGCATGATCGGCTGAAGAGGCGGGATGTCCGACAGTTTTCTGACCCATTACAATCGGGAGCTTCTGGCGATCCGGCGCGGCGCGGCGGAGTTCGCGGCCGAGCATCCGCGCATCGCCGGCCGCCTGCGCGTGTCGGCGGACGCGGTGGAAGACCCTTCGGTCGGACGCCTGATCGAGAGCTTCGCCTTCCTGACCGCTCGCGTGCGGCAGAAGCTGGACGACGACTTTCCAGAGCTCACCGACGCCTTGCTCGGCATTCTCTATCCCCATTATCAGCGGCCGGTCCCCTCCATGGCCGTGCTTCAGATGGAGCCGCCGGCCGATCTGCAGGAGCGCTACCTCGTCGAGGCTGGCGCCATGCTCGACACCGAGCCGGTCGAAGGCGAGACCTGCCGGTTCCGCACCGCCTATCCCGTGGAACTGCATCCGGTACGGTTGGCGGGTGCGAGCCTTGCGAGCCGGCCGTTCCAGGCGCCTGCGGTGCCCGCCGCCGCCGGAGCCGTTTCCTGCCTGCGGCTGACGCTGGAGCCGACCAGCGGCGAGCGCAGCTTTGCGGACATCGCGCCGGGCAAACTGCGCTTCTTCCTGCGCGGCCAGCCCTCGCTGACCTATCAGCTTCACGAACTGCTCCTGAACGACGCCTTGGCGGTGGCCTTCGCCAAAGGGCCGGGCGATCCGGCGCCGATCGTCGCCGAGCCGAGTGTCCTGCGTCCCGTGGGCTTTGGAACCGACGAAGGGCTGCTGCTCTATCCCGAGACGGCTCATGCCGGCTATCGGCTGCTGACGGAGTTCTTCGTCTTTCCCGAGAAGTTCCTGTTCGTCGATCTGGAGCTGCCGGAGGCCGCGCGGCTCGACCCGCAGGCGCGCCGGCTCGACATTTTCGTCTATCTCAAGCGCTCGGCCGCCTCGATCGAGCGAGCCGTGTCGCCGGACGCGTTCGCGCTCGGCTGCACGCCGGTGGTCAATCTCTTTCCCCAGGCGGCCGAACCGATCCGCCTCGACCACAGGACGAGCGACTACCGGGTCGTTCCCGACAGCCGGCGGCGCTCGGCGCTGGAAGTCTACAGCGTCGATCGGGTCTGGATCAGCGGCGGCGGGCGGGAATCGCCGCAGGAGGCCTTTCCCTTCTACAGTCTCAGCCATGCGGACGCCTCGCAGGGCCGCACGGAGGATCGCTCGCACGAGGTCTGGTGGCTGACCAGCCAGCGCGAGGGTGTGGCCGACAATCCCGGCACGGAAACGCTGATCTCGCTGGTGGACCCCGATTTCGACGGTCGGAGCCTGCCCAACGCGGTCCTGTCGGTCGACACGATGTGCCTCAACAGGGATCTCCCCGAACGCCTGCCCTTCGGCGGATCGCAGCCGCACCTCTCTATGGTGCGGCCATCGCCCGCCATCGCGCGGCTGCGCCTGCTGACCCCGCCCACTGCGACACTGCGCAATCTGTTCGGCCAGGCCGGGCGCTGGCGGCTGATCTCGCATCTCGCGCTCAACCATCTTTCGTTGGTGGAAGCCGAGGACGCCAGCGCGATCCGCGAACTTCTGACCCTTTACGACATCAAGGATTCTGCCGAGACGCGCGCCCTGATCGACGGCGTCCTGTCGGTGTCGGCCAAGCTGGGCTCGGCCCGCGTGCGGGGTGTCGATCAGATTGCCTTCTGCCGTGGCGTCGATGTCGAGATCCTGTTCGACGACGCCAACTTCTCCGGTTCCAGCGTCTTCCTGCTGGCCAGCATTCTGGAGCGCTTTCTCGGCCTCTACGCTTCCGTCAACTCCTTTTCCCGCCTCACCGCCCGCATCAAGGGTCGCACAGGAGTTCTGCGCCAATGGCCAAGCCGCGCCGGCGACCGCGTTCTTCTCTGATCGAGACGCTCGAGCGCGATCCCGGCGGGTTCGAGCTGTTTCAGGCGATCCGCCTCGTGGAGCGCATCGTTGCTCAGGAACGCCAGCGAAGCGGGGGCGCATTGCCCGACGCGATCGGCCATGGCGTGGACCCGCGCCGGGCCGCCTTGCGCATCGAGGCTTCTTCGAGCCTGTCCTTCGCCAATGGCGAGGTCACGCGGATACGCTTCGAACCGGGCGCGCCGGCGCGACTGACCCAGGCCGTGATCGGCCTGACGGGCACGAACGGCGCTATGCCCCATGCCTTCAGCGAACTGGTGCAAAGTTCGCTGCGCGAGCGCAATCCGGGCCTGCGCGACTTTCTCGACCTGTTCAACGACCGGCTGGCGGCGCTTCTCTACGAGGCCTTCGCCAAGTATCGGCCGGTGATCGAGGCCGAGCGCCGGCCCCTGACGGGCAAGGCCACGAGCGACGAGGCGATGCGGGCCGTGCTGGGCCTCGCGCCGCCCCAGTTCCGGGAGCGGCTCGCGCTGCCCGACAGCGCCGTTCTGCATCACGCCGGGCTTCTCGGGCGGCAGTCGCGCTCCGCTCATGCCATAGAGAAGGTCCTGTCCAACGCCTTCGGCCAGCCGATCCGGGTCGAGCAGTTCGTGGGCGAATGGCTGCCGATCGCGTCTGCCGAGCGCACGCGCCTGGGGCGGCCGGGCCTTGGCGGCGGTGCCTTTTCCAGCCTGGGGCGGGACGCCGTGGTGGGGCAGAAGAGTTGGAGCGTGCAGGGCCGCGTGCGGCTCCTCGTCGGCCCGCTCGACCATGCGCCTTTCGAAAGCTTCCTGCCGGGTGGGTGGCGACAGAAGCAGTTGAGCGATCTGGCCGCCTTCGCGTTGGGACCGGACCTGTCCTTCGTCCAGCGCCTGACGCTGAAGGCCGAGGCCGTGCCGCCGCTGCGCCTCGGTGGCGCGGCGAGCGGTCTGGGCGCCAGCCGGCTCGGCTGGAACACCTGGACGGGAACAAGCGCCCCACGCCGAGAGCCGGGCGTCGTCGACATCGCCCCCGCTTCCGCACTTTCTCCGCACGCGAAAGGTTCGCCATGACCGACTGGGCCTCGGGCTATGTCGCCGACATCGACTACGTTCCCGGCTTCTATGCCGAGCAGATGCCCTCGCATCTCGATCTCGCCTGCCTGATCCAGGGCGTCTACCCGCCCCGCCAGGGCAACGAGCGCTTCACCTATTGCGAGCTCGGCTGCGGCCTGGGCGAAACGGCGCTGACGCTCGCCGCCTGCCATCCGGAGGCGGAGATCCACGCCTTCGACTTCAATCCCGCCCATATCGCCTATGCCACGGAAACGGCGCGCCGCGCCGGCCTCACCAATGTGCGGTTTGCCGAACGCTCCTTCGCGGATCTGGCCAAGAGCCCAGAGGGCGAGCTTCCGCTCTTCGACTATGTCACGCTGCACGGAATCTGGACCTGGATCGCGCGCGAGCATCAGCTGGAGATCATCGAGGTCCTGTCGCGCTTCGTGCGGCCGGGCGGCGTCGTCGCCGTCACCTACAATGCCCAGCCCGGCTGGAGCCGGCAGATGCCGATCCAGCGCCTACTTTATGATTTCGCGGCCACGCAGGACGGGCGGAGCGATGCCCGCGTCCATGCGGCGCTGGACTTCACGGATGCCGTGCAGCGAGCCGGCTCGATGGCGATCGACAGGGAATTCATGACGTTCCTCTTCGGCAAGCGCGAGCGCGGCCTCACCTATCTCGCCCATGAATATCTGAACGGCGCCTGGCAGCCGGTCTATCATGCCGATCTCGCCGCCGATCTGGCGCGGGCCAAGCTGTCCTATGTCGGGAGCGCGACGCTTCTGGAGAACTTTCCCGCGATCTTTCTGTCGGAAGAGCAGCGCCGGCTGGTGGCCACCGTCCCGGCCGCCATGCGCGAGACCGTGAAGGACCATTTCAATCCACGAATCTTCCGGCGCGACGTCTTCGTGCGCGGCGCGCGCGCCATCGCGCCCCTGCCGAAGGCGCGGATGCTGGAGCGCAAGCGCCTGACCCTGGCGGATGCGGAGGCGCAGCTTGCCCCGAAGCTGACCTTGCCAAGCGGCGAGATCGAATTCAAATCCCCCTTCTACGCCTTCATGGCGCAGATCCTGACCGAGGGCGACGCCTCGCTGGCGGAGATCCGCGCTCGGCCCGACGCCCCGCCCTCGCCCGACAACGAGGAGCTTCTGACGGTCGGCGTGGAGACCCGCAACGCCATCCTGATCCAGCGCCAGCCGACGGCGCACGAACTCGACCATCTGCGTTCGGTCAATCTGGCCTTCGTGCGCAACGCGATCGAGCATGCGCGCCCGTCCATAACCCTGGCCGCCTTCGCGATCCAAAGCGGTCTGCAGATCCCGCTTCTGTCCATGCTGGCCTACGAGGCTCTGGCGACGCAGACCCCGGAAACGGTCGAGGCCTTGGCCGAGCGATGCGTGGACCTGCTCCAGGCGAGGGGCGAACATCTCCGGCGCGACGGAGAGATCATACAAGACCGGGACGACGTGCTCGCCGTGATGCGCAAGAAGGCCGAGGCCATTCTCGCGATCGACCTGCCGGTCTGGCGACGCATCGGTGCGTTCTGAGCGGAAGGGACCGCAGTTCGTCGAGACTCCCGGCTGGCGCGTCCTATCGGCCTTGTCCTGCCGCAATGGGGTCGGCGTCCATCGGGCCGAAACGCCGGACGGGCGCTCCGCCATTCTCAAGCGCCTCGACCTCGACGCGGCGGACGCGATCGCTCGGTTGCGCTTCGAACGCGAACAACGGCTGGCGAAGATGCTTGCCCATCCCGGCCTGCCGAACATGCTGGGCGGAGGCGAGGGATGGCTTGCTTTCGAGGCTTTGCCGCTTCGCCTCCTGGACTGCCGCATCGCGTTCTCGCCGCCGGAGTTGGCCGCGTTTCTCCTGTGTGCGATCGCCGGCACGCTCGCCTATCTGCATGGGCGCGGCATCGTGCATCAGGACCTCAAACCCGCCCATGTCCTATTGCGCGCCGATGGCACGGTCGTCCTCGTCGATCTCGGCGCGGCCGGCCTCGTCGCCGGCGATCCGCTGGCCGGCCGGGAGGCCGTCGGCGCGCAGGCCTGGGCGGCGCCGGAGCAATGGGCCGGGGCGGCGCCCGCGCCCGCCGCCGATCTCTGGTCGCTCGGCCGCCTTGCCCTTTGGCTGAGCGGCCAAGCGGAGCCTGGAGCTCTCCCCTCGCCTCTGGGGGAGCTGGTTCGCCGGTGCCTTTCGCCGGGCCCGGCCGGCCGGCCGACAGCGGCCGCGTTCCTTTCGGCCTTGTGCACAAGCTCGCGATTTGCAGCCGGATCGGCTGCGCTATAACGGAAGGCGAAGGGGCGACGCGCCGCCCACGATCCGTTCCACCGAAAGCTCCCGTCCTGTGCTCTTGCCCCCTTCCCGCATCCTCGTGGTGGACGACGTCGCGGAAAATCGCGACCTTCTCCTGCGGCGGCTGCGGCGTATGCAGCTGACCGATACGGCGGAGGCGGCCGACGGGCGCGAAGCGCTTCGCCTCATCCGCCAGGAACCGTTCGACCTCGTGCTTCTCGACGTCATGATGCCGGAAATGAACGGGATCGAGGTCCTGCGCATCCTGCGCGAGGAAGGCCGTCTCAACGAGATGCCGGTGGTGATGATCTCGGCGGCGTCCGAGATCGAGAAGGTCGTGGAATGCGTCGAGCTCGGCGCCGAGGACTATCTGCCCAAGCCCTTCAACCCGGCTTTGCTGACGGCGCGGGTGCGGGCCGCCCTGGAACGACGTCATCTGCGGGGCGAGAACCGTCGGCAGCTCGAACGGCTGACCCTGGAGCTCGACCGTGCGCGCATGCTGCAGCTGCGCATGGTGCCGGATCATTTCGCCTTCGACCCCGCGCGCTGGGACATCGCCGCCTGCATGGAGCCGGCGCTGGAGGTCGGCGGCGATCTCTACGACCTGTTCGAGGTGCGCCCGGGAACGCTCTGCGTGGCGATCGGCGATGTGGCGGGAAAGGGCATGCCGGCCGCTCTGTTCATGGCCCGGACCCGCAGTCTGCTGCGCGGCGGCCTCCTGCAGCATGTGGCGCTCGCCGGCGCGCTGCCGCGCCCCTCCGAAATGGCGGCGCTGCTCAATGTCGAACTGTCCAAGAACAATCCCGACACGACCTTCGTCACGCTTTTCCTCGGACTTCTCGATCTCGAGTCCGGTCGTCTCGACTTCTGCAATGCCGGGCATGTCTATCCGCTGCGCCTGTCCGCTCCCGCGCATGCGGAGGAAATCCGAACACCGGCCGATCCGGCCCTTGGAGTGATCGAGGATTTCGACTTCGCGGACCACCAAGTCTGGATCCAGCCCGGCGAAACGCTTCTTCTCGCGACGGACGGACTGGGAGACACGCAGAACCGGCAGGGCGAGCCTTTGGAAAGCGACCTCATTCTCGCCCAGGCCGCGACGCTGGCGGGAACCGGGGCGCAGAGCACGTTGGACGGGCTGACAGAGGCGGCACGGACTTTTGCGGACGGTGCCCCTCCCTTCGACGACGTGACGCTGCTGGCGATCCGCCGACTGAGCTGATGTCAGCTTTCGGGCAGGAGGGCGCGCATCTTTTCCAGAAGCCGCGCGATGTCGACCGGCTTCGTGTCGAAATCGTCGCAGCCCGCCGCCAGCGCCCGCTCGCGCTCGCCGCTCATGGCATGGGCGGTCAGCGCGATGATCGGTCCCGCCCAACCCCTGGCCCGGATCTGGCGCGTTGCCTCCCAGCCATCCAGAACCGGCAGACCGAGATCCATCAGAACGAGATCGGGCGCGTCGCGAAAGGCGGCGTCCACCGCCTCCTGTCCGTCCTGAGCGAAAGTCACCGCGAAGCCCGCCCGGATCAGGCGGCGGGACAGCATGTCGCGATTGAGCTCGTTGTCTTCGACCAGAAGAATACGGCGCGTCACGCCTCGCTCTCCTCACCCGATGCGGCGCGGACGCCGGCGCGCGCCTGACGCAACGCGTCGGTCAATTCGAGATAGGCCGCCTTGCCCTTGGCGACGATGCGTTGCGAGCCCGCTTCCAGGACGCGGCGCTCCTCCAGCGTCAGTTCCTTGGCGGTCACGACGACGACGGGAACGCTGGCCCAGCGCGGCTCGGCCCGAAGTCTCGCCAGAAACTCGAACCCGTCCATCTCAGGCATTTGGAGGTCGAGAAGGATCGCCGCGGGCGGTTCGCGCCCGGCCAGCCATTCCAGTGCCGCGCGCCCATGCGCGGCGGATGCGACGGCAAGGCTGAGACGCTCCACCGCGCGGGCCATGAGTTCGCGGGTCGGGGCATCGTCCTCCACGATCAGAACCGTTCCTTGCCCGCTCGGCCCGGCAAGCCGGCGCACGACCTCGCCCAGCGCGTTTCGGTCGATCGGTTTCGTCATCATCGCCGCCGCGCCGAGCGAAAAGCCGAGCGCCTTGTCGTTTGACACGCTGACGATGACGACGGGGATTTCGGCGAGCGCCGGATCGTCCTTCAACGCCGACAAGGTGCTCCAGCCGTCGAGATGCGGCATGACGATGTCGAGCGTCACGATGTCGGGGCGCTCCTGCCGGGCAAGGTCGAGCGCCTCGCGCCCGTCCCCGGCGTAGATCAGGCGGTAGCCTTCCCGCGTCAGATGCGAGCCGATGATGTGCGCGCTTGCCGGGTCGTCGTCCACCACGAGTACGAGGCCCGAGCCTCCGGGCCGCGGCGCCTCTGCCGCCGCGCCATAAAGAGGTTTGGCTTCGCGGTCGGACGGGTCGAAGGGCAAGGACAGGACGAAGGTCGAACCTTCGCCCGGCCGGCTCGAAACCGTGATGTCGCCGCCCAGCATGCGAGCGAAGGAGCGGCTGATGGCAAGGCCGAGGCCGGTGCCCCCGAACTTGCGCGTCGTGGAATTGTCCGCTTGGCTGAAGGCCTGGAACAGGCGGCCCATCTGCTCCTCGGTCATGCCGATGCCGGTATCCTCCACGGCGATGCGCAGCCAGCGCGTGGCCTCGCCCTCCACCGCTTCGGCCCGCAAGGTCACCGTGCCGTCCCGCGTGAATTTCGAGGCGTTGCTGAGCAGGTTGATGATTGCCTGTTTCACCTTGGTCGCATCCGACACGATGGAGCCGAGGTCGGGTTGGATCACCATGACGAGCGTGTTGCCGTTCTGTCGGGCGAGCGGCTGGATCAGCGCTTCGACGTCGCGCAGCATGGCGCCGACGGGGAAGCTCTCGTCATAGACTTCCATCCGACCGGCCTCGATCTTGGACAGGTCGAGAATGCCGTTGATGAGCCCGAGCAGGTGGTTGCCGGCGGATTCGATCTTGGCGAGATCGGGAAGGAACTCGTCCTGGCCGATATCGCGCGCATCCTCCTGAAGAATCTGGCTGTAGCCGATGATGGCGTTGAGCGGCGTTCGCAGCTCGTGACTCATATTGGCGAGAAATTCGGACTTCACGCGCGTCGCCCGTTCGGCCTCGTCGCGTGCCTCTTCCAGCTCCTGCTGACGTCGGCGAAGTTCGCTGATATCGGCATAGAGCACGGTGAAGCCGCCCTCATGCGTCGGCCGCTCGGTGATCTGCATCCAGCGCCCATCGCGAAACCGGTCGGTCCGGCTTTCCCGCGCGCCGTGGCTGGACAGGCGCGAGCCGAGCCAGCCCTCGGCATCGCCGTCCGTTTCGATCAGGTCGCGCCCGGCAAGCGCGACGACCTCTTCGAAGGTCGCATGGGCCGCGGCCATCGCGCCGAACCCGGGATGGAAGCTGCGGAACCGCGCGTTGGTGACGCGCAGCCGGTTGTCGGGGCCGTAGAGCGCGAAACCCTGGGCAATGCTCTCGATCGCATCCGACAAGGTGGCGCGCTGCCGCTCCGCCTCCTGCGTCAGACGCGCGCGCTCCGCCATGTTCTCGCGCAGAAGCTGAAGCGCCTCCGTCACGCGGCCGAGTTCGTCGCGCGAGGTCGGCGGCAAGTCCACCTCCGTTTCCCCGCGCGTGATGGCGCGCACGGCCGCGACGATGCCCTGCAGCGGGCGAAGGATCGAGGCGAGGATCACCAGCGTCATCACCGCCCCGATCAGCACGGCCGCCAGCGTGACGATGGCCGACACCCACGCGGCGGAGGAGAACTGGTCGAGAATGCCGGTGCGGGCCGCCTGCGCTTCGCGCCGAAGGTCTTCGGACAGCGAGGAAAAGGCCTTGTCGACCGCGATGCCGAACTGGCGCGCCTGTGCGAACTGCGTGTTGCCGATGACGCGCTGGTCGCTCGTATAGGCTTCGACGGCGGCCTGGGCGAGGTTGTCGAAGCGGTTCGCATCCTCGGCGATGCTCGCCGAAACCTCCGGATGGCTTTCCGACAGGCGCGAAAGCTCGCTTCGAAGCCGGTCCCGCGCCGAAGCGGCGTTGCGCTCCGACAGGGTGAGAAGACTGACGGCGAGATCGGTCTGCCAGTAGCGCAGATCGTTGAAGGCGGTGCGGGCGCGATCGGCCACCTCGATCGTCGCGGCAATGCGGCTGGCGCCGGCGGCGGTTTCCCAGGAGCGGGCGAGCATGCCGCCGACATAGAGGCTCGTGCCGATCATGGCCACGAAGAAGCCGGCCGCCAGCACGATGAGCCGGGCGCGGATGGAAAAGCGGCGAAGCGCGTCCAGCCGGCCAACCGCGCTGCCGGCGACCGGCTGGGAGAGAGCCGCCTCGCTCATTGCGGCAGGAGCTGGATGGAGATGACGCCGCCGAGATCGCCGAGCGCTGCGCCCTCGCGCGGATAACCCGTGATGTCGAGTTCGCCCGCCGGCGAGCCGTGGCAGGACAGGCAGGATTGCGAATAATATTCGGGGACGG
The DNA here is from genome assembly GCF_001442755.1 of Aureimonas sp. AU20. NCBI lineage: Bacteria > Pseudomonadati > Pseudomonadota > Alphaproteobacteria > Hyphomicrobiales > Aurantimonadaceae > Aureimonas > Aureimonas sp. AU20. The sequence goes on along the minus strand of NZ_CP006368.1, from coordinate 101,761 downwards.
CGACCCGCAGGCGCTGCTCCGCCCCTTCGCCGGTCAGAGCCGAGAAGAGCTCGCCCTTGGACCAGTCCGGCTTCTCGAAACGGGTCTCGATCGTCTCGGTCTCCCAAGCGTCGGGCCTCGACTGTCGGTTGCGCACGAGCTGGGGTGGCGCCGTCACCTTGATGCGCGCGTCCTGCCCCACGCGCCTTTCGAACGCCTCGTTGACCAGCCGGGCGAAGGTGGCGGGAATGAAGCCCTTGAACCCTACGCCCTCCTGGTTGATCGTCGTCTGGTTGGCGTCCATGACCTCGACGATGGCGTCCATCTGCACGCGCAGCAGGCGCCCGGCATAGGATTGCGGATCGACCTTCGCGGGGTCGAGGCCGGTCTGCTGCCGGAACCGGTCGACCGCCTCCGCCAGGACCCGGCGGCCGGGAAGCGCCTTGTCTCCCCGCGCGGGATCGTTGATGTCGCCCTGGTGGGCGGACACGACGCTGCGGGCCGATTGGAGCATGGCGGCCAACATCCGCGCCGTCGCGAGGTTTCCCTGCGCCCCCGCCGTCTCATGCGGCGTCGCCGCGCTCGTGGCCGAAAAGGCGGCTCCCCCGCCCGTCGCGAGAACGGCGAGCGCCAACGCCGCGTATCCCAGTCGATTCATCCGACGCCACCTTTCGGACCGGTCGTCCGGGGAACCCTTCGACCTCACCACAACCCATAAGTTCTTCGACCGACCAAGGAAAGACGGCTTGGACGCAGAGGGCGGTTCGTGGGACGCAGAGCCAAGTCGGGCTTGATTTGGGGAAGGATTTGTTCACGGCGACCGTCTAGGGTGGCGGCCTTCCTGGACAGGATTCGACGCGTGAACAGCCTCAGGGTCAAGATCTTCGTGGGCGTCATCGCCATTCTGGCGATGATGGCGGGCGGCATCATGGCCTATTCGCGTCAGGCCGTGCGCACCGCCATGGTGGATGCCGAGCAGCGCTCGGTCGAGAACGTGCTCCAGATGGCCGAACTCGCCATCCGCAGCCAGTATCTCCAGCTCCTATCCGACAAGGTCGGCACGATCCAGGACCGCAAGGAAGCCTTCCGGCAGTTCGGGCAGACCGTCCGCTCGACTCTCGACACGCTGTCGGCCCAATCCCGCCGCGCCGGGACGAGCGATGAGGCCGCCCGCGCCAACGCGCTCGACTGGCTGTCCGGCCTCGCCCCGGTCTCGGGCGAATACATCGTCGTGTTCGACCGCGACGGCCGGGCCCTCGTCTATCCCGACCGAACCATGGTCGGCCACGATCTGTCGGGGTTCCGCGACATCCGCGGCCGCTCGGTGACGCAGACGGCCTGGAGCGACAGCGAACTCTACGGCTCGAGCTTTCTGACCTATGGCTGGAAGTCGCTGAAGGGCGCGGACACCGAGCAGAAATACGGGCTGTTCGTGCCCTTTCCCCGCTGGGGCTGGATGATCGGCATCGTCGGCGATGTCGGCGATCTCCAACGCGAAACGGACGTGCGCCGGACCGAGCTGGTCGAGCGCCTGCGCTCCAGCCTCGACGCGCTGAAACTGGCGGGCAAGGGTTTCGTCTTCGTATTCGACGGAAGCGGACGGTCGGTCGTGGCCCCAAAGGCCGGCGAGGAAGGCTGGATGACGCCCTCCGTTCTGGCGGATCTGAAGGGCATGGCCTCCGACGGCGACGCGCCCTCGCGGCTCGCGCCGCTCGCCTCCGCTGGAGGTCAGAATGAGGTCGAGGCGCAGGTCTTCCGCCTGAAGGCGCTCGACTGGTATGTGGCGGCCGTGGTGTCCTCCTCCGCGCTGGCCAAGCCCGCGCAGGACCTGATCTTCAACCAGGGGCTGGTGTTTTCGGGCGGCATTCTCCTGGCCGCCATTCTCGCCTGGTTCCTCGCCCAGCGGATCAGCAGGCCGCTGGTCGCGCTGACGCACCGCGCACGGGCTCTGTCGGAAACCGATTTCACGCAGGCTCCGCCCCCCGTTTCCGCCGAGCGTCGGCCGGCGGGCCGCGACGAGATCGGCCGTCTGGCGTCCGCCTTCTCGTTCATGGAGGACTCGCTCCATCGCAACGTGCAGACGGTGATGCAGGTGACGCAGGAGCGCGAAAGGATCGAGGGCGAGTTGAACGTCGCCCGCGACATCCAGCTCGGCCTTCTGCCCAAGATCTTCCCGGCCTTCCCGCACCGCTCCGAAATCGACATTCACGCCGCGCTGGTGTCCGCCAAGGAAGTCGGCGGCGATCTCTACGACTTCTATTTCATCGACGAGCGCCATCTCTGCTTCACGATCGGCGACGTCGCGGGCAAGGGCGTTCCGGCGGCGCTCTTCATGGCGATCACCAAGACCCTCATCAAATCGGCGGCGGACCGTCTGGCGGACCCGTCCCAGATGATGACGGCCGTGAACGACGCGCTGGCGAGCGACAATCCGAACTCGATCTTCGTCACCAGCCTGATCGGCGTTCTCGACTGCCTGACGGGCGAGATCCGATATGCCAATGGCGGCCACAATCCGCCGCTCATCATCCGCGAGGGCGGCCGGGTGGAGTGCCTGCGCCCGATCAGCGGCCCGGCCCTCGGCGTGGTGGAGGGAATGGACTACGAGCCCCTCGCCACGCGCCTCGCCCCGGGCGAGACGCTGGTTCTCTACACGGACGGCGTGACGGAAGCGATGAACGCGCGCAACGAACTCTACGAAGACGAGCGCCTCGTCCAGCTTCTGGAATCCCAGGACCCGTTCCTGCCGGCCGAGATGCTGGTGGGGCGGATCATGGCCGACGTCCAGGCCCATGCCGGCGACACCGCGCAATCCGACGACATCACGCTCGTCGCCCTTCGCTTCCACCAGCCGTCCAAGAGGCCGTCATGATCCGCTTCGCCCGTTTCGGCACCGCCCTTTTCGGCCTGGGTCTGCTGGCCGCTTCCTGCGGCGGCGCGCAGGCGCAGACACCGGCTGCCGAGCCCCAGGCCGCCCCTGCCCCTCAGGCGGGCGCCCGCATCTGGCCCTCCGAGCCGCGCCTCAAGCCCGACGGCACGAAATGGCGCATCGGCTATTACGAAGGCGGCCAGTACAAGGATTACGAGGTCATCCTCAAGGCGACGGTGCGCGGCCTGATGGCGATCGGCTGGATCAAGCCGATGGACCTGCCAATCGGCAACAATGCCGAGCCGGGCGGCTTCTGGCGCTGGCTCTCGGCCAACGCGGTGAGCGACTATGTGGAGTTTCCCAGCGACGCCTATTACGCCGCCGGCAATTTCGACAAGGAGCGGCGTCCGCAGGTCAAGGCCGAGCTTCTCGACCGGCTGAAGACGCGCGGCGACATCGACCTGATGCTGGCGCTCGGCACCTGGGCCGGGCAGGACCTTTCAACGGACGAGATTTCGACCGCCGTCGTCGTCGCCTCGACCAGCGATCCGATCGGCTCCAAGATCGTCAAGAGCGAGACGGATTCGGGTCACGACCACCTCAACGCCAAGGTCGAGCCGCAGCGCTACGCGCGGCAGGTCGAGCTGTTCGACGACATCTTCCACTTCAAGAAGCTCGGCCTCGTCTACGAGAACAGTGCGGAGGGCCGCACCTTCGCGGCCGTGGACGATATCGAGCGCATCGCTCGGGACCGGGGCTTCGAGATCGTTTCCTGCTTCGCGCCCTTCAACAACATCCCGCAGGAGGAAGCCGAGGGGAAGGTCGAGGCCTGCTACGCCGAGATCGCGTCCAAGAGCGACGCGGTCTACATCACCGTCCATCGCGGCCTGACGGGCACGACCCTGCCCAAGAGCCTGGCACCGCTGATCGAGCACGACCTGCCGACCTTCTCCATGGCGGGGGAGTCGGAGGTGCGGCTCGGAGCGCTGATGAGCGTCGCGCAGTCTGACTTCATCTATGTCGGCCGCTTCCATGCCGAGACGATCGCCCGCATCTTCAACGGCGCCAAGCCGCGCGACCTGCCCCAGGTCTGGCAGGCGCCGGCCAAGATCGCGCTGAACCTGCGGACGGCCGAAGAGATCGGCTACGATCCGTCGGTGGACATTCTCTTGGCGAGCGACGAGATCTTTGGCTCCGATCTCACGCAACGGACGCCGTAGCGAACTCCGGCGCCTCGAACATCCGCTCGCGCTGCGGGAAGGGCACGGGCGGCACGCGGCGCAGGAGCCGGCTCGTCACGAGTTCGCGCAAGCGCGTCGCGCGGCTACCGCTTCCTCGCTCGAACGCCGCTAGGGCCCGATCGGCGCCATTGCGGCCGGTTTCGAGAACATGGAGCGGATAGGCCAGCATCCAGCGTTCGCTCGGGCAAAGGCCCTCTTCCGCCTCCTCCACCACGGCCCGCGCGAAGCGGGCCAGCGAAACGAGACCCGCCCGGCCGTCGAGGCCATGGCGAACCGCCTCTTCGCGTGCGAGGCCGAGATCCCGCCAGGGGAGCTGTCGGGACAAGCGGTGGAGGCTGCCGGGATTGCACTGCAAGCCCTTCTGGATCGCCGACGGGGCCATCGCCACCGAGGCGGATACGAGCGGATCGTCGAGATCGCAGAGTTCGGCGTCCGGGAAGTTCGCGCCAGCCGCTCGCCCCTCGATATAGAGAGACTGGCAATGGTCGGCGAACAACGCCTCGACCTTGCGCTCCGCCAGCGCCTGGAAGAAGTCTTCCACCGTCGGCGCCGTGCCGAAGCTGAACCGGATGCGCGCGTCCGAGAACTGGGAGAACTGCAGGCTTTCCAGATGCCGTAGATCGGGGGTCACCTCGATCGCCGCTCCGTCGCTCAGCCGCCGGCCGCTCCAGCTCTGCGCGCGGAGGAAGGCGAAGAGCGAGGGGTCGCCGTCCATCCGAGCGAGCTCGCCGAACCCTTTGTAGGAATTGGCGCCGAGCGGCAGCGCCTGCATGGCGCGGTTGCCTTCGAACATCCAGCGTAAGTAATGCGCGAGATCCTCGAAGGGTTGAACCGGCGGGCGATGGGTCGCGCGGTCGCCGGGAAAGGTCGGCGCGGCGAACATGCGCGTCCAGATGCGCAGCCGGTTTTCCTTGCAGCCCGTCGGCTCGCCAGCCTCGAACGGACTGTTGGCGAAAAGCGCGATCATGGCCGGCGCCGCCAGGAGCGCGAGATTCAGCGCTTCGACCGCATGCTCGGCATCGACGCCCGTGGTCGGCCCGTTCTGGGCCTTGGCATCCATGCCGGTTTCGTGCCGCCAGCCGCGCACGTCCCGCCAATAGTCGTAGATGGGCTTGGGCGCGCGCATGGCCTGGTAGAAGGCCTCATCGATCGGCGTCGCGGGATGCTGGGAAAGATTGGCGATGCCGGCGCCGAGTTCGCTGAGCGCGCCCACGAGCTCGGTCAGTTCCCGGTGCACGAGACCGGCCAGATCGTTGAGGTTCGAGCCGGGGCGCGCCGGCCCGCCGACGATGCCGATGGCGCTTTCCAGGTTGTTGAAGCCGTTGTCGACGGACGAGACGACCTGCGGGCCGGCGACACCGATCAGGCTGCCGGACGCCAGAACCGGCGTCACGGCCTCGTGTCGCCCCCGACGCGACTCGAAAAGACGCGGGAAGAGCTCGCGTCCATCGAAGCTCGCCCCCGATGCCAGATCGACCACGGGCATTTCGAGTTCGACGCCCAGCGTCGGATGGGTGCGCATGTTAGCCATGGCCGGCAGCGCCCTTTCGCAGTAACGACGCACCGGACGCATGATCCCGCGCGATCAGGAAGAAGAGAAGCGTGGAGCCGAGATAGTAGATGCCGGTCACCGCCAGACCGTCGCGCGTTCCGAGGAACGTGAAGAGCGCGCCCACGGCGAGCGGGCCGATCATCTGGCCGAGCTTGTCGGCGGCGCGCTGGATACCCATGGCCCGCCCCGTGCCCAAGCGCTGCACGCTCGGCAGATGCAGGGCGAAGCTCGTCTGCGCCGGACCGCCGAGGCTGCTGGCCAAGCCCAGAAGAAAGACCGAGCCCACGAGCGCGGCCAGACCGATGTCGAGATAGGTGAACGCGAGGCCGAGGCCGCCTAGCAGGCCGCCCATGACGATGAAGGGCTTCTTGCGCATGTGCCGGTCGACCCAGCGGCCGAGCAGCGGCGCGATGTAGATCACGGACAGGCCGTAGATCATCATGATACGGCCGATATTGCCCTGCTCGATCCCCTGCTGCGACAGGTAGACGGGCAGCGTGTAGTAGAGCAGGCCGACCTGCGCGATGGAAAACGGCACGACGCTGAGCAGAAGCAACGCGACGAAGTTGCGATCTTTCAGCAGGCCGCCGAGCGCGGAGCCCGCCGCCGGTGCAAGCGGCAAAGGCGCAGGGGCCGCCGCCGCCGCGTTTGGCCCGCTTGCCGGCCGACCGAAATAAGGGCGCATGAAACCGAATGCGAAGAGGATCGGCGCCAGCCCGAGAACGGCCGCGATGGTGAAGACGGAGGAGAAGCCGATCTGGTCGGCCAGCATGGCGCCTGTCACGTTGCCGCAGATCTGCCCGGCGAAGATGCCCGCGACCAGATTGGCGACGGCCTGGGTGCGCGTGCGCGGGCTGGACCAGGAGAAGACGTAGCCCTGGATGCCCATCCAGGCCAGGCCATATCCGAGCCCGACCACGGCACGCGCCAGGATATAGGTGATCGGTCCCGTGGCGAGCGTTCCCGCCAGCGCCCCGGCGGCGCAGACGAGGCCACCGAGCACGAAGGGCACGTGCCAGCCGCGACGGTCCGTCAGGATGCCGGCGATCAGCGCGGTGACCAGGGCGCACCCCATCTCGGCGGAGATCGGCAAGGCCAGCGTCACCGCCCGCGACAGGCCGAACAAGGGCTCGCTGGCGAGCGCGCCCATCTGCAACGGCACGAAGGACAACGGTAGCGCCCAGCCGAAGACGAGAAGGAAAGAGGCCGGGCGCGCCAGGAGATGATGCCCGTCCCGGTCCACCGCCGCCCCCTCCTCCGCGCGTACAGCGAGCCGGCGCATCAGGATGCCGAACAGGACCAGCAGCTCGAAGCCGAAGAGGGCCGAGGTCAGGAGCACGGTGCCGGCGTCGAGCGCGCGATGCCACACGCCCTCGCCGATCGCCGTGTCGGACAGGCTCGCGCTCAGGCGGGCCGCCGGGCGGGTCCCGTCGGCGGAACGGATCTCGTAGGTGATGGGCGCGCGATGAGCGGTGGGCTCGCGCGTGGCGTCCAACGCGGCGATGTCGCGCCCCGACATGTCCTCCAGCCGCACGGAGGCGAGCTCGGGAATATCGCTGGCCATGCGTGCGAAGGGCGAGCCGTAGTCGGACAGGCGGTCGAGCTTGACGCCCTTGTCGACCAGACGCTGGAGATCGGTGCCGAACCGATCCACCGAGCGCTGCACGTTTTCCGTCGCGGCCTGAACATAGGTGTCGCGAAAGGTCACGATGTTGCGCCAGGAGGAGCCGCCCTGCACCAGCACGAGAACGAGACCCGGAACGAGGAGCAGCTTCCAGCGCCCCACCGTTCCGTCCGCGCCGATGGGCAGCACGAAAGCGGCCAGAAACACGGCGAGCGTGCCGAGCAGCGTTGTGATGGCGAGCGAGGCGACGGCGTCCGAAACCGGTCCGGCCGTCGCCTGCGAGATCGCCTCGGCTGGCACCAGCATCACCAGCGCGCCCGCAAGGCTGCCGCCGGCGCCGGATACGGGCAGCACGAAGACATGCGTATCGCCGAGCTTGGCCTGCCCTAGCGCCCGGCCTTGGCCCGCCGATGGGGCGGCGGCCAACCGTTCCGCCACGAGAGCGCCGAGGTCTCGCGGCAGGCCCGCGGCGGGATTACCTTCCACGATCGAGCCGTCCGGCAGCGTGACCAGCGCGCCGGATAGAAACGGCAGGTCGGAGCGAATGCCGGCCAGAATTTCCGGCAGGCCGAACATCTGCGTGATCGGCTTGCCGAAACGCAGCGAGTTCTGGATGCGGAAGGACCAGTCGTGCCCGACGATGCGCACGGCCGTCACGGTTCCGTCGAAAGCGGTCTTGCGAATGGCGGAGACCGTCAGAACGCCCGAGAGCAGCTGCGCCAGGACGAGCACCGTCAGCGCTGCCAGGCCGAAGCGAAGGCGGATGGTCCAACGCAGCGGGCTGCGGGGCGAGGTCGGGTTCAGCGCGGTGGTCTGCATTCTAGGGTCGTTCCTGATAAGCCGGCCGGCACCGCGACCTGGGACGAGGGAAGACCGGAAGCCGAACGCCCACTCGCAACGCCCCGGGCCGGAATGCCCAGATTCCCGCGCGGCAGAGGCGACGGTCCAGGCGGCCTGGCGGGTTGCGGCGAACCGGCGCAACGCGGCGGCACCGCGTCTGGCCTTCCACTCTCCCGTTGTTCAGTGAACCTTACCCCCTGCCCGGTGGATGTTTCCCTACCCAGCGTGCTTAAGAGCACCTGACGACACCTCCTCGTGTCGGGTGCATCGCTTTTTTCGCCGTGGCTGCCGCCGCCAGTGCCTGGCCCTTCCCTCCCTCGCATCGCTTGAGCCTCGTTCCTCGCCCCTGCCCCGGAATTCCTAGGCCATCCGTCGCCTGGAGGTCTCGTTGATCACTCCTGACAGCACCCATTGACGCCGAGGGTGGATCGCCGCGTTGACAGCCTACTTGCTCCGAGACCAGGCAATAATTTCCTGCCCAGCCGCATTCAGTTCGATGCGCTTGATGTCGATCACACCTTTTGCGCTGCTGATGAAGGTGACGACCGCCTCGCTAGCGGAATAGGGGGCCGTGACCTGCACGACCTCCTTTTTTCGGAAGAAGCCCTTGCGCTCGGAAATGTCGACATCTTGCGTTTTGGTACCCAAGACCCGGCCATCGTTCTCCTTGAAAATGGCCTGCATCGTCAGATCGAACGCCGTGTCGGGGGCGAGGTACAAATCCCATTCGTCGCTGGCGACCGGGATGGCCTTCTGCCGATGCCCGCCCGCGACGGGTCCGGTGGTCCTGGTGGGCGCAAACTTGGCGAGATGGTCCCGATAGTCCTTGTAGGTACAAACATCCGTTTCACGGGCGCGCTGCTCTTGATCGCTCATGTGTCCCATGATCGATCCAGGTGAAAGGGGTCCGCGATTATGAAACATATTCTCGATATTGGATGGTTTGAATCCGTCCTTTTTCCCTGTCAACTTCGCGACCCGCCAACGAATGCCACCTTTTACGCCGATCGCCGTGAAGGCAACGGAATAGCCGAGGGCTTTAACTTTATCGTTGAAAGAAATGTGAGCAGGCATTGGCCGATCCTTTCAGATACGAGTGTGGAGTAAGGCTTTGCCTTTGCGTTGACTTGCATCCTTACCGATCAACCAGCCGTTCGACGCTCCAAGCACGCATGTCAGCCATGATCCGGACAGGGAATGACCGACCTCGGCCAGCGGTCGGGCCGGATCGCGTAAGAAACCATCAGGAAGGCTTCTTCCGTGCGCCCCTAACGGCCGCCGAACAAGCCAACGAACTCGCCGGAGCACATCAGCGGTCGGCATCTGTGAAGCCGAAGGCCGGTCGCATCGGAGTCAGCCCGGCAAACCCCATACGCCCTGGCGGCTGGCCGGGGCGCCACCTTTTAAGCGATCCGCCATCGGCCGTACCGAGTTCCTCAACGACGGCGTCCATGTGAGAATCCCTGCTTCCGTTGAGACGGATGAACAGGAAGGCCGGGTGCCAAGACAAGAGGCCGCAAGGCTTTCGGATGTTCTTGAGGATGAAACAACCGATTGTGAGACGCAGAGGCAAATGCGCCCCGCGTTGGTCAGCCGTCTCCTCGATCCCACCACAAAGACGCTCAATCGGATCGAGGGATGCGCGCTTGAGACACGCTGCAAAGTCTTTCGAGGCGTCGAAGGGGTCCGATGAGGATAGGGTATGCGTGTCCGGCGGGCTCCAAGGTCGAGCCCTCGGCGGTTCCGTCAGCGACGAGCAATGAAGGTGCGTGCTTGTTCCATATCTATGTCCCGTTCGAAGACAAGGAATTGAAACATGGCGCCGAGCACTTCGGAGGCGTCGGCACCGTTTTCCTGTCGCACCAGAAACCCGATCTCGGCACGATCGCGCAGGACGACATTCTCTACATTCTCGCCCATGGAAGCTACAAGAGCGGCTCCGTCATCGCCGGGACCGTGAAAGGGCTGTTCGGACAGAAAACGGCCCGGAAGACCGCAGCCGAACTGGCGAGCGAACTCGTGAAGCACAAGCTGTCGAAAAGCTTCAAGGATCTCCGCCTGCTGGTCTGTTGGGGCGGCTATGTCGGCGCCTCCACCGCCTGGAACGACGGCAAGGCCACCCACAACTTGAACCGGAAAGCCTCGGACGCGCCTTTCGCGGGCCAACTCTGCTCGGCGTTGAAAGCCAAGGGCTTCAATCGCCTGACGGTCACCGGCTATACGGGGTCGGTCGGCTTCGTCGGCGAAGGCCGTTCGATCGTCATCCCGGATGTCAACGTCAGGCAGAGCGGGACCGGGAAAGGCTGGGTGGGGGATGGTCTCCTGGGGCAGACCAACAGCCTGAACGCCCCAGCGCCCGTGGAGACCCGTCCGCGCAGCGATCGAAGGGCTCTGAGCGAACAGGCCGGGGCCACCCGAACGATGGACAATGCCAACCGAAAGGTCTGGTATTGAGGGGAGCCGCTGGGGCCAGCGTTGAGGGCTGGTCACCATAGGGCAATTCCGCGCGGGCTCGGGCGGGCGTGCGCGCTGCGAGGCCGCCGCCAAGAATCGTTTCATCGACCGGCGTCTCGTGCTTCAAGAGAACGAGGCGTCCGCACCAGCAGTCCGTATGCGTTTCATCGATTTCACCACCAGCAGCATCGCGGCCAGGGAGCGTTACGACGCGTGGCGCGAACGTCCGTGGCCGAGCATGTCCAAGCTCATGCGGACCCAGCCCCCTGCCGGCGGCTTCTATTCGCATTCCCGTGCCTTCGACCTAGGGCCGCTCGTTCTCAACGACACCCGCATGACCGGGCAGACCTACGAGCGAACCTCTTCCATGGCCAGTTCCGACGGGTTCGACAGGGTGAGCATCGCGATCACCCTGGAGGGCCGCTATCATGGCGTGACGTCGGTCGGGGCCTATCGCGGAGCCGCGAGCAGCATCCTGATCGGTGACATGAGCATGGCGTTCGTCCAGTCCTCGACCAACGCGCGTTGCATCACCTTGACTCTGGAGCGGAAAGCGATGGCGCGCCTGGTTCCGCGCGTCGAAACGCTTCACGGCTTGGTCCTGTCGGGGCACGACGCGCAACCGCTCGTGCGGCAGGTTCTGTCCGACCTGGGCGAGTTGCCGGCGCTCGAGGAGGCCGACGGCCCCCTTGTGGCGGAGCGGCTGATCGGCACGTTCCTGTCGTGCGTTGGAACCTCGGCGCCTTGCGTCCTTTCGGAGGACGCGGCGCAAAGGCGGCTCAAGACGGAGATCCGCTGGATCCTCGAGCAGCGCTTCCGCGAACCGGAACTCGACATCGATCGGATCGCGACGCTGGCGCGCGTCTCGCGCGCCACCTTGTACCGGGCCTTCGACGATCCGAGCGGCATCACGTCGGCCCTGACCCGCCTGCGCCTGCGCAAGGCCGCTGCGGCGTTGCACGACCCGCGGGACAAACGACTGATCTCGGAAATCGCCCACAGCGTCGGATACACCAGAAACGACACGTTCAGCCGCGCCTTCCGGGAGACCTACGGTTGCAGCCCGCGTGAATGGCGGAACGCGTCCAAGGGCCAAGCGCCTCCGCTTCGAATGGACAGGCCCTAGCCGGGATCGGCGCCTCAAGGGAGGTTACCGAGCTGGGACGGGCTTCCGCGGGACGACGAGCCTCGCACGGACCTGAACCGCCTGGCATCGCGAGGGGCGCAACCAAACCGGCGGTGGAAGACCTTCGAAAAACGCGCGGCGCTGTCGAAGCCCAGGTTCTCGGCGATCTCGCCGATGGACCGGTGCTCTTCCGGATGAAGAAGGATCGTCTCGGCCGCGTCGAGCCTGCGCTCGGTGATGAACGCGACGATCCCGCCATGCTCTCGAAAAGCCCTGTAGAGCGTGGCTCGCGAAATCTCGAGACTCCTCGCGATGCTGTCCGGGGCGAGCCTGTTGGACGACAGATTGTCGAGGATATACCGCTCGACGCGGCTGAGGATCATGCAGGCCGTGCCCTTTTTCTCAGGGCCGCGATGGGTCGATCTTTCGCACAGGGCCGCGCGCACGAGCAGCAAAGTTGCCTGCATGACGAAAGCCGCCTCGTCCGGGGTCGCTTCCGGCAAGCCTTCGACCAGGGCTGGCATGTGCCGGGCAAGGATCTTCGCGCCGGGCGACCGGAAGACATGACCATGAAGATCCGACATGACGGGCGCGAAATCGACCAGCCTCCGGACGGGAGCCTCGATCGTGATCCATCGACAATTGGCGGTCGAAGACCAGAAGGGGCGGGCGGCGTCGAACCCGATGAGGTCGCCAGCGCCGACCACGACAGGACGCCCCTCGACCTCGCCCCTCATTTCGCCCTCTCGCGGAAGCAGAAGGACGAGGCTGCTCTCGCGACGCTTGCGCGTGGCCGGCGCCTTCAGGGCCTGACCATGGGAGCCTGTCTCAGCGGAGATTGTCAGCTCGCCCAAGCACCATGTTTCGTAGTCGGGGTCTGATGGTGGGATCGGCATGCTCAGGGTCCGTGACGCAATCTGGCGAGCGGCCTCGCGTCCCGCGACCACGCCCAGCGGGGCGGTCGGCCCCGAAGCGTGGCGCGCCACGAGACGAGGAGGGCTCGAGGCTTCAGTCCTGGGTCAGCTTGAGAAGGATCACGGCATAGCCGGCGGGCTCAAGCATGATCCGCTTGTTCTGCTCGAAGGAGTGAAGGTCGCCGAAGTCGAAGCGCCCCCGCAATCCTTTCGTGGTCAATTCGTGGACGAGCGAAAGGGCCGGTCCCGGCCCGCCCGCCTGCCCAGGAGCTTCAACTCGCGATAGGCCTGCCAGTGCAGCCGAAGCGCCAGATCGAGGTCGGTGATCGCGGTTGCCTTCAACTGCAACTTTCGAGCGACCGTCAGCACGAGACCGGCCGCCGTTCCCACCATTCCGACATCGGGAATGGCGGTCAGCGCGAGATTTCCGGTGCGATGAACACCCTTCAGACCCTTCATGACGATGAGGGCTTCGAGCATGGCCCGAAGCGAGCCACCGTCCTGGACCCTCTTCGCCATCGCCTCCAGCCGAACCGCATGGGCGATGGTGGAGCCGAGCGCAACGCCATGCCTCGCGATCTTCGTCGTGTTGACGACGGACCCGAAATGAGCACCGACGGTCCCCGCCCCGTCGAAGGCCGCACTGGTCCTCGACTTCCATTTGCGACGGCTCAGGTTTCGCTGCGTCAGCGGGCTGTCGCCTTCATGCCCGTTGAGCGTCATCCAGGGATTGGGGGGATAGCTGTCCTTGTTCGCCTTGCTCAATAAGAACGTCGCCGTCGCCGCCTTGAAATGCGGATTCTCTTTGAGGATGAGACGGACTTTGTTGGGGTCGAGCACGGCCTGGACTTTCCCGTTGCGATACCTGCGACGGCGAGCTAGCGGCATGGACGGACCAGCTGCAAGTTCGGGGTTTTGGCTGTTCGTCTCAATGTAGAATACCGGCTCTTATCAATTCGACCGGTCGAGTAGAGAAGAGTCGGTAAGTTATAGGGGGGAATATGGCTTATCCGGTTTCCATCGATATCCGGTTTCGAACCCGGCATGACACGGACGCGCGAACGGTCCCTGACCCAGCGGTGCCATCGGGCAGGCTGACGACAACAGGTTCGGGAAGGACGGCGTCGATCCGCGAGGTCACGCGTCCATGAGCCAGCACTTGCCGTCCGTTCGGATCAGCAGCGCCGACCTCGGCCCGGAGGGGGCCTTCCATCGGTGGCGAGCTGTTCTCCCGCAATATGATATTCGCCTTCCGGCCGGGCGCGATATGCAAGACTTCGAGATGGACGCAGCCGCCTGGCTGCTCGATCCGCTCGTCGTCATGGCTGGGAAGACCACCTCCGCCTGGGTGGACCGTCCGCCGAACGCAACCAAGGGTGACGAGACGAATCTCGTCTTCGTCGTTTTTGCCGAAGGGCGCTGGGCGGGGAACGCCGACGGCAAGCTGTTCGACTTCGGCGACGGCGAGTTGATCGGTCTGGACACGGCCCGACCATCGGTTGGCCTTTCGACCGATAGCCGGTGGGTGATGATCAACGTTCCAAGGCAGGCATTGGCCAAGCTGGTTCCATCGATCCCGGACTTGCATGGTCACGTCTTCCGGTCGGTCAGCGCACAGTTTCTGATGGACCACATGATCTCCCTTGCCCGTCACCTGCCGATGCTGCCGGTGGAGGAAGCCGAACGGATCACTCGCGCCTCGCTTTGCCTGATCGCCGCCGCGCTCGACGAACTCCTGCTGTGCCAGGACACGAACCGAGCCTTTGCGCCCTCCGCCATTCGAACCAGAGTGGAGCGGCATATCCGGCAGAACCTATCGGCTTCCCATCTCACGCCGGAATCGATCTCCGTCGATCTCGAGATCGCCCGCTCGACGCTCTATCGCGCCTTCCAGCCTCTTGGAGGCGTTTCCAGGTTCATCATGGAACTGCGGCTGGAGGCGGCCCGCGCCATTCTCTTCCACCCGGAAGATCATCGGTCGATCGGCGAGATCGCAAACCTCCTCGGCTTCGACAGCACGGCGCATTTCTCGAAAGCCTTCAATCGTCGTTTCGGCTGTTCTCCGCGCGTTGCGAGATCGACAGGGACGACCCGCTTCCCGCTGAGTGGTCGAATGCTCTTCGACTTCTGGAAGAACGTCTTGAGCAGACCCGACCAATCGGAAAGCGAGGGGGGATAGTCGTATCCTGTCAGGACAGGGAACGAGACGAGAGCGCGATGGCTTGAGAGGCGAGCGCAATAGATAGAGCCACTTCGCTCCGTATGCCGAATAGGCGGACCCGATGTGAGGCTTCGGCCTGGGAACGGCTCGTTCAGCCTTCCATCCCCTCAGAAGTAAAAAACAGGAAGCTTCGCGGTCCGGCTGACTATTCGCGGCAGAGCTCATCGAAGCGCAGGTCGGCCCGCCCATGCGTCAGATCGTTCACCAGGCGCGACATCGTATCGACCTTGTCGCGGGGGATGGCGAGCGACCATTGGGCGCCCGTGTCGTTGAAGCGCGTGCTTTGAATTTCCACGCCAGCCTGGGCGCCGATCCGAGCTTGCAGAAGCGCGAGATCGCCGAACTGGCACGTCAAAGTGGCCGGTATCGTTTCAAGAAGCGGCACCTTCTCGGCATTATGGAGGCAGAGCGCGGCCGTGCCGCCATAGGCGCGGATGAGACCACCGGTGCCAAGACGAACGCCTCCGAACCACCGCGTTACCATCACGACGACGCGATCCAGCCCTTGCCCATCGATCGCCTGCAGGATGGGCTTCCCAGCCGTTCCGCTCGGCTCGCCATCGTCCGTGAACCGGTAGCTCTGTCCGAACCGCCAAGCCCAACAATTGTGATGGGCTGTGGGATCGGCATGCAGCCCCACGAACGCCTGCGCCGCCTCGACGCTCGAGATTGTGTCGGCAATGGCGAGAAACCGGCTCTTCTTGATGTCTTGCCGGGCTCGCGACTCTGACACGGGCGTGTGGAGGATGCTCATGTCGCTGTGTACCAAATGCCGCTCCATCTGGGATAGCGGATCGAGGCACGAAGCCGGCATGTGACGCCGGCTGGCGAAGGGCTGTCAAGAACCCGCGATGTCGTCCCCGCTTCCGCCAGCTTCAGCTTTCTTGTTTCATCCCGCGCTCGGTTGGATGGTCTGTCGGATGGACGCATGGCGGGATGACCACTCCAGCTTCGGAAAGGCCGGGGAAACTTTGCGACAGAGCATTTCCACGCCCTTCATTTGGAAAGGCGTCACGCTTGGGATCGACGCAGGGAGACCGCGCAGATCTGCTTTACGTCCCTGAATCATAGCGCCTACGAGCCACGGCCTTGCGGGAGAGCCCGCCGCTTTATCGCTTCCTCAACGATCCATCTTTAGGCTGCAGCCTGCCTTGCTGGATTGCCCGCCGCCATGTCCGACGCCCTCGCCCCGACGCCCGAAAGCCCGTCTGAAACGTCGCTGGCATTGGCCCGCCGGGTCTTGTCGACCATACCGCCGTTCCTGACTCCACCCGACCCCGCCGGGGTCGACCTCGGCCACTCGCTGATA
Organism: Aureimonas sp. AU20; assembly: GCF_001442755.1. NCBI lineage: Bacteria > Pseudomonadati > Pseudomonadota > Alphaproteobacteria > Hyphomicrobiales > Aurantimonadaceae > Aureimonas > Aureimonas sp. AU20. Next base: position 85,632 of record NZ_CP006368.1, on the reverse strand, counting down.
GGACCCAAGGCGTCGGTCACGCCACCAGCACCGAGCGAGCCCCCGCTGGCCCCTTTCAGCACCTCGGACGCGGCGCGTTTCGAAATTCTCCTGGGGCAGGACAAGTTCCTTGCGCCCCTGCGACAGCTCGGCGTCGAGGGGGACAGCCTGTTCGGCCGCGCCCGCCTTCGCCCCCATCAGCTTCTCACCCTGCTTCACGACGACCTGACGCGCCTCTTCCGGCGAGCCGACCTTTCGCCCGCTTCGCCGGGCTGGGTGCGCGAGCGCCATCATGGCGCAGAATGGCGCTCGGACCTCACCGAAATGCCGGCCGGGGACGACTGGCGTTTCGATCGCGACGCCATGCGCGAGCGCGGCTTGTATCGGCGCGAGGCGGATCGGATGCGGGACCTCGGCCGCCGTTTTCGCGCGCGCCTCGCCGGCGGCGGCTTGATCCTGGTGCTTGCGGGCGCCGAGCCGGTCGAACCGGCGCTTCTCGCCATGATCCAGGCGGAACTGACGCGGCTTGGCGGGGGCGCGCCCTTCTGGCTGCTCGTGCTGGGCGAGACGGACCAAGCGGCGTATTTCGCCCGCCTCGAAACCCTGTCGGAGCGGGTCCTCGCCGCCTCCCTCCCCCGCTCGGGATCGAAGGGCGAGGCGCTTTCGGCCCTTTTGCGCCAAGCGCTGGAAGCCGCGCCCTTCGCCGAATGGGAAGCAGTGCAAGGCGCCGTCGCAGCGCATCTGGGGCCCGGGCCTCGCGCGCTGCCTTTTCCCTCCAAGACGGAGGTCGGCAGCACGGGCGGCGAGCATGATTTCGGCTGGGGCGAGGCCGTGCTTCTCCATGGCCACGACTGGTCCCGCCAGGTGGACAGCCAGTTCCTGCTTCATGCCTCCGAGCCCTCGAAGCCGGAGACCGCGCTGGAATGGCGAAACGTTCGCCTGCTTGGGGCGACGCGGCTTCGGGCCGAGGCGGAAATCCCCATCGCGACGGTGGCGCCCCTGCGCCTCGAACTGACGGCCTTCCAGGGCGAAGCAGAGATCGCCCGCACCGCGTGCGAGATGTCGGACGGGTCGCGCGCCGCCACTCTGTCGCTCGCCTTCCCCGCCCGGGCGCGGGACGGGCTGCGAGTGCGCCTTCGCGCCACCACGCTCAACGAGTTGCAGACGGGCGAGCGCTCCGTGGTCGCCCTGCGCGCGGTTCAACTGGAACCCGCCGAACCCGACGCCGAGCCGCCCGAAGCGGCGGAGGCCGCCTTCGTGCCGGTGGTCGCGCCCCGGCCGGGGGACGAGAGCCTGTTCTCTCGCGAGATCATGGCGCCGCGCGAGACCTGGGCCAAGACCCTGCCGCGCTTTCTCCTGAACCTTTCGGGCGAGGAGCCCGACGTCTCGCGCATCTACAAAGTGGAGCGGCTGACGCAGGGCCGCGCGGTGGACCGTTTCGAGAATGCCGGGATCGTCGGCTTCAACGGGATCGTCCGCTCGGGCCGCTTCTTCGACCGATACACCGTGCATGGCGAGGACGATCTTCTGCGCATGGCCCGCGCGCACGGCACCTACGAGAACGCCGCGACCGGCCTGCAGCTGCACGAAGGCGGGGCGGTTCTGGCGCGCGAGGCGCTGGAGCGGGCCGAGCATCTCGAAGGGTCGATCTTTCTCGGCACGCCGGACGAGCCGGACAATTGGGGCATGTGGCTGCTTCTCGGCCTGCCCGGCATGCATCACTTCGCGAGCCATCGGGACCGGTACGACCGTTTCCTGTGCGAGCGCCAGCATCCCTGGCAGCGCAGCCTTCTCCAGACCTTCGGCCTCGCCGACGAGGACATCGTCGAGCAGCGGCGCGGCGCGACCTATTGGTGCGAGAGCGTCAGCCTCCTGCGCATGGTCGGGCGGGACCTGATCCTCGCCCCGCACGAGCGCGACATCTTTCGCGATCTGGCGGAGCGGCTGGCCCATGGCAGCGCGGCGCCCGCACCGGAGCGCGTCTTCCTGTCCCGCCTCAGCCGAACCCGCAAGGGCGGCGCCTATCGCGGCCTCCTGAACGAGGAGGAGCTGATCGACGCGCTGGTGCCGCTCGGCTTCACCGTGGTGGAGCCGGAGCATCTTTCCTTCGCCGAGCAGGTGGCGCTCTTCGCCAAGGCGCGGGTGGTGGTGGGCCTCGGCGGCGCGGCCATGTTCAACACCGTGTTCTGCCAGCCCGAGACGCAGGTCGTGACGATCGAAAGCACGGGCGTCTTTCTCGACGCGCACACCAATCTCTTCAGCTCGCTCGGTCTCGCCTACGGCGTCGTGATCGGCGAGGAGGACCGGACCGACCCGCGCCCGAGCCAGCGCCGCTGGCGCCTTGACGTGCCCGGCACCGTGGCGGCGCTGCGCGAGATGCTGGCCTGAGGCCACGCGGGGCCGGACATTCGATTGAAAGCAAAAGGGGCGGCGCGGGCTGCCCTTTCGTCGTTCGGGCTTCTGCGCGCCGCGCGCGAGGTCAAGGCCGCAGCACCAGCTCCATGCGATCGGCGGGGAAGCGCGCCCGGATCACCTGCACCGGGCGGTTGTCGAGATCGACATCCACCGCCATGCTGACCAGCACGATCGAGTCGGGCGAGGTCGCCAGATGGTCGGCGTCGAGCGGGTGGACGCGCTCGGCCGTGATGCGCGTTTCGCGCCGACGATAGTCCGAGACGCCTTCCAGCTTCAGCGCCTCCGTCACCGAGCCGGTCTCGGCATAGGCTCGCACGATGCCGGGAAAGCGCTCCACGCTGAAATGCGAGGTCGCGATCGACAGCGGAACGCCATTGGCGACGCTGAGCGTTTCCAGCCGATGCAGCGGCGCGCCCGGCGCGCAGCCGAGAAGCGCGGCGAGCGCGGCGTCGGCGCGCGTGGCGTCCGCCCGGATCAGGCGCCCGCCCGGCGTGCGCCCCTGCGCCGTGACGTTTTCGGAGAAGCGCGTGCGCGGGCCGATGGGATAGGCGAGCCGGCGCGCCGGCGCGTTGACGAACGTGCCCCGGCCGCGCTCGGCCCGCAGCAGCCCTTCGCTGGCGAGCGACTGGATCGCGCGCCGAACCGTGTGCCGGTTCACGCCGAAACTGTCGGCCAGCTCCGTTTCCGGCGGCAGCTTGTCCGCGAAGGCGCCGTCCATGATCGCGGAGCGGATCTTGTCGGCCACCCGCCGCCAGCGCGTCACGCCCTCGTCCGTCTCGTTCACGCCCGCTCCCGCCAAAAGATTCGCGCCCAAAGATTCGCGCCTGTCATCCTGATGTCACCGATGGACGGATAAAGAAGGATCGTCCAGACTAAATGTCTAAACAAATAGACCAATGAGCGGACCGACCCATGCTCCAGCCCTCCTCCGACCCGGACATCTCGTTTCAGGAACGCCGTCGCCGCGCCATCGGCGCCTTCGCGCTGGCCGATGGTGCCGTGCTGCGCGTGCTGCACGGCCAGGTCTGCGAGGCCGCCCCGCCGGCGCGGCCGGTGCGCGGGCCCGAGATCGGCCTCGTCATGCTGCGCGGCCGGGCGGGCGGAGGCGGAGCGCCGTTCAATCTGGGCGAGGCCAGCGTCTGCCGCGCCACGGTGCGGCTGGGCACCGGCGAGGTCGGACACGCCATGATCCTGGGGCGCGACAGCGACAAGGCGCGGCTCGCCGCCCATTGCGACGCGCTCTGGCAGCACCCGGAGTGGCAGGAGCGGATCGAGCGCGAGATCGTCGCCCCGCTCCTCCAGGCCGACACTGACACGCAGAGCGATCGTGCCGCCGAGACCGAGGCGACGCGGGTGGATTTCTTCACGCTGGTTCGAGGCGAGGATCAGGCATGACACAGGCTTCCCTTTCCGCCCTCGCCGTCTCGGGCGGCTTCCAGGACCCGGTTCTGGGCTCGCAAGACGCCTTTCGCGCCGTGATGGACGCCTTCGCCGCGCCCGGCACGATCGCCCGTCTCGCCGCCTCGGTGGAGGCGCCGGCACCGCTCGCGCCGGCCGCCGCCGTGTTTCTGCTGACGCTGGCCGATGCCGACGCGTCGATCTTTCTGGAGGGCGCGGAGGCCGGCGCGGCTGCCGCCTGGCTCGGCTTCCACACCGGCGCCAGCCTCGTCGCGGCGCCGGGCGAGGCCGCCTTCGCGCTGCTCACCCTCGGTTCGGACCCCGCCGGCTGGGGCCGCTTCGGTATCGGCACCGACGCCTATCCCGACCGCGCCGCGACCCTGATCCTGCCGGTGGAATGCCTGGAAGGCGGCGCGCCGCTCGTTCTCACGGGCCCCGGCATCGAGACGGTCCGCACCATCGCCCCGCAAGGCCTGCCGGCGGGGTTCCTCGCGGCCCGCGCCGGCAATCGCGCGCTGTTTCCGCGCGGTCACGATCTCGTTCTCGTGGCGGGCGACGGGCTGATCGCCCTGCCGCGCTCCACACGCATCGCGGAGGCTTGAAATGTACGTCGCCGTCAAGGGCGGGGAAGCCGCCATCCGCAACGCCCACAAGCTGCTCGCCGACCGTCGGCGCGGCGAGCGGGACGTGCCCGCGCTGACGCTCGACCAGATCACCGGACAGCTTTCGCTGGCGGTGGACCGAGTCATGGCCGAGGGCTCGCTCTACGATCCCGAGCTTGCCGCCATCGCCATCCGGCAGGCGCGGGGCGACCTGATCGAGGCGATCTTCCTGCTGCGCGCCTATCGCACCACGCTGCCGCGTTTTCGCGCCGCCGAGCCGGTGGACACGGGCGCCATGCAGCTGGAGCGCCGCGTTTCGGCCACCTACAAGGACCTGCCCGGCGGCCAGCTGCTGGGGCCGACCTTCGACTACACGCACCGGCTGCTCGACCCCGCCATGGCCGGCGACGAGCCGGTTCCCCAGCCGGAGCGCCGCGCCCGCGAGGACGAGGCGAAGGCGCCGCGCGTCACCGATCTTCTGCGCGGCGAAGGCCTGATCGAGCCGGACGGCGATGGGCCGGCGGAGGGCTGGGGCGAGCCCGGCGACATCACGCGCGATCCGCTGGACTTTCCGGCCGGGCGCGACCTCCGGCTCCAGGCGCTGGCGCGCGGCGACGAGGGCTTTCTCCTGGCCCTCGGCTATTCCACCCAGCGCGGCTACGGGCGCAACCACCCGTTCGTCGGCGAGATCCGCATCGGGCTGGTGGAGATCGAGGTGGACCTGCCCGAACTCGGCTTTCCCGTCGTGATCGGCCGCGCGCGGCTGACCGAATGCCAGATGATCGCGCAATTCTCCGCGCCCAAGGGGGGCGAGGCCCGCTTCACGCGCGGCTACGGCCTCGTCTTCGGCCAGAGCGAGCGCAAGGCCATGGCCATGAGCCTCGTCGACCGCGCCTTGCGGGCGGACGAGTTCGACGAGGAGCGTCTGGCCCCGGCGCAGGACGAAGAGTTCGTCCTGTCCCATTGCGACAACGTCGCCTCGACCGGCTTCGTGGAACATCTGAAACTGCCCCATTACGTCGACTTCCAGGCCGAGCTCCACCTCCTGCGCCGGCTGAACGCCGAGCGCGCGGCGGCTCCGGCCGAAGCGGACGCGACCGGGGCCGAGCCGGCGGAGGCCGCGCAATGACCCTCACCCTTCCCGCCATCAACTTCGCCTATCTCGACGAGGCGACGAAGCGGATGATCCGCCGCGCCATTCTCAAGGGCATCGCCGTGCCCGGCTACCAGGTCCCTTTCGCCAGCCGCGAAATGCCCATGCCCTACGGCTGGGGCACGGGGGGCGTGCAGGTGACGGCGGCGATCATCGGGCCGCGGGACGTGCTGAAGGTCATCGACCAGGGCGCCGACGACACGACCAACGCCGTCTCCATCCGCGCCTTCTTCGAGAGCGTCGCCAAGGTCGAGACCACGACCCGCACGGGCGCGGCGACCATCATCCAGACCCGGCACCGCATTCCCGAGGCGCCGCTGAAAGCCGGGCAGATCCTCGTCTATCAGGTGCCGATCCCCGAGCCGCTGCGCTTTCTGGAGCCGCGCGAAAGCGAGACCCGCACCCTCCATGCGCTGGAGGAATACGGGCTCATGCATGTGAAGCTCTACGAGGACATCGCCCGCCACGGCGAGATCGCCACGACCTACGCCTACCCGGTCAAGGTCGAGGGGCGCTACGTCATGGACCCCTCGCCCATCCCGAAGTTCGACAATCCCAAGATGCACCGCTCGCCGGCGCTGCAACTCTTCGGCGCTGGCCGCGAAAAGCGCATCTACGCCCTGCCGCCCTTCACCGACGTGCAGAGCCTCGATTTCGACGACCACCCCTTCGCGATCCAAAAGTTCCACACCCCTTGCGCGCTCTGCGCGGCGACCGGCGTCTATCTCGACGAGGTCGTGACCGACGACCGGGGCGGGCGCATGTTCGTCTGCTCCGACACCGACCATTGCGAAACCCGTCGCGCAGACGGCCATGTCGGCGCGCTTCTGGGAAAGGTCCCGGCATGAGCGCGAGCGCCACCCCGCTTCTCTCCGTCGAGGGCCTCGAAAAGCGCTACGGCGCGCGGATCGGCTGCACCGACATCTCGCTCGATCTCTGGCCGGGCGAAGTCCTGGCGATCGTCGGCGAGTCCGGATCCGGCAAGACGACGCTTCTTTCCTGCCTCTCGGCCCGGCTGGAGCCGAGCGCGGGCACGGTGCGCTACGCCATGCGCGACGGCGAGATGCGCGATCTCGCAACGCTCACCGAGGCCGAGCGGCGCTTTCTCATGCGGACCGACTGGGGCTTCGTGCACCAGAACCCGGCCGAGGGCCTGCGCATGCGCGTGTCGGCCGGCGCCAATGTCGGCGAGCGGCTGATGGCGGTGGGCGGGCGTCATTACGGCGCGCTTCGCGAGGCGGCGTCGGACTGGCTCGGCCGCGTCGAGATCGACCCGCGCCGCATCGACGACCGGCCGGTGGAGTTTTCCGGCGGCATGCGCCAGCGGCTGCAGATCGCGCGCAATCTCGTGACCCATCCCCGCCTCGTCTTCATGGACGAGCCGACCGGCGGGCTCGACGTCTCGGTGCAGGCGCGGGTGCTCGATCTCCTGCGCACGCTGGTGGCCGATCTTGGCCTGTCGGTGATCCTCGTCACGCACGATCTCGCCGTGGCGCGGCTCCTGTCGCAGCGGATGATCGTGATGAAGGCGGGCCGCATCGTGGAGCAGGGGCTGACGGACCGCGTGCTGGACGATCCGCACCATCCCTACACCCAGCTTCTCGTCGCCTCGATCCCGGAGTCCTGACCATGTCGGAGCTTTCCAACAAGGCCGCCCCGCTCCTGTCGGTCAGCGGCGTCGCCAAGTCCTTCACCATGCACTTGCGCGGCGGCATTCAGCTGCCGGTGGTGGAGAACGTCGCCTTCGATCTTCGCCCCGGCGAATGCGTGGTGCTCGGCGGCCCGTCCGGCGTCGGCAAGTCCTCGATACTGCGGATGATCTACGGCAACTACGCGGTCGATCGCGGCGCCATTCTGGTGCGGGACGTAGGCGACGGGCAGATGCGCGATCTCGGCGCGGGCGATCCGCGCACGGTCCTCGCGCTGCGCGAGCGCTCCATCGGCTATGTCAGCCAGTTCCTGCGCGCCGTTCCCCGCGCTTCGGCGCTGGACGTGGTGGCCGATCCGCTGGTGCGGCTCGGCGTGGCGCGGGAGACAGCGCGAGAGCGCGCGAGCGCCATGCTGACGCGCCTGAACCTTCCGCAAGCGCTGTTCGACCTGCCGCCCGCCACTTTCTCGGGCGGCGAGAAGCAGCGCGTCAACATCGCGCGCGGCTTCCTCACCGACCAGCCGATCCTCCTTCTCGACGAGCCGACCGCCTCGCTGGACAGCGCCAATCGCGATGTCGTGGTCGCGATGATTGGCGAGAAGCTCGCCGCCGGCACGGCCATTCTCGGCATCTTCCACGACGAGCCGGTGCGCGCGGCGGTTGCCACCCGCATTCTCGACGTTTCCGCCTTTTCCGCCCGGAGGGCCGCATGAGCACCAAGCTGAACGAGCACGTTCCGCTCATCCATCCCAGCGCCGAAGTGTCGGACACCACGTTCGGCCGCTTCACCGAGGTGGAGGCGCGGTCCTATGTCTGCGAAACCGAACTCGGCGACTATTCCTATGTTATGCAGGACTGCCGGATCTGGCGCGCCCGGATCGGCAAGTTCGCCAACATCGCCGCCGCCGTGCGCATCAACGCCACGAACCATCCGGTTCACCGCGCGACGCTGCACCATTTCACCTACCGGGCCGGCGACTATTTCGAAGGCGCCGACGACGAGGCCGAGTTTTTCGAAGAGCGCCGCTCGAAGGTGGTCACGATCGGCCACGACACCTGGATCGGCCATGGCGCCACGGTCCTGCCGGGCGTCACGATCGGCAACGGCGCGGTGGTCGGCTCCGGTGCGGTGGTGAGCCGCGACGTCGCGCCCTACACGATCGTCGGCGGCGTGCCAGCGCGCCTCATCCGCGAACGCTTCTCTCAAAAGACCGGCGCGCGCATGGACGCGCTCGCCTGGTGGAACTGGTCGCACGACCGGCTCTTCGAGGCGCTGGCCGACTTCCGCCGGCTGGGCGCCGAGGCCTTTCTCGATGCCTACGAGCGTCAGGCTTACGCGACTGTCATCCAAGCTTAACGAAACCGTCACTGCCAGCCCAACTCGGTATGTCAGGCTGCCCCCGCAGCAGAGAGGCACGAACGCCATGACCGCGATTACCGTGACCCGACTTTCCAAGCGCTTCGGCACCACGCAGGCCCTCAGCGAGGTCGACCTCTCCGTCGCCCCCGGCGAGATGGTGGCGCTGATCGGCGCCTCCGGCTCCGGCAAGTCCACCCTCATCCGCCACATCGCCGGGCTGGAAACCGGCGAAGGCGAAGGCAGCCGCATCGCCATCTTCGGCACGCCCGTCCAGGCCGGCGGGCGGATGCTGAAGGGCGCGGACGCCGTGCGCGGCGAGGTGTCGGTGATCTTCCAGCAGTTCAACCTCGTGCATCGCCTGTCGGTGCTCACCAACGTCCTGATCGGCACGCTCGGCCGCATTCCTCGCTGGCGTGGCACGTTCGGCCTGTTCCGGCGCGGCGACAAGGCGGCAGCGCTCGAGGCTTTGGCGCGCGTCGGCATCGGCCATGCCGGAACGCAGCGCGCCTCCACGCTGTCGGGCGGCCAGCAGCAGCGCGCCGCGATCGCCCGCACGCTGGTGCAGCGCGCCCGCATCCTGATCGCCGACGAGCCGATCGCCTCGCTCGACCCCGCCTCTGCCCGGCGCGTGATGGACGTGCTCGCCGCGATCAATCGCGACGACGGGATCACCGTTCTCGTGTCGCTGCATCAGGTGGACTACGCCCGCCGCTATTTCGCCCGCACGGTCGCCATGCGCGACGGGCGCGTCGTGTTCGACGGGCCGTCCTCGGCCCTCACCAACGAATTCCTGTCCGAGCTCTACGGCTCGGCCTCGGAAGAGCTGCTCCTGCCGGATGCGCCGGCCGCAGCCCCCAGCCGCCGGCCGGAGCCGGCACGCCACCCCTCGCTCGGAGCCCTCGAGGCCGTCTGAGTTCCCAACGACCATCGGAGACTGCAATGAACGCTTTCCTCAAGGGCATGGCGGCGGTTTGGCTCGCCTCCACCTTCGCCGGCACCGCGCTCGCCGAGACGGTGAATTTCGGCATCATCTCCACCGAGTCGCAGCAGAACCTGCGCACCAAGTGGGAGCCGTTCCTGGCCGACATGGCCAAGGAAACGGGCCTCGACATCAAGCCCTTCTTCGCGACCGACTATGCCGGCGTGATCGAGGGCATGCGCTTCGGCAAGGTGCAGCTCGCCTGGTACGGCAACAAGTCCGCGATGGAAGCGGTGGACCGCGCCAAGGGCGAGGTCTTCGCCCAGACCGTGCATGCCGACGGTACGCCGGGATATTATTCGCTGATTCTGGCGCCCGCGTCCTCGAAGCTCAACTCGCTCGACGACCTCCTGAAGTGCGACAAGTCGGTGAATTTCGGCCTGGGCGATCCGAACTCGACCTCGGGCTATCTCGTGCCGATGACCTTCATCTTCTCGGCGCGCAACATCGACCCCAAGACCTGCTTCAAGAACGTCACCAACGCCAATCACGAGACCAACGCGATGGGCGTGGCCAACGGCCAGCTGGACGCGGCGGCCAACAACACCGAGAACCTGGCGCTTCTGCAGAAGAACCAGCCGGGCGCCTACGGCAAGATCAAGATCATCTGGAAGTCGCCACTGATCGCGGCCGATCCGCTGGTCTGGTCCAAGGACCTGTCGGACGAGACCAAAACTAAGCTGCGGACCTTCGTTCTCGACTACGGCACGGAGCGCTCGAAGGGCGACCGGCAGGCCGAGCTGAAGATCCTGAACGACCTGACCTGGACCGTCTTCCGTCCGTCCAACGACGACCAGCTTCTGCCCGTTCGCGTCATGGAACTGACCAAGACCATCGCGCAGACCAAGGGCGACGCCTCGCTCTCCGACGCCGCCAAGGCCGAGAAGATCAAGCCGCTGGAAGAGAAGAAGGCGGCCATCGAGGCCCGCATGGCCCAGCTTCCGCAGGGCTGATCGCCAAACGCTTCGTCGCGGCCGGGGCGCCCAGCGCCCCGGCCTGCCGCCCGAGACCCTTGCCGAGCGAGGCTCCATGACCCAAGCCAAGACGATATCCGAGGTCGGCGCGCCGCAAACGATGCGGGACGCCTCGCGGGCCCGCGGCGCCCTGTCCCACATGGCGCTGCCCGCCCTTGTCGTGGCCGCGCTCGCCTGGAGCTGGGGGCCAGCCGAGATGGGCCAATGGACCCATCTCTTCACAGATGCCGGCAACATGGCGGAATACGCCACCGGCTTCCTGCATCCCGACTTCTCGCCCTGGCGCAGCTATCTCTCGGAGATGGTCGTCACCGTGCAGATCGCCATCTGGGGCACGTTCCTGGCGGTCGTCCTGTCGGTGCCCTTCGGCATCCTGTCGGCCAAGAACATGGCGCCCTGGTGGGTCTACCAGCCCTCGCGCCGCCTGATGGATTTATTCCGCGCCATTCACGAGGTGGTCTTCGCCGTGCTCTTCGTCGTGGCGGTGGGACTTGGCCCCTTCGCGGGGGTGATGGCGCTGTTCGTCCACACGACGGGCATTCTCGCCAAGCTCTTTTCCGAGGCGGTGGAGGCGATCGACCCACGCCCGGTCGAGGCGATCCGCACCACCGGCGCCTCGCGCCTCCAGCAGATCGTCTATGGCGTCATCCCGCAGGTCCTGCCGCTCTGGATCTCCTTCTCGCTCTACCGGCTGGAATCCAACGTCCGCTCCGCCACCGTGCTCGGCGTGATCGGGGCTGGCGGCATCGGACAGATCCTGTTCGAATCCATTCGGGGCTTCTACTATCCGCAGGCGTCCGCCATGCTTCTCATCATCGTCGCCACGGTCAGCCTTATGGATATCCTGTCTCAGACCCTGCGAAAGCGCGTCATCTGATGCGCGTCGCGATCTACTACACGCCGCCGGCCGAAGCGCCCCTGTCGCATCTGGCCGCCAACTGGCTGGGCCGCAGCGCCTTTCCCGGCACGCCCGCAGAACCGCTCGATCCCGCCCGGGCGGCGCTCGTGAGCGAGCCCGCGCGCTACGGCTTCCACGCCACGATGAAGGCGCCCTTCCGCCTTGCCGAGGGACGCTCTCTGGAGGCGCTGGACGAGGCGCTGCGCCAGTTCTGCAACGCCAATCGGGCGCCCGTTATCCGCCAGCTGGCGCTGCGCCGTCTGTCGGGCTTCTTCGCCCTGGTGCCGAACGAGGGCGAGCCCGCGCTGGACGCGCTGGCGGGCGAGGCCGTGCGCGCCTTCGAGCCGTTTCGCGCGCCGCTCAGCCCCGAGGACTGGGCGCGCCGCAAACCCGAAACCTTGAGCGAGCGCGCCCGCGCCCATCTCCTGCAATGGGGCTATCCCCATGTGTTCGAAGATTTCCGCTTCCACATGACGCTGACCGGGCGCGTGGCCGACGAGGCCGCGCCCGCCGTCGAGGCCGAGTTGCAGGAGAGGTTCGCGCCGGTCCTTGGCCGGCCGCTCGCCGTCGACCGGCTTGCGCTGTTTCTTCAGGCCGAGCCCGGCCAGCCTTTCCACGTCCACTCCCTCCATCCGCTGCGCAGCGAGCCATGAACGCGATCACCATGAATGCGACTTTGAGCGAACAGGTCTTCACCAACGCCATCATCGTTCTGCCGGACGACATCGTGGAGGGCAGCGTCCTCGTGCGCGACGGGCGCATTGCGGACATCTCCTCCGGCGCCGCCTCTCCCAGCCTCGCGCGGGTCGGGGTGGACTGCGAGGGAGACCATCTCCTGCCCGGCCTGGTGGAGCTTCACACCGACAATCTCGAAGGCCATTACCTACCCCGGCCCAAGGTGCGCTGGAACATCCACGCCGCCCTTCAGGGGCACGACGCCGAGATCGCGGCGTCCGGCATCACCACGGTCTTCGACGCGCTTCGCGTCGGGCTGGACGAGGACGCCCAGCTCGGCGCGGCCGACATGGGCTTGATGGCCGAGGCGATCCTCTCGGCGGGCGCGGCCGGGGCGCTTCGCGCCGAGCATTTCCTCCATCTGCGCTGCGAGGTCTCGGCGCCCGACGTCATACCGAGCTTCGAGCGCCTCGCTTCCAACCCGCGCGTGCGTCTGGCCTCGCTGATGGACCATGCGCCGGGGCAGCGGCAGTTCGTGGATCTCGAAACCTACCGCGTCTACTATCAGGGCAAGACCGGCATGCCGGACCCCGTGTTCGACGCTTTCTGCCTGCGGCGCATCAAGGAATCCGAAGAGTTTTCCACACGCCATCGCGAGCTCATCGCCGAGCGTTGCCGCGATGCCGGCGTCAGCCTCGCCTCGCATGACGACGCGACGGCCGCCCATGTCGCGGAAAGCCGCACGCTGGGCGTGGCGCTCGCCGAATTCCCCACCACGATGGAAGCCGCCCGCCTGTCGCACGAAGGCGGGCTCGCCGTCCTGATGGGCGCGCCCAACGTGGTGCGCGGCGGCTCGCATTCCGGCAACATCTCCGCCGCCTCGCTGGTGGAGGCGGGGCTGCTCGACGTCCTGTCCTCGGACTACGTGCCCTTCAGCCTGATCCAGGCCGCCTTCGTCCTGTCCGGGTCGATCGGCCTGCCGGCCGCCGTTCGCATGGTGAGCCAGGCGCCGGCCCGCGTCGCCGGGCTGGCGGATCGCGGCGCCATCGCGGCCGGGCTGCGCGCCGATCTCGTCCGAGTTCACGCGCCGGAAGCGAGGGTCTCGACCCCCGTGGTGCGCGGCGTGTGGCGCGAGGGCCGCCGTGTCGCCTGATCCGCTGGGTCTTCCCCCTGGCCCTCACGTCGCCCCCCAGGCCGGCCTGCTTCTGGCCGTGGTCGGCCCGAGCGGCGCCGGCAAGGACACGCTGATCCGCCTCGCGCTGGAGCGTCTCGGCCCGGAGCCGCGCCTCCATCTGGCGCGCCGGGTGGTGACGCGCGCCTGCGACGGCCAGTCGGAGGCGCATGACAGTCTGGACGAGCCCGGCTTCGCGCGGGCGGAAGCGGCTGGCGCCTTCTGCCTGACCTGGCGGGCGCATGGGCTGGCCTACGGCCTGCCGATGCTGGTGCGCGAGCAGGTCGGTGAGGGGAAGCTGGTTCTGGCCAATCTCTCGCGCCGCGCCTTAAGCGAGGCGGCGCGGCGCTTCGGGCGCCTTGCGCTGGTGGAAATTACCGCGCCCCCCGCCGTGCTCGCCGCGCGCATCGCTGCGCGAGGGCGGGAGAGCGAAGCGGACATCCTCGCCCGCCTCTCGCGCCCCGCCCATCTCGAACAGCCGCCGGGGACGCATAGCAGCTTGCGCATCGACAATTCCGGCACGCCGGAAGACGGCGCGGACCAGCTCGCGCGCCACATCAAGGCGCTCCTGGCCGAACTGCCGGCCTGACGAAACCGCACTCGGCCCGCCTTCAAATGGGCCGGGCTTTCACCCCTCGCTGCCGCTGAAATGGCGCGCGACGAGCGTCCTGGCATGCGCCCACCAATCCGGCGAGCCCTTCTCGATCACCGGCCCGTAGCGGGCGTGGACCTGATCTTGCGTCACGCCGTTCTCGGTCCAGGTGCCGCCAGCGGTGAGCGTATTTAGAAGGAGGGGCTGCAGGCGGTCGAGCGCCTTGGCGAAGCGCGCGTCGGGCGTTTCCGCCCGCTCGAACTCGCGCCACAGGGCAAGGAGTCCGTCGCGCTGGTCCTCCGGCAGGAGGCCGAACAGACGTTCGGCCGCTTCCTCCTCGGCTCGCGCGACGAAGGCCAGGTCATGCGTCCCGTGGATCGGCGTATCGCCTGCATCGATCTCGACGAGATCGTGGACGAGCAGCATGGCGACCACCCGCGCCGTGTCGATGGCGGGATGGTCCGCCCCCAGCACCAACGCGAACAGCGCGAGATGCCAGGAATGCTCGGCCGAGTTCTCGCGCCGGCTCCCCCCGACGATGCGGCTCTGCCGCTCGACCGATTTCAGAGCGTCGGCTTGCGCGAGAAAGGCGATCTGGCGTTCGAGACGGCTGAGCGACATGAGACATCCTAGAGACTGTTTGACAACTCGGTCCGATCCGTTGGCGCTTTTGCGTCGACGCCTTGGGCGAGACGTGCCGCGCGAGCGAGGCAGTGGTGCGCGAGCGCATCCAATGTTTCGCTCGCCCTTACGGACGGTTGCCAATCCTCGCGGAGGCGCCGTCGCATAACTCCAGTCCGGCGCCTCGCGGTCGTCGCAAAATCACTCTGCGGCTCTGCGCCGACGAGGTGTCAATGAGTCTCTTATCATTCCGAGAGGGCGCGCGCCAAACGCCCGTCCGTCGTGGTCGATCACCCGTCAATCCGTGGGCGCCGAGCCGGCAGAGCCGCCGAATTCGGCCAGACTTGGTGATCCTGTCGCGCAAGCCGACCTGCCTTCTGCGCGCCATGGGTCTCGATCCCGAAGCGATCCACGAGGCGCTGGACGGGACGGGAGACGAAGTCGGCCCCGCCCATCTCAATCGCCTCCTGCGCGGTTACGACGCAGCCTGATCTCACGTCCCGTGCGATGGCCGTCAGGAACGGAAAATGGCGTTCGTATGCCGCTCGAAAAGGCAGCACCCGCTCTGCGCATGGCCATTGAACGCCTCAGGCTTATGCAGTCGGCCAAAGGAATAATCCAACCCAGGGTCATGGTTGCAACCCATTGGTCAGGTCTTCGCGCCTCTACTGGGAGGGTCAAAAACGGGTTCGATCCTCCGATGCTTCTCACCAGACTTGCGACCCAGCATTCCGTCGGCTTCGTTCTGGCGGCCGTCTTCATCTGCCTCGCGGCGGGATGGCTGTTGGCCGACCTGTCCGCGCGGGTCGCGGAAGCCTCCGGCGTGGTCCGCCGCCGCTGGCAGCTCGGCGTCGCCGTGGTGGCCGGCCTCGGGGTCTGGACGACGCATTTCGTGGCGATGCTCGGCTACCGGCCCGATATGCTGCTGAGCTACGAGATCTGGACCACGGCGGCCTCGGCGCTCCTGGCCATCGCGCTGACAGGCGGCCCCCTTGCCTTGTCCGCCGGCGCGACGGACTGGCGGGCGCGCGCGCTCTGGGGCGGCCTTGCGGGTGCAGGCATCGCGGCCATGCATTACTCGGGAATGCAGGCGCTGGAGGGCTGTCTTCAAGTGCGCGCGCCGGGGCTCAGCCTCGTCGCCGGGCTGATCGGCATTCTGTCGCTGGCGGGCGCGCGCGGCGCCCCTCGCCTCGCCCGTTCGCGGCTCGCGACCTGTCTTCTCTTCACTTTCGCTGTCGGCGGCATGCATTTCCTCGCCATCGGCGGAACCGAGCTTGTGGTTCAGGAGGGCGCCGACATCGCGGGCGACAACAAGATCGTGCTCAGCGTCTTTACCTCGGCCGGTGCGGCGATCCTGTTTCTCGGCGCCTTCGCCACGATCCTGACGGCGCGCCGCTTCGAGGCGCAGGAAAAGGCGCACTCGGCCGTCTTGTCGACGGCGCTGGAGAACATGTCGAACGGGCTGGTCTATCTCGACCAGTGGGGCCGGGTTCAGCTCTACAACCGCCGCTATCTCGAAATCTACGGGTTCGAGATCGGCCTGTCGCTCAAGGGCATGACCGCGCACGAGATCGTCGAGGCGGTGGGCGACCGGCACGACTGGAGCGCGGAGCGTCGTGAGAAGGCACGCGGGCGCCTCTTGGAATGGGAAAGGGTCGATAGCTTTTCCACGATCGACTACGAAATGGACGATGGCCGGATCATGCAGGTCGAAATCCGTCCGGTCTCGCGCGGCGGCATGGTCGTGACCTTCGACGACGTGACGGGCGAGCGCCAGGCCCAGCGGCGCATCGAGGAACTGGCCTTCCTCGACCCCTTGACCAAGCTGCCCAACCGGCGCGCCCTCAACGCACGCATCGAGCGGGACTATCATCCCCGCCAGTGGTTCAAGCTGCTGCTCATCGATCTCGACCGGTTCAAGCCGGTGAACGACACCTATGGGCACGGGGTCGGCGATCTCCTCCTGATCCAGGTCGCCACGCGGCTGAGCGAAATCGTCGGGCCGGAGGGCTTCGTCGCGCGCCTGGGCGGCGACGAGCTGGCGATCCTGATCCAGGGAGATCTCGACAAGGCGAAGGCGGTGGCGGAACAGGTGATCGAGGTGCTCGCCTTCCCCTTCCAGATCGGCGAGCTGACGATCACCATCGGCTGCAGCATCGGCCTCTGCTGCACGGACGACGCGCGCGACGCGACGGAACTGATGCAGTTCGCCGACATCGCGCTCTACGAATCCAAGCGGAACGGGCGCGGGCGCCTCAGCTGCTATACGACCGGCATGATGGAGGCCATGTCCGAGCGCGTGCAGATCGAGGCCGACATGCGCCTGGCGATCGAGCGCGGCGAGATGCATCTGGCCTACCAGCCGGTGCTGGCACTTAGCGAGAACCGGGTGATCGGCTACGAGGCACTGATCCGCTGGGACCACCCACTGCTCGGCCCCGTCTCGCCCGCACGCTTCATCCCTCTCGCGGAGGAAACCGGCCAGATCCTGGCGATCGGCGCGTGGGTGCTGCGGGAGGCGTGCCGGCAGGTAGCGGCCCTTCCGGACGAGGCCTATGTCGCGGTCAACGTGTCGGCCGTGCAGTTCCGCTCGCCGCTGCTCCTCTCGCACCTGACGACGGCTCTCGCCACCAGCGGCCTGCCGCCGCACCGGCTGGAGATCGAGCTGACGGAAACAGCGATCGTCGAGGACGGGCGCAAGATTGTCGAAATCCTGTCGGCCATCCGCCAGCTCGGCGTGTCGATCGCCATGGACGATTTCGGCACGGGCTATTCCTCGCTGTCGCACCTGCGCGACTTTCCGCTCGACCGCATCAAGATCGACCGCTCCTTCGTGGCGACGGCGGAGGAGGACCGGCATTCGCGCGTGGTGATCGAGGGCATCACCCAGATCGCGCACCAGCTCGGCATCGCCATTCTGGCCGAGGGGGTGGAGACGCCGAGCCAGCTGGACTTCCTCCGTTCGATCGGCTGCGAGGCGGTGCAGGGGTATCTGATCGGCCGCCCCGTGCGGATGCTGGAAACGGAAAGCGCGCTCGCCCTTTCGGCCTGAGGCCGAGGCGCAAGCGCTGTTTCGAAAAGGTCGGGCGGAGCGAACCGCCCTTCCGCCCGCAGACGTTGGCGGCGAAGCGCCGCTGCCCGTTTCACGGCGGCGGGTCGGGACGAGCGCTCTTGACCCGACCTGCAATGGACCGGGCGAGACAGGCTTTCGCCGTCGGTCTTGCGACCCCGCTGGCCGGAGCGTCCTCTGGCCCTTTGCCATTCCTCGTACAAAACCGGTTGACTACGACAGAGAAACCGATTTCTCTAGCGTGAGAAAACGGTTTCCTAATTGCGGATTGGGAGTTCAGCGTCGTCTCATGGCGGATGGTTCGCAAACCGAGAGTCTGGCGGATAGCCCTGCGGCGGGGTCGGCGCGCATCACCATTCGGGATGTGGCGTCGGCGGCGGGCGTCTCGGTCGCCACGGCCTCGAAGGCGCTGAACGAGCGGGGCCGCATGATGCCGGAAACGCGGGAGCGGGTGCAGGCGGCGGCGGAGCGACTGGGGTTTCGGCCGAACGCCATGGCGCGCGCGCTGGTTTCGCAGCGCTCCTTCACGCTCGGCCTCCTCACCAACGACTCCTACGGCCGCTTCACGCTGCCGGTGGCGGCGGGCCTGTCGTCGGCCATGACCGATCGCGGCGTCTCGGTGTTCCTGTGTCCGGTCGAGGACGACCCGGAGCGCGCGCGCATCAGCCTGGATGCGCTGACCGACAAGCAGATCGACGGGCTGGTGATCGCCGGACGGCGGATCGACCGGACCCTGCCGCTCGACCTCTCGGTCCTGCGCCTGCCCGTGGTGCATGTCGTCTCGGCCTGCCCGGAGGGGGGCGTCGGCTTCGTGCCGGACGACGAGGGCGGGGCGCATCTGGCGGTGTCGCATCTCGCCCGGCTGGGGCGGCGGCGGATCGCCCATGTCACCGGCCCAAGGAGCTTTTCCGCCGTGGCCCTGCGCGAGGAGGGCTGGCGGCGGGCGCTTTCCGAGGCGGGTCTCCCACGCCTCGGCGAGGCGCTGTCCGGGGAATGGTCGGAGCAATTCGGCTACGAGACCGGACAGCGCCTCTTCGGACCCGAAACGGAGGCCAAGCACCGCCCCGACGCCGTGTTCTGCGGCAACGACCAGATCGCGCGCGGGCTGATCGACGCCCTAACGCTCATGGGTCTGCGGGTGCCGCAGGATGTCGCCGTGGTCGGCTTCGACAATTGGGAGCCGTTCGCGCAGGCCACGCGCCCGCCGCTGACGACGGTCGACATGGAGCTCAAGGATCTCGGCCGGCAGGCCGGGCTGACGCTTCTCGATATGATCGATCGGAAGCCGGTGGAGCCGGGCCTCCGGCGCCTCCCCTGCCGGCTGGTGACCCGCCGATCCTGCGGCGTCGCGGACGATCGGGAACGCCCGATGGACTGGGCGAACGGCGGATAGAAGAGAGGTTTTTGCCCGAGGGCAAGATGCGACACGCAAGGAAAGACGGGGCGGCCGGCCCCGCGCCGGTCGTGCCCTGCGCTTCGAGGACCATGCTTCGCCACGCGGCCGGGAGGGCTGCGCGGCGAGAACGAACGATCGACGGCGCCTCGCGAACGGAGCGCTTCACTGGGGAGGAACATCTATGCGCAATTGGCTCTTCGGCCTCGGCGGACTTGCCGTCGCCCTTGCCCTGCCGGCTTCGGCCGGGGCGGAAACCTTCAGCCTCTGGGTGCGCTCGGACGGCTCGACCTTCATGCCCAAGCTCGTGGACGCCTTCAACAAGAGCCAGGGCGAGCACAAGGCCGAGCTGCAGATCGTGCCGGTCAACGAGCTGGTGCAGAAATACGCCGTGGCTGCGGCGGGAGGCACGGCGCCGGACGCCCTTTCGCTGGACCTCATCTATACGCCGGCCTTCGCCTCGGCCGGGCAGCTCGAGGACATCACCGACCTCGCCCAGTCGCTGCCCTATTTCAGCCAGCTCTCCAAGCCGCATGTCGCGGTCGGCACGTGGCAGGGGCGCATCTACGGCCTGCCCTTCTCGGCCGACGCCTCGGTCCTGATCTGGAACAAGAAGCTCTTCCGCGAAGCCGGGCTCGACCCGGAAAAAGGGCCGACGACCTGGGCCGAGATCCGAACCGACGCCGAGAAGGTGACCGCGCTCGGCGGCGAGCGGAAGGGCTTCTACTTCTCCGGCAATTGCGGCGGCTGCAACATCTTCACCTTCACGCCGCTGATCTGGGCCTCGGGCGGCGACATCTTCGCCGACGACGGCAAGCGCGCCACGCTCGACACGCCGCAGATGCGCGAGGCGCTCGGCTTCTATCAGGGCATGGTCAAGGACGGGCTCGTGCCGGCCGGCTCGCAGACCGACACGGGCGCCAATTTCTTCGCCGCCTTCGCCAGCGGCAATATCGGCATCACGCCCTCCGGCTCCTTCGCCATCGGTGCGCTCAACCAGCAATATCCCGATCTCGAATACGGCGTGACCTACCTGCCGGGCAAGGACGGCGGCGTTTCCTCCTTTGCCGGCGGCGACAATTTCGTGGTCTCCAAGGGCACTCAGAAGAAGGCCGGCATCAAGGCCTTCCTGGACTATGCCTATTCGCTGGACGGGCAGACGCTGCTCGCCCGCAACGGCTCGCTGCCGGTGCGCGCCGATGTGGCGACGCAGGCGCTGGCCGGGCTCGACGCGCGCTATCTCACCGCCGTCCAGGCCATGGCCAAGGGCAAGACGCCCTACAGCACGGTCTTCAACGACCTCATCAACTCCGCCAACGGCCCCTGGATCACGATGCTGAACCGCGCCTTCTTCGGCAGCCCGGACGATATCGAGCCGGCCGTGCGCGAGGCGCAGGACGCGATGCAGACCATCATCGACACCGCGCCCTGATCCCCCAAGCCATCGATCGCCGCGCGCGATCCCCGGCCAGTTTCCTCGCGGCGCCCGCCGCCGCGAGGCGCGCCTCTTCCGCCAGATGCAGGGAGCCGTTTCCATGTCGGTCGCCAGCCATCCCTCGACCTCGCTTTCCCCCGGCCTGCCGCGCGCCGCAGCCAAGCCTCGCCGCAAGCGTCGGCGCGACCTGTCCGGTCTTCTCTACGTCGCCCCGGCCATGGTGCTGGTTCTCGTCTTCTTCGCGCTGCCGCTCGGCATGACGGCCTGGATGTCGCTGCACAACTGGCCGCTTCTCGGCGTGCCGCGCTGGGTCGGCACCGCCAACTACAAGGCGCTCTGGAACGATCGCAACTTCTGGAACGCGCTCGGCTTCACCGCTCGCTACACGGCGGCGGCGACGCTCGGCCTCCTCGGCGTCGGCCTCGCCCTGGCGCTTCTGGTGGAGAAGCCGCGACGCTTCGCGGGCGTCTATCGCACCGCTTTCTTCCTGCCGGTGGTGATCGGCTTCGCCTCGGCGAGCCTTCTCTGGGCCTGGCTCTCCAATGTCGACAGCGGCCTCTTCTCGCCGCTGATGGAGCGGCTGGGGCTCACCGCCGGGCGGATCAACATCCTCGCCACCTTCGAGCCGGCCTTCTGGTCCGTCACCGCCATGGTGATCTGGAAAATGGCGGGCTTCTACATGGTGATCCTGATGAGCGGGCTGCAGTCGATCCCCGCCGACTTCAGCGAGGCTGCGCGGATCGACGGGACGAGCGCGCTCCAGCGCTTCCGCCACATCACCCTGCCGCTGGTGCGCCGGCCCTTCGCGCTGGCGCTCATTCTCTGCGTGTCGGGCTCCATGCTGGCCTTCGATCAGTTCTACATCATCCTGGCCGGCGGCCCGCAGAACCGGACGGTCACTGCGGTCTACTGGATCTTCTCGCAGTCCTTCGTCTCGTTCCGCCTCGGCTATGGCGCGGCCCTGTCCATGGTGCTGCTCGCGATCCTCCTGATCCTCAGCCTCATCCAGCTCCGGCTCCTCAGCGACCGGGAGGACGCCCGATGACCCTCGCCCTTCCCTCCGAGGCACGAACTGACCGTCCGGTCGCTCGGCGTCCGGCCAAGAACCGGCCGATGCGCGTTCTCTTCCATGTGACGGGCGTTCTCTGCGCGGCCCTGTTCCTGGCGCCGATCGCCTTCGTGGTGCTGGGCTCGCTGCGCTCGGCCAGCGAGACGGTGCGCCCGCCCCTGCCGCCCTGGCCGGAAGGGGAGCCAAGCCTTGCCAGCTATGCCCGGCTCGACGCCTTCGGCGACGGCATCCTGACCTATGCCGGCAACAGTCTCTTCGTGGCGCTCGGCACCACGGTGCTGACCATCCTGGTCTCGGTGCTGGCGGGCTACGGCTTCTCGCGTCACCGCTTCCCGATGAAGGGCTTCGCCTTCGTCCTGATCCTGTCGACGATCATGATCCCTTTCCAGTCGATCCTGACGCCGCTCTTCCTGATCCTCGCCAAGCTCGGCCTGCAGAACACGCTGAGCGGCCTGGTGCTCATCTACACGACGCTGCAACTGCCCTTCTCCGTCTTCATGATGCGCAACGCCTTCGACGCCGTACCGAAAGAGATCGAGGAGGCGGCCAGGATCGAGGGCGTCACTGGGCTGCGGCTGCTCGTCTTCGTCATGGGCCCGCTCGTTCTGCCGGGCATCGTCACCGTCGGCCTCTTCGCCTTCCTGAACGCCTGGAACGAGTTCCTCGCCGCGCTCGTGCTGCTCACCGACCAGTCCAAGTTCACGCTGCCCGTCCTGATGACGGCGGTGCGCTCGGGCCACTACGGCGCGGTGGACTGGGGCGCGGTGCAAGCCGGCGTCACCGTCATGATGATCCCCTGCCTCCTTCTCTTCCTCATTCTCCAGCGCTTCTACATCCGCGGCCTGACGGCCGGGGCCGTGAAGTGAGCCGCAAGGACTTGCCCTCCATGAACCAGCACACGCCCTCCCCCGCCGGCCCCTCTCCCGCCTCCGACGTCACGCGCCCCCGCGCCCAGTTCCGGCCGCCGGCGGTGCATCAGGTCCGCGTCCAGGGCTTCTTCGGCCCGCGCATCGACACGGTCGCCACCACCACGGCCCACACGCTTCTGAACCGCTGCATCGAGGCGGGAATGCTGGATCAGATCGACCCGGACCGGCCCAATCCCGGCCTCAGCATTCCCTTCCAGGCCGGCAACGACACGGTAACGACCCAGATGTTCTGGGATTCCGACTTCGGAAAGAGCATCGAGACGGCGGCCTATGCGCTCTATCGCCGGCCCGACCCCGAGCTGGAAGCGCGGGTGGACGAGGTGATCAACGCCTATGCCCGCCTGCAGGACGAGAACGGCTATCTCAATTCCTGGTATCAGCGCATCGAGCCCGGCAAGCGCTGGACGAACCTTCGCGATTGTCACGAGCTCTACGACGCCGGTCATCTGATGGAAGGCGCGGTCGCCTATTTCCACGCCACGGGCAAGCGGCGCCTGCTCGACATCATGGCGCGCTATGCCGATCACATCGACCAGATGTTCGGCCCCAAAGCCGGCCAGACGCGTGGCTATTGCGGCCATCCCGAGATCGAGCTGGCTCTGGTCAAACTCGGCCGCGCCACGGGCGAGCAGCGCTATCTCGACCTTGCCCGCTTCTTCGTGGACGAGCGCGGCCGGCAGCCGCCGCACTTCTTCGACGAGGAGGCGCGGGCGCGCGGACGCGACCCGAAGGACTACCATTTCGAGAATCACCAATACACGCAGAGCCACGAGCCCGTGCGCCAGCAGCGCCATGTCGTCGGCCATGCCGTGCGCGCCGCCTATCTCTATTCCGGCATGGCGGATGTCTCGACCGAGTTCGGCGACGAGAGCCTGAAGACGGCGCTCGACGCGCTCTGGGGCCATCTCACCGACAAGAACCTCTATGTCACCGGCGGCTTCGGCCCCTCCGCCCACAACGAGGGCCTGACCTTCGACTACGACCTGCCCAACGAGACCGCCTATGCCGAAACCTGCGCAGCGGTGGCGCTGGTGTTCTGGGCGAACCGCATGCTCGGCCTCGGCCCCGACCGGCGCTATGGCGACGTGATGGAGCGCGCGCTCTACAACGGCGCGCTCTCCGGCCTGTCGCTCGACGGCACGCGCTTCTTCTACGAGAACCCGCTGGAAAGCCGCGGCACGCATCACCGCTGGACCTGGCACCGCTGCCCCTGCTGCCCGCCCAACATCGCCCGCCTCGTCGCCTCGGTCGGCACCTATATGTATGGCGAGGCAGAGGATGCGGTCGCCGTGCATCTCTATTGCGAGAGCGAGGCCGATCTCGACGTCGCCGGCACCAAGCTGCGCCTGAGCCAGACCACGGCCTATCCCACCGACGGCGCGGTGAAGCTCACGGTCGATCCCGCCGAGCCGGCCCGTTTCACGCTGCATCTTCGCCTGCCGGACTGGGCCGGGGCAACAGTGGCGAAGCTCAACGGCGAGGCGCTCGACATCGCGTCCTCGTCGCGGAACGGCTATCTCGCGATCGAGCGCCTTTGGTCGGCGGGCGACACGGTGGAACTCGACTTCGAGATGCCGGTGCTACGCCTTCATGCCCATCCGAAGGTCGGGATCGACCAGGGCCGCGTCGCGCTCCAGCGCGGGCCGCTGGTCTATTGCCTGGAGGAGACGGACAACGGCGCGCATCTCCATTCGCTTTTGCTGGATCGCCAGAGCGCCTTCCGCTGCGAGGAGGCGGCCGATCTCGGCGGCGCGGTCTGTCTCGTCGCCAAGGGCGTCCGCGAGACGGCGGCGGGCGAAGCGCTCTACACGCCCCAGGAGCCGGCGCGAGAACAGGCGGTGCTGCGCGCCGTGCCCTACCACGCCTGGGACAATCGCGAGGGCGGCGAGATGCTGGTCTGGCTGCGGCAGGAGGGGGCGCGATGAACGCCCATTCCCCCCTGGAGGCCGGCATCGGCCTCGCAACGGCGAGCCTGGAACTGAAGGGCGTCGGCAAGTCCTTCGGCGCGGTCGAGGTGCTTCGGGACATCGACCTTTCCATCGCCAAGGGCGAGTTCGTGGTCTTCGTCGGCCCGTCCGGCTGCGGCAAGTCCACGCTTCTGCGCCTCATCGCCGGGTTGGAGGAGGTGAGCGAGGGCGAGATCGCGATCGGCGGGAAGGATGTCACCGACCTCGACCCCTCGCGGCGCGGCATCGCCATGGTGTTCCAGTCCTACGCTCTCTACCCGCATATGTCGGTGGCGCAAAATATGGGCTTCGGCCTGAAGATGGCGCATCGCCCGGCCGCCGAGGTAGAGCAGAAGGTGCGCGCGGCGGCGGAGATCCTGCAACTGACCAAGCTTCTGGACCGGCGCCCCGGCCAGCTTTCGGGCGGCCAGCGCCAGCGCGTGGCGATCGGGCGCGCCATCGTGCGCGATCCGCAGATCTTCCTGTTCGACGAACCCCTGTCCAATCTCGACGCCGAATTGCGCGTCGAGATGCGCATCGAGATCGCGCGCCTGCACAAGACGCTCGGCAACACGATGGTCTATGTCACGCACGACCAGACCGAGGCGATGACGCTGGCCGACAAGATCGTGGTGCTGCGCGGCGGGCGGATCGAGCAGGTCGGCGCGCCAGCGACGCTCTACGAGGACCCCGACAATCTCTTCGTCGCCGGCTTCGTCGGCTCGCCCAAGATGAACGTCCTTCCCGCGACCTTGAGCGAGAGCGGGCTGGAAGTCGCCGGCCGGTCGCTGCCGCGCCCGACGCTTTTCGGGACTGGTGGCGAGGGCGGCGACATCCAGCTCGGCATCCGCCCGGAGCATCTACGCCCGGCGCGCGGCAGCGAGCCTTCGCTGCCCTTCACCGTGGATTTCACGGAATATCTCGGCGGCAGCAGCTTCCTCTATGGCCGCTGCGGCGAGGGTCTTTCGCTCGTCGTGCAGGGAGAGCGCGGCATGGCGCCGAAGGCCGGCGCCGAGATGGCGATCACCTGCGACACGGCCGACATGCGCCTGTTCGACATGGCGGGAAAACGGCTTCGCTGACGATCCGTCGGCTCAAGTCGAGCGGCGCGCCGCTCAGCGCCGTCGCAGCCAGTCCTGCAGGCCGATCTCGGCCTGTTCCAGGCTTTCGCGGTTCAGCGCCTTGCGCAGCATGGCGAGGGTGACAGCGCGCATGCGCAGGTTGAACACGTCCGATCCGCGCTCGGATTCGTAGACGCCGAGCTTGTCGTAGACCTGCTGCAGCCGGTTCTGCACGCTGCGCAGCGACAGGCCGCGCCGCTCCGCGATCAGCCGGTCGGTCAGGCCGAGGGCGAGATCGGTCAGGATCTCGTATTCGACGTCGGTGAAGCTTTCCGAGCGGTCCGCCGAGCGCTGCTGCACGGAGCGGATCTCGCGGTCGATGATGCACTGGCCTTCGAGAAAGACGCCGCGCAGCGCCAGACTCAAGCGCTCCTCGGAGGCCGATTTCAGGATGTAGCCATAGGCCGCGCCGCTCGGCACGATGCGCGAGACGCCCCGCACATAGGCCTCGTCGGCATAGTTGGACCAGAAGACGATGCTTGTGGTCGGCCGCCGTGCCCAAAGCGCGCGGGCGAGTTCCACCCCCGTGCGCTGCGGCATCTGGAGATCCACCACGGCATGAAGCGTCTCATGCTCGATCGCCAGCCGCTCGCCCACGACGCCGTTTTCCGCCTCCACCACGCGGCAGTCCGGCAGGGTCTGGGCAATGACCTCGCTGAGAAAGGCCCGGTGCACCGCGTCGTCCTCGGCGATCAGGACGTTCATCGCACGCCCTCGCCGGCCGGACCTTGCGTCTTGTCCGCGCCGTCCACCGGCAGCTGGATCTGCACCAGCGTGCCCTGCCGGTCGCCGCGCCGGCCGATCGCGAAGCTCGCGCCCACCAGCCGGGCGCGCGTCTGCATGTTGCGGATGCCACCGACGCGCTTGCGCTGGGCGAGCGAGGCGAAGCCGATCCCGTCGTCGCGCACCTCGATCGCCAGCGCCTCACCCTCGCGGCGAAGCTCGACCTCGATCAGCGAGGGCTCGGCATGGTGCGCGGCGTTGTTGACCGCCTCCTGCACGATGCGAAACAGCGCGACGCGCAGCGTCTCGGACAGATGGTCCGCCGCCCCGAAGCTCTGATCGGCGAAGCGCCAGGCGATGCCGCTGCCCGATCCGTCCAGCGCGCGGCCGAGAAAGTCCTCGATCCCCTCGGCAAGGCCGAAGAGCTGGAGGATGTTGGGGCGGGCGTCGTCGATGATCTCGCGCAGGCCCGCCATGGTGCGGGCAAGCTCCGCCTCCACCGCTTCCAGCGCCTCCCAGCCCTCCGGCCCTGGCCCGCCCGCCTCGCGCAGCCGCGCCATGCCGGCTTCGCGCATGCGCGCGATGCGCCGATGGAGGCGCGTGAGATCGGCCAGCGTCAGGTCGTGCAGGTCCATGCCGATGCGCTGGCGCTCGCGCTCCAGCTCTTCCGTCAGACGCAGCGCGCCCTCGCGCAGGGCGTCTTCCCGCGCGCGCCCTTCCGCCTCCTCGATCGCGAGGCGGCGCGCGTCTTCGGCGGTGCGCAGGGCGTAGAAATAGGGCGCGAGCACATCGGCGACGTGCCGGGCGAAACCGAGATCCCTAGCGTCGTAGAAGTCGCGCATCCGCTTGGAGCAGGACAGCGCGCCGATGATCTCGCCGCGCACGAGAAGCGGCACGTGCAGCCGACTTTGAAGGTTCTGGTCGAGAATGGGGTGGGCGAAGGCGCCGTCGAAATGAAAGCGCGGGTCGGCCAGCGCGTCGCCCGAGATGAGATAGGGCTCCTGCCCCAGCAGCACGGCGCGGATCGGACTGCCCTCGATGGGCAGCGGATGGGCGTTGAGGCTCCAGTCCGTGTGGGCGCCGGCCTCGAACGCGGTGTGATGATCCTGCCGCAGGATGCAGACGTCGAGATGGTCGTGCGGCAGGATGGCGGCAAGCTCGTCCGACACGGCCTGGATAGCGGCCTGCATGTCGAGCCGACCCGCCAGCGCCTGCGACACGCGGATGAGATGGCGAAACAGCGTCTCGCTGCCGAGCCGCGTTCGGCCGGGAGCGGAGGCGGGCGTCGGCGGGGAAAGGGTGGCCGGGTTCATCGGGCGACACCATCACGTTCGCGGGAGCGGCGCCAGAGCGGCGGCATGCAGGGGTTTTGCGGGTTCCCGCATCCGACCTGCGCGCTCCACCTTGGACAAAAGCCGAGGCGCCTTCCAGACTGCGTGTCGAGAGTCGCTTGGGAGAGCGATCGGCGTCCGGCCGGCCAGAAGAGGCCGGCCGATCGGCGTGCCGGCAGGACCGCCGGCTTTGGGGAGGATATGATGAAGAAGCTCGCACTGGCCCTGTCGGCCGCAACGCTCTGCCTCGGCGCCGCGAACGGCGCCTTGGCCGACACGGCGGACAAGACGATCGCCCTGTCCAACAATTATGCCGGCAATTCCTGGCGCCAGGCCATGCTGGAAAGCTGGGCCAAGGTGACGGGCGAGGCCGTGAAGGCCGGCGTGGTCAAGTCCGCCGACGCCTTCACCACCGCCGAGAACCAGGCCACCGAACAGGCCGCGCAGATCCAGAACATGATCCTGCAGGGCTACAACGCCATCGTCATCAACTCCGCCTCGCCCACCGCGCTCAACGGCGCGGTGAAGGAGGCCTGCGACGCCGGCATCGTGGTCGTCTCCTTCGACGGCATCGTGACCGAGCCCTGCGCTTGGCGCGTGGCGGTGGACTTCAAGAAGATGGGCGCGGGCCAGCTCGACTATCTCGCCAAGCGCTATCCCGACGGCGGCAACCTCCTGGAGATCCGTGGCCTTGCCGGCACGTCGGTGGACGGCGAGATCCACGAGGGCATCCAGAGCGGCGTCGCCGCGCATTCCAAGTTCAAGGTCGTCAGCGAAGTGCAGGGCGACTGGACGCAGACCGTGGCGCAGAAGTCGGTCGCCGGCGTCCTGCCGAGCCTCCCCGAAGTCACCGGCGTGGTGACGCAGGGGGGCGACGGGTTCGGCGCGGCCGAGGCCTTCAAGGCGGCGGGCCGCAAGACGCCCACCATCATCCTCGGCAATCGCGAGGACGAGCTTCGTTGGTGGAAGGAGCAGAAGGACGCCAACGGCTACGAGACCATGTCGGTCTCCATCGCGCCGGGCGTCTCGACCCTCGCCTTCTGGGTGGCGCAGCAGATCCTCGACGGGCAGCAGGTCCCGAAGGACCTCGTCGTGCCGTTCCTCAGCATCGACCAGGCCGGCCTCGACGAAGCGGTCAAGACCACCCAGAAGGGCGGCGTCGCCAATGTCGAGTACTCGCAGGACGACGCCAAGAAGGTGATCGCCGCCAAGTAAGAGGCGTGAGGCTCGAGCGAGCCCGCGCGTCTTTCCAGAGGCCGCCGCGCCCTTCGGCGGGCGGCCTTTTCCATTCCACCAAAGGCAGCCATGACCAGTTCGGGACCCGCCGGCGTCTTCGTGCGCCTCCAACAGATCGAGAAGAGCTTCGGCGCCGTGCGCGCGCTGCGCGGCGTCGATCTCGACATCAGGGCCGGCGAATGCCTCGGGCTCGCCGGCCACAACGGCGCGGGCAAGTCGACGCTCATGCAGGTTCTGGCCGGCAATGTCGTGCCCGACACGGGGCGGCTGGAGATATCGGGCGAGGACCGGGCGGGGCGGGGCGGCGTCGCCCGCGCGCGCCAGGCCGGCATCGCCTGCGTCTTTCAAGAGCTTTCGCTCTGCCCCAATCTTTCGGTCGCCGAGAACACGCGCGTGCGCCACGGCTCGCTGCGCGGCTTCGGCTGGCGCCACAAAGCCGGCGCGCTGATCCGCGAGAAGCTCGACGAAATCTTTCCCGGCCACGGCATCGCGCCGGGCGATCTCCTGTCGGACCTCGCGCTCGGCCAGCGGCAGATGGTGGAGATCGCGACCGTCTTTGCCGGCGGCGAGACGCCGCTGCGCCTCGTGATCCTGGACGAGCCGACCTCCTCGCTCGACGGCAGCGCCGCGAGCCAGCTTCTCGCCTATGTCCGCAGCTTCGTCGCCAAGGGCGGCAGCGTCATCTTGATCTCGCATATCCTCGGCGAAATCCTCTCCACCTGCGACCGCATTGCCGTGATGAGCGACGGGCGCGTGGTGGACCTTCGCGACGCCTCCGGCTTCACCCGCGAGTCGCTGGTGGAGAGCATGGGCCATGTCGTCGCCCATGCCGACGAGGCGCTGGTGGAAGCGCGGTCGCGTGCCTCGACGCCCATTGTCGCCAGCGTTCGAAGCCCGCGCGGCGGCGGCGCGCTGGAGGCGCGGCGCGGCGAGATCATCGGCCTCGCGGGCCTTGCCGGCCATGGCCAGACAGCGCTTCTCGTGCTTCTCCAGAGCGCGGGGATGGGCGGCTCGCGCTTCGCCAAAGTCGCGGGGCGCACGGCCTTCGTCGCCGGCGACCGGCAGAGCGACGGCGTGTTTCCGCTCTGGTCGATCGGGCAGAACGTCACGATCCGCTCCTTGAAAGGGCTGACGCGCCTGGGGCTTGTCGACCCCGCGCGAGAACGCGCCATGGAGGCGGAGTGGCAGCGGCGCATCGCCATCCGCACGCCCGACATGACGGACAACATCCTGACCCTCTCGGGCGGCAACCAGCAGAAGGCGCTGTTCGCCCGGGCGCTGGGCTCGGACGCCGAGATCATCCTGATGGACGACCCCATGCGCGGCGTCGACATCGGCACCAAGCAGGAAGTCTATGCGCAGATCCGCGCCGAGGCCGAGAAGGGCCGCACCTTCATCTGGTACACGACGGAGTTCGACGAGTTGAAGAGCTGCGACCACATCTACGTGCTGCGCACCGGGCGGATCGTGGACGAGCTACCGCGCGCTGCCTTGAGCGAAGCGCGCATTCTCAGCGCCTCGTTCAAGGAGGACGCGGCGTGAACGCGCTTTTCACCCCCCGCGTCCTGCGCGCGCTGCTGCCGCCGGTCTCGTTCATTCTTCTGCTGGCGGCGATCTTCATCATCCAGCCACGGGCCATGAGCTATCTCGGGCTCAATCTCATGCTCAATCTGGCGCTGCCGATCGCGCTCGCCACGATCGCGCAGCTCTGCGTCATCACGGTCAACGATCTCGACCTGTCGATCGGCGGCTTCGTCAGCTTTGTCGCCTGCATCGGCGCGACGGTGCTGAAGGACACGCCGCTGCTCGGCGTCGCCATGCTCCTCGGCTGCATCCTCGCCTATGCCTGCATCGGCGCGCTGATCCATTGGCGCAACCTGCCCTCCATCGTCGTGACGCTCGGCCTCAGCTTCGTCTGGCTCGGCGCCGCCGTGCTGCTTCTCCCCTCGCCCGGCGGCTCGGCCCCGGCCTGGCTCTCCTCCCTGGTCAAGCTGAAGACGCCGCTCGTGCCCTTCGCCATCCTCGCCAGCGCGGCGCTGGCGATCGGGGTGCATTTCCTCCTGATGCGCTCGTCCTTCGGCGTCGTGCTGCGCGGGGCGGGCGGCAATCCGCAGGCCGTGCGCCGCGCCGGCTGGTCGCTCCTGCGCGCGAAGATGGCGATGTATGCGCTTTGCGGCACGTTCGGCGTGCTGAGCGGGCTGACCCTGGTCGGCCTCACCACCTCGGCCGACGCCAATATCGCCCTGCGCTACACGCTGTTGTCGATCGCGGGTGTCATTCTGGGCGGCGGCGAGTTCACGGGCGGGCGCGTTTCGCCGGTCGGCGCGGTGATCGGCGCGCTGACCCTGACGCTCGCCGGCTCGCTCCTGTCCTTCCTACGCATTTCGCCGGACTGGCAGATCGGCGCGCAAGGGGCGATCCTGATCGCCGTCCTGGCGCTGCGCGCCCTCGTCAATCAGACCGAAAGGAGGGCGGCATGAGCGCCCCGGCAGCTTCCGCGCGGGCCGAAGGCTTCGCCACGCGCCACCCCTATGCCTTCTCCTTCGGCGGCGCGCTCGCGATCTTCCTCGCCACGCTCGCCTTCACCGGCGGCACCGGCGGCGGGCAGATCCTCTCCACTGCGCTGACCTTCGCCACCATGTATGTCATCGTCGGCCTCGGGCAGATGTTCGTCATCACGACGGGCCCGGGCAATGTCGATCTCTCCATCCCCTCCACGATCGCGCTCGCCGGCACGTTCGCCATGGTGGTGATGAACGAGCAGGACGGGCGCATCCTTCTCGGCCTCCTGGCGGGCTTAAGCGTCGGCGCCCTGGTCGGCGCCTTCAACTATCTCCTGATCCGCCTCCTTTCGATCCCGCCGATCATCGCGACCCTGTCGGCGAGCTTCCTGATCCAGTCCACCGCGATCAGCTACGGCCGGGGACTGCGCGTTCGCCCGCCAGAGGGCTTCGCGGCCTTTGCCACGGGGCGCATTCTCGGCGTGCCCTATCTCGCCATCGCGACCCTCGTTCTGTGCGGTCTGATGGGGCTGCTCCTGCACCGCACGGTCTATGGCCG
Organism: Aureimonas sp. AU20; assembly: GCF_001442755.1. Classification (NCBI taxonomy): domain Bacteria; kingdom Pseudomonadati; phylum Pseudomonadota; class Alphaproteobacteria; order Hyphomicrobiales; family Aurantimonadaceae; genus Aureimonas; species Aureimonas sp. AU20. The sequence goes on along the minus strand of NZ_CP006368.1, from coordinate 53,854 downwards.
CTCGGTCTCGGCCATCGGGCAGAACCCGCGCGCGGCCATGCTCGCGGGCATCCGCGTCGACCGGGTGCGCTTTGCGACCTATGTGCTCTCAGCGGTGCTGGCCGGGCTCTGTGGCGCGGTTCTCGCCGGCTTTTCCGGCGGCTCCTCGCTCAACATGGGCGAGGAATATCTCCTCGCCTCGATCGCCGTCGTGGTGGTTGGCGGCTCGTCCGTTTCGGGCGGGCGGTCCAACGTCGCCGGCCTCTGGGGCGCCTCGCTGTTTCTCTATCTCCTCGTCACCATGCTGAACACGTTCGGCGTCGGCGCCGGGCTCCGGTTGCTGCTGACCGGCCTCATCATCATCGCCATCATCACGCTCGCCGGCGATCCCAAATCCCGCCGCGCATGACCCGCCAACCTGTTCCCTGTCCTGTTCCTCCGAGTCGCCCATGCTCTATGAACGCTTCGACCCGCGCTTCGACGAGGTCGCCCTCATCAACGTCTCGCTGGAACAGATCCACACCGGCTGTCGCTGGACGGAAGGGCCGGTCTGGTTCGGCGACGGCAACTATCTTCTCTGGAGCGACATTCCGAACGACCGGATGATGCGCTGGATTCCCGAGGTCGGAACGCATGTCTATCGCGCGCCCGCCGGCTACACCAACGGCCACACGCGCGACGGCACCGGACGCCTCGTTTCCTGCGAGCATGGCGCGCGGCGCGTCACGCGCACCGAGGCGGACGGCTCGCTGACGGTTCTGGCGACAAGCTTCGGCGGCAGGCGGCTGAACTCGCCCAACGATGTCGTCGTGCATCGCGATGGGTCGATCTGGTTCACCGACCCCAATTACGGCATCCGCGACGACTACGAGGGCCACAAGGGAACCCAGGAGCAGGACTGCCAGGGCGTCTACCGCATCGACCCCGCCAGCGGCGCCGTGACGCGCGTCGCCAGCGATTTCCGGCAGCCCAACGGGCTCTGCTTCTCGCCCGACCATTCGCTTCTCTACATCGCCGATTCCGGCGCCAGCCACGATGCGCAGGCCCCGCGCCATATCCGCCGCTTCAAGGTGGAGGGCGAGACTCTCACTGGCGGCGAGGTCTTCGCCCTGATCGACAAGGGCGTGCCGGACGGAATGCGGATGGATCGCGACGGGCGGCTCTGGTCGAGCGCGGCGGACGGCATCCACGTGTTCCACCCCGATGGAACGCGGCTCGGCAAGATCCTCGTGCCGGAAACGGTCGCCAATCTCTGCTTCGGCGGCCCGAAGGGCAACCGGCTCTTCATCGCCGCAACGACCTCGATCTATTCGATCTACACGCGCGTGCGCGGCGCCTGAGCCCTTGCGCTTTTCCTCACCTGAGGCCAATTATGGTCTCAAGTGAGGAGATGCATCATGCTGGCCTTCAACACCATGGCCGACGTTCTGGGCCTGCCTGCGCAGGAGGCGTCGAGCCTCTCCGCTTTCGGGCTGATCTCACGCATCGAGGACGGCTTGCCGCTCGGCGCGCTGGACCGCGTGGCGCGCCTGCTCGCGCCCGGCGACGCGCAGTTTAAATATCGGCTCGTGCCCAAGGCAACCTACGAGCGGCGCAAGAGCCGGCATCGCTTGTCTTCGGACGAGGGCGCGCGGCTGGCGCGCGTCGCCCGCGTCTGGGGCCTCTCGCTCGACGTCTGGGGCGAGGAGGAGGCCGCGCGCGACTTCCTGTTCCGCACCCATCCCATGCTGGAGGACCGGCGGCCGATCGACATGGTGATCGGCGGCGAGATCGGCGCCGAGCTGGTTCTCGATATCCTCGGCCGTCTGAAATACGGCAGCGCGGCTTGACCCCTCAGGTTCTGGACAGAACACTGACGAGCTACCGCATCGGCGATCCCGCCGGTGCCTATCCCATCTTCGATGCCACCGGCTCGACGATCGCGCCCGGCCGATGGAACACGCCGGGCAGCCCGCTGATCTACACGAGCGAGCATTTCGCCACGGCGCTTCTGGAAAAGCTGGTGCATGGCAGCGGGCGCCTGCCGCCGAACCAGCATTTCATCGAGGTGACGCTGCCGCGCGGCCTCAGCTACGAGATCGTCTCGACGCCCGCCCTGCCCGGCTGGGACACGATGCCGGCCGGGGTCAGCAAGGATTTCGGCGAGCGATGGTGCATGGAGCGGCGCAGCGCGCTTCTTCTCGTGCCGAGCGTCGTCGCCCGGCCCGAGCGCAACATCCTCATCAACCCCGCCCATCCCGAGTTCGCGCTGATCCAGGCGAGCCTGCACGAGCCCGTCTTCTGGGACCGGCGATTGTTCGGGGTCTGACCCCTCACTCCCCTGAGACGAGATGCGAGATGCGGCGGGCGAGATCGTCCAGCACGAAGGGCTTGGTGACGACCTGCGTGTCGCGCCCCAGATGCTCGGCGTTGAGAACGGCGTTCTCGGCATAGCCGGTGACGAACAGGACCTTCAGCCCGGGGCGCAGCTCGCGCGCCGCCTCCGCCAGCTGGCGCCCGTTCATGCCGTTCGGCAGGCCGACATCGCTGACCAGAAGGTCGATCCGCCCTTGCCCCCGCAGCTGCACCAGCGCGGAGGGCGCGTCCTCCGCCTCCAGCGCGGCGAAGCCGAGGTCTTCGAGAACTTCCACGATAAGCATGCGCACCAGCGCCTCGTCGTCCACGACGAGCACGGTCTGCCCTTGCGTGGCGGGCGGGATCGCCTGCGCCGGCTGGTTGCCCTCAGTCGTGTCGGCCTCGCCATGATGGCGCGGCAGGTGGAGGCAGACGCTGGTTCCCTCGCCAAGCGTCGACTGGATGCGCACCTGGCCGCCGGACTGGCGCACGAAACCATAGATCATCGACAGGCCGAGGCCGGTGCCGACGCCGATCGGCTTGGTGGTGAAGAAGGGCTCCATCGCGCGCTCCAGCACCTCGGCCGTCATGCCCAACCCCGTGTCCGACACGCAGAGGCTGACATAGTCGCCGGCGGGCAGATCGCGCTCGCGCGCGCCCTTCGCGTCCAGCCGCTCGTTGAACGCCTTGATGCCCAGCGCGCCGCCGTCCGGCATGGCGTCGCGCGCGTTGATGCAGAGGTTCAAAAGCGCGTTTTCCAGCTGGTTCGGGTCCACCAGCACCGGCCAGAGATCGGCGGGCTGCTCGATCGTGAGCGCGATGGCCGGCCCGACCGTGCGCCGCACCAGCTCTTCCAGCCCGGCCACGAGCTCGCCGACGCCGGTGGCCTTGGGGTCCAGCGTCTGGCGGCGCGAGAAGGCCAGAAGCCGATGCGTCAGCGCCGCCGCCCGGCGCGTCGCCCCCTGCGCTCCGGCGAGATAGCGCTCCGCCTCCACGCCCTGCCCCTGCGCGAGGCGCCGGCCCATGAGTTCCAGACTGCCGGAAATGCCGGCGAGAAGATTGTTGAAGTCGTGCGCGAGCCCGCCGGTCAGCTGGCCCACCGCCTCCATCTTCTGGCTCTGGCGCAGCGCCTCCTCGGCCTGCGCCAAGGCTTCGGCGCGTTCACGCTCGATCGTGACGTCGCGGCCGATCGCGTTGATGACGCCTTCGCTCGGGTGAGTCGACCAGCTGATCCAGCGATAGGTGCCGTCCTTGCGGCGGAAGCGGTTGTCGAAGCGGGCATGGCCCTCGCCCTGCGACAGCTGCCGCGCGCCTTCCCGCGTGCGCTCCCGGTCGTCGGGATGCACGAGGTCAAAGAGCTGGGTGCCGAGCAATTCGTGCTCGTGCCAGCCGAGAACGTCGGCCCAGGCCGGATTGGTGGCGTTGATCGTGCCGTCGAAGCCGCAGCGCAGAATGAGGTCCGGCGTCAGCTGCCAGAGCGCGTTGCGATCGGCCGTGCGTTCGCGCACCTGCTCCTCCAGCCGGACGGTGAGCCGTTCCAGCTCTGCCGCCTGCCGGCGCCGCTCGTGAATGTCGGTGTTGGTGCCGACCCAGCGCAGGATCGCGCCGTCCGCGCCGTGCACAGGCTCGGCCCGCACGAGGAACCAGCGATACTGCCCGTCGGCGCGGCGAACGCGAAACTCCGTCTCGTAGGTCCGGCCTGTCCGCAGCGCCTCTGCCCAAGCCTCGGCCGCCCCGTCCCGATCCTCGTCGTGGACCATGGCGCCCCATTGCGTGGCGCCGACAAGCGCCTCCATGGGTTGGCCGGAATAGGCGGAAACGCGCTGGTTGAACCAGTAAAGGTAGCCGTCCGGCCGCGCGGCCCAGACATGGTTCGGCACGGCTTCGGCGAAGGCGCGGAACTGCGCCTCGCTTTCGCGCAGCGCCGTGTCGCTCAAAACGCGGTCGGTGGTCTCGTTGGTGAAGATGAAGAGCCCGGCGATGGCGCCGCTGGCGTCCAGCACCCGCGAATAGGAGAAGGTCCACCACGTGTCGCGCGCGCCGCGATCGGTGTCGAGCTTCCAGGGCAGGTCCACGAAGCGCTGCCGCTCGCCCGCGAAGGCGGCGTCGATGATGGGCTTGGCCTGCGCCCAGCCGTCGGCCCAGACCACGTCGAAGCGCTCGCCCATGGCCCAGGGCAGGCGCGGGCCCAGAAGCGGGAAATAGGTCTCGTTGAAGAAGAAGCTGAGCTCCGGCCCCCAGGAGAGGATCATCGATTCCGGCGAGTTGAGAACGAGGCTGATCGCCGCCTTCAGCTCCACCGGCCAGCCCTCCGGCGGCCCCAGAACATGCCCGTTCCAGTCGCGCGAGAGGATCAGGCGCGTCGCCTCGCCACCACCGGCGAGAAACGCCAGGGGATCTTGTGCGCGGTCTGACTCGGTCGGGACGGAATGCGGCATCGGGCAGACAACTCCGACAAGGCACGGAAAACGGGACGGATTGCCCATAACCGCCTCTGGATTCGATGCCCAGCCCCCCGCGCAAACGCCGCGCCGCCAACGCACGAAAAAAAGCCGAGCCGGATGCCGGCTCGGCGGGTTTCATTCCGATGATTTCAAGCCGGAGAGCGGGACTTTCAGGCGTGGGGCGCGGGGGAAAGCGGGCTGACCAGATCGCTCAGGAGATCGGTGGAGGCCGAGGCGAAATCGCGCAGCGCGCCCTGCGAGGGCTCGGGCCGCTCGCCGACATAGGCGGCGACATCGTTCATGCGCCGCAGCGTGCGCCAGTAGATGTCCTCCATGAGGATATGGGCGAACTCGCCGTGGCGGCCGATGCTGTAGAGGCCGGCGACGCCGGTGTCCTGCGCGAAGCGCTGGCGGGCGCTCTCGTAGCTCTGGAGGAAGACGGGATAGGCGATCGGGGTGCGCAGCGTGCCGCCCGCGCCGAGATAGCGCTTGCGCAGGTCGTTGCCGAAGATGCGGCAGGTGCCTTCCAGGCAAAGCTCGGCCAGATCCTCGTCCGCCATGCGCCAGATCTCGTCGCCGACCTCGCAACCGAGATCGTAGGTGAGCAGCGTCTTCCCCTCCGGGGCGAGCCAAGGCATGGAGACCGGCGCCTCGGTGACGCGGAAGAAGCGCTGCCGGCGATCGGGCACCCAGAGCATCGTGTCGGGCAGAATGTCGCGGCCGGAAAAGCGCAGGTTCACGAAGGCCATGGGCCGGTAGCGGAAGGCGGAAAGCGCATCCAGCGCGTCCGTGCCCTCGACGATCTTGGGCAGGACATGGACGGGCGCGGTGCTGATCGCGGCGGAAACCGCGATCTCCTCGCCGCGCACGCGCACGGCCGCGACCCGCCCGCCGCGCACCACGATGCGCTCCACCGGCGATTCCATGCGGATGGCCGGCTGCACGGCGCGCACGGTCGGCTCCAAGAGCTTGGACAGGCCGCCCTCGGGATAGACGTGGTAGACGCCGGCGCTCTCCGGCATCTCGTGCGAATAGCCGTTGCACACGGCCCGGCCGCTGACGCGCGCGGCGACGTTGAGATAGAGCGACTTCAGGATGCCGGCGCCGAACTTCTGGCCGACGGCGGGCGCAAGCTCGCTCGCCGCCGCGCCCGACCAGGCTTCCGCCAAAGGAATAGCGACGTCCTCGGCCAGCGCCGCGCCGTAGCTGGCGCGAAACATCTCGGCGGCCGAGCGGGGCGTCTCAGACGCCGAGAGCTTGGTCTTCACGGCGCTGGCGACGAGGCGCGGGTCGAACAGGAGGCCGAGCGGATAGTTGCGGAAGCGACCGTTCAGGAGCACGGCCTCGCCGTAATGCTTCACGGTGCGGCAGGTGTCGGCGGCGCCCAGGGCGTTGGCCAGCCGGTTGCTGATGAAGTGGGCGCCGAAATCGTAGGCGAACCCGTCCTTGTCTTTGAAGGACGCGGCCATGCCGCCGATCGCTTTGCCGGCCTCAAACACGATCACCGGCAGGCCCTTGCGCTGCAGCTCGGCAGCGGCGGTCAGCCCGGCCAGACCGGCCCCGACAATAGCGATCGGCTTCATGGCAGCGATCGGCTTCATGGCGTTCCCTTTCGCCCAGCCGCACCGGCGCCGGGACTTTCAAATGAACTCGGCGCATCCGGCGCCCGGCGGGAGCCGACTGGCCCCCGGCGCCCCCGACGCAAGCCTCCACTGAGCGCGCGGCGACGCGGCGCGCCTGTCGCGCCGTCAGCCTTCGAGCGGGTTCAGGGAAGGATGGTCCGAGCCGTCTTGAGCGCAGTATTTCAAACGGCATCGGCCCGTTCAAATGAAAGTGTAGAACAAAGCTAAGAAAACCTGCTGTTAGTATTAACACTTCCTAAGCGTGACGCGCAGTCAAAACCGAATGGGCTGGAGGAGTCTGACCGAACGGCAGGTCCAAGCCTGGACCTTCATCCAACGCGCGAGGCGTTCGCATCCCATCGGTTCGGCCGTGCGCGCCTCGCTGTTTGAGTCTCCCCAAGCCGGCTGGGCGGTGGCCCGCGCCTTGCCGCGTAATTGCCGGCGTGCAAAATCGTGAGCGTCGAAGGCGTTCGCAAAGTTGTCTCTCGCCGCCCAAATGTCGGCGTCAAAATAAAATCGCGGCGCCATTGCAAATGTCGCCTGATGGGCCTAAGTTTAGCCCATCGAACTTGTTGACTGATTTTCCGATGCGCTTCTAGCGCCTCACGATTTTCTCTCTCAATATCGAAACTTGAGCGGCCGCGCATCCGGTGCGGTCGACGACAAGGCACGTCTTTGAAAGGGACTGTCATGACCATCGGAACCGTTAAGTTCTTCAATTCCACCAAGGGCTTTGGCTTCATCACCCCGGAAAGCGGCGGCAACGATGTGTTCGTTCACATCTCCGCCGTCGAGCGTTCGGGCATGTCGACCCTCGCGGACGGCCAGAAGGTCAGCTTCGACATCGTCGCTGATCGCCGTTCGGGCAAGAGCGCTGCCGAAAACCTGCGCGACGCGTAATTTGTCGCTGTCCGCGACCACGGATGTACTGGCGCGGATCTGACGACATTGAGGAGGTCGGGCACTGCCCGGCCTTTTTTGTTTCGCTGGGAGTAACGGCATGACCGACCAGACGAACGAACCCGTCAAGGGATCCCGCGGCCCGGACCGGGTCGAAAAGGGAAGCGCCATGACGATGATCGCCGAGGAAAATCGGCGCCGTCAGGACAAGACCGAGCGTTTGAAGGCGTTGCGCCTGGCGCAGGGCCCGATCGAGGCCGCGCCGCCGCCGGAAAAGCCGGCTAAGGCGAAAGCCGCCCCGAAAGCCAAGGCCAGTCCCAAACCCAAGATCAAGCGGGCGGCGCGCGCGCCGCTTCCCCCTTCCCAGCCCCATTCAGGATGACGCCGTGCAAGTTCTCGTTCGTGACAACAATGTCGACCAAGCCCTCCGCGTCCTGAAGAAGAAGCTTCAGCGCGAAGGCGTGTTTCGGGAAATGAAGGCGCGCCGCGCGTATGAGAAGCCTTCAGAAGCCCGCGTGCGGGAAAAGAAGGAAGCCATTCGCCGCATGAAGAAGCTCGCCCGCAAGAACGCCCAGCGCGAGGGTCTGCTTCCTTCGGCACCGCGCAAGGTCCTGACCCCGAAGGTCGGCGGCGCACGCTGAGTCCAGGACCTCGCCCATTGTCCGTTTTTTCCGAACCCTGCGCCCGCAGCCGATCTCGGCGCGGCGCGGTATGGAAAAGACCTCGGACTTTTCGAACGCAAACCGGGCGATTTCGATTCGCCCGGTTGGAGCCGGTCCTCCCAAGCCAGACGCGGCCCCAGAGCCCCTGGCCGTCGGCCCTCCTCGGCAGAGCACGAGCCCTTTCGCAGACAGCGCGGCTTGAGCTACCTGCCCAATGGGATCGGGCCCCTCTTTTCGTCGTATCCAAACCCTGCTTCAGCGTGCTCGTACCACGAGCGAGGCAGCCAAAAGTTTTTGTTGCAGGCACTTGGCCGCGACAGGGCAGCGACCCGCAGCCTTCCGCCCGAAGAATCCCGTCTCCAGGCCGTCCGAACTGGTGTCCGTCCCACAGAGGATGTTCACCCCTGTCGCGCCGCCTGCCGCGTGCCGGCTCAAGTCGCGATCTTCCCCTCCCCTTTCCCACGGTCGGTTCGCCGCCGGGCAAGGGCCGATTTCATTCTCTCCGCCGCGCGTCGATCCAAAGAGTCGACCGCTGCCCGCTGGTTCAGGCTGAGGCTCAAGTTCCCTCCCACCCGGCGCACTCTCTTCTCTAGGAAAAATCTTATGAGCACTTTGTCCGTTCAACGCAGCAATGCCGACCGTCTGTTCAAGGCGGTGCAGGCCGACACGCCGCTGACGACATTCGAGCGCGTCGCCGCCACGGCCGCCGCCAATCGCATCAAGGCCGACGCCCTGCGCAAGGCCCGCATGGAGCAGGCCGAGAGCCAGCCCGCCGCGCCCGTGCGCAAGAAGGCGCGATAATGGGAAGCGCGGGCCCGGTCGACTTCACGGACGAGGCCGATCTGTTCTGGTCCTCCTCCGCCCGGCGCCGCCCCGCCAAGGGCGCCATGCGCTTTCGCTCCTTCCCGTCGCTGGCCGAAGCCGTGCGCTTCGTCGTCACCGACAAGAGCGAGACGCGCCATCAATGCGCGATCGATACCTCCGCCAAGCGCTACGAGGGCGTCGAGATCGAGGCGCTCTACAACAGCCCGGATTTTCCGCGCGAGGCTTGAACTCGTAGGTCGGGCTGCCGGCCATGCTTTGGGCTGGCGCCCAAAGGCGGGCCTGCCGGCGAAATCGATGGGGACAGCGCGGGAGAGCCGTAACCACCGGCTTGCGATTCCCTTCTCGGCGCCGGGCGCGATCGCGCAATTCAGAATTGCTCCATGCTGGCACACATGAAACAATCGACTTGCCTCGCCCGAGACCGCGCTCGCGACCTTTCCCTGGGGTCCAGTCCTGCGCGGCCAGGAACATGCGACCTCGCCGCAACCCGATTCCCGATCTTCAAACGATGAACAAGCCGATCTCGCGCCTCGACCTCCAGAGTTCCAAGCTCGGCCGCCAAGCCGCTCTCGCCACCTGGAAGGCCGCCCTGCCGCAATACGAGATTTCGCTCGGCACCGATCTCGACGATTTCTGGATGGACCTGTCGGCCTGGCTGCTGCGCAAGGTCGTGTTCACCCATGGGCAGACCTCGCCGACTCGGCTGGAGCGCCACGCCGACCGGCTGAGCGATGGCTACGACAATTTCATCTTCGTTCACTTCATGAAGGGCCGCTGGCAGGGCGAGGCCGACGGGAAGCCGTTTACCTTGAACGAAGGCGAAGTCATCCTGCTCGATGGCTCCCGCCCCTTCCATGGGCTGGCGACGGCCTCGAGCTATGCCATGGTCAACGTGCCGCGCGCGGTCTTGATCGAGCTCGCGCCCAGCCTGCCCCTGCTTCACGGCCGCGTCCTGCATTCCGCCTCGGGCTGGCTTCTGGCCGATCATCTGGCCGCGCTCAGCCGCGCCCTTCCCCTGATGCACCAGGGCGAAGCCGAGCGAATGGCCAACGCCACGCTGACCCTGATGGCCGCCTGCGTCGGCAACCTCACGGACAAGGCGCAGGGCGATATGGGGAGCCTGATTCCGGCGGTGCGCCTGCGTGTCGAGCGACATGTGGAGCGCAACCTCACCTCGCCGGACCTCACGCCCCAGACGCTGTGCCGCGACCTACAGATTCCGCGATCGACGCTCTACCGCGCCTTTTCCGCCTTCGGCGGCATCTCCGCCTATATCCAGAGCCGGCGCCTCGACGCCGCGCGCGCCATCCTGTTCCATCCCGAGGATCGTCGGTCCGTGGAGGAGATCTCCCGTCATCTCGGCTTCGGCAACGCGACGAGCTTCGCCCGGTCCTTCCAGCGCCGCTTCGGCTGTACCCCGCGCGAGGCGCGCCAAAATGGTTCGACCTTCGTGGCCAGCAGCCAGGTGCTGTTCGAGCGTTGGCAATCCGTGCTGCGCGCCAACGCTTGACGGCAGGCCGGGTTGGGAGGAAAGAGCGCGACCACCTCGGCGAGAGGGGTATGATCCCGAGGGCAGCCGCGGGATGGGGGAAGCCCGGAACTGCCTCGGACGCCTGAGGGGCCGAATGGCCGAATGGCGCGGAGGCAGCCGCGAAGGAACGGGTGGGAATGAACAACGGTTTGAAGGCGCTCCGCCTCAGCAGCGATGAACTCGGCGCGCAAGGCGCGTTCGCCGCCTGGCAGGCCTCCCTGCCCCAATTCAGCACGGACCTGAACGGCGCCGCCATGGCCGATTTCCGCGTCGAGCAAACGGCGTGGCTGATGGATTCGCTGATCGTCGGTTCGGGTCTCCTTGCGCCTATCCGCGTCGTGCGCACGCTCTCGCAGATCGGCGATGGCTACAGCCAGTTCCAGTTCATCCAAAGCATCCGGGGGCGGTGGACCGGCGACGCGGACGGTCGCGCGATCGAAGCCGAGGAGGGCGACACGATCTGCTTCGACACGGCGCGCCCCTTTCGGGTCGTCAACACGTTCTCGAACCATCGCTTTCTGGTCGTCCCGCGCGACAAGCTTCCGCATGCGCTCGTGAGCAACCCGGCCCTGCACGGAACGGTGCTGCGCTCGGCGGGGAACTTCGTGCTCGCGGCCCATCTGGATGCGCTGATGCGCTGCCTGCCCGCGCTGCACGAGGAAGAAGCGGCGCGCCTGACGCGCGGCACGCTGGCCATCCTCACCGCCGCGCTGGGCGAGATCGACGACCAGCGCCTGTCCAAGGCCGAGACGCAGCCCGCCCAGCCTGCCCTTCGGCTGCGGGTCGAACGATATATCGAGCACAATCTGGCCTCGCCAGAGCTGACGCCCGAGGCGATCTCGCGCGATCTCGGCATCGCGCGCTCGTCGCTCTACCGCGCCTTTTCGCCGCTCGGTGGCATCTCCAGCTTTATCCAACTGCGCCGGCTGGACACGGCCTGCGCGCTCCTGTTCCACCCCGAGGAGCACCGCAGCGTTCGGGAACTGGCGGAAACGCTCGGCTTCGAGAACAGCGCGACCTTCTCCAAGGCCTTCCGCCGCCGCTTCGGCTGCTCCCCGCGCGAGGCGCGCGGCCGGGGCACGACGCAATCGCGCGACACGAAGGCCATGTTCGAGCGCTGGCAAGTGGCGACGCAACCGCCGCAGCAAGCGGCGCAAGACCGCTCGCTGGTCGGGGCGGAGAGCGTCTGAAGCAGCGAGCCGACCCCGCGCCATGGGTTCGCGGGATCGAGTTCAGCAGACCTGTTTCCAAACTCAGGCACGAAGCGACGGGGGGTTCAGCTCCAGGGCTGGAGCAGCACGGCGAGCAGTGCCAGGACCAGGGCCGGCGGCATGACCAGCGCGCCGATCCGCAGGAAGTTCAAGGCGCCGAAGGACAGCCCTTCGCGGCGCAGGGCGCTGAGCCAGAGGATCGTGGCGAGCGAGCCGGTCACCGAGAGGTTCGGGCCGATATCGATGCCGATCAGGATGGCGTTGACGACCTGTTGCGGCAGTTCGGCGGCGTTGGTGAAGGCGCCGGTCATCAGGCCCAGCGGCAGATTGTTGGTGAGATTGGTGCCGAAGGCGAGCGCCACGCCGGACAGGAAGGCACCGCTATCGGGCGACGCATTGAGCGGGCCTTGCAGCGCGCCGACCAGCGTCGCCTGCAGGCCGCTGACCTCCAGCGCACGCACGATGACGAAGAGGCCGGCCACCATGGCCAACGTGTCCCAGGAGATTTCCTTGACCAGGGGCAGCGGGTTGGAGCGCTCGCCCAACGTGACTGCCAGCGCCGTGAGAAGCCCGGCGATCAAGGTCGGCCAGCCGAGCTCCAGGCCGAGAGCGGAGGAGCCGAGAAGAACGAGGCTGGCAAGCACAAGGCCGATCGCCGCGATCCGGCCGCCGAGCGACAGCGTCGGGATTTCGACATTGCTGTCGGTCGTGCCGCTGAGATTGTCCCCCTGGTTCCAGCGCAGGATGAAGAACGTCGCCAGAATCGCCAGGACGGAAGGGAGCGCGAAGCGGCCGAGCCATTCGCCGAGCGGCGGCAGATGCGCGCCGAACACCACCAGATTGGCAGGGTTCGAGATCGGCAGGACGAAGGAGGCAGCATTGGCGACGAAGGCGCAGATCAGGAGATAGGGAATGGGCGAGGCGACCTTGGCCGCGCGCGTGACCGCGATCACGGCAGGCGTCAGCACCACCGCCGTCGCGTCGTTGGACAGGAACACCGTGACCAGCGTTCCGATGAGATAGACGAGGGTGAAGAGACGGCGGGGCGAGCCGCGCGCCGAGCGGGCGGCATAGGCCGCGAGATAGGTGAAGAGCCCCTCGCGCCGCGCGGTTTCGGCCAGAAGCATCATGCCGGCCAGAAAGAGATAGACGTCGATGCCCGCCTCGACCCCGGCCAGCCCCTCGCGCCAGGGCAGAAGGCCGGTGACGACGAGTAGCAGCGCGCCCGCGACGGCGAAGATCCATTCCGGCCATTGGCCGGGCCGGAAGATGACGCCGAAAACGGTCAAGCCGCTGATGGCCCAGGTAACGATATGCAACAGGCTAAGGGTCATCGAATGGTGCTCGGGGGTTCGAAAAGGCAGGGCGGGACGCGTGGCGAAGGGGTGAGCCCCAAGCCCCGGCCCCTGTCAAGCGCGCGGGGCAGGCAAGGGCGAGGCGCGAGCGGATGGCGCCCCGCCGCGCAGGGGAGATCGGGCGCGGCCGAGCAGATTTTCGAAGGAGGATCGAGAGTACCGGATCAGTCGCCCTTACAGGCGGCGGCGACCTTCGGCGCGGAGATGAGCCAGAGCAGGAGGCCCAGGATTGCGAAGCCCGCCAGCATGAGATAGGCGACCGAGAAGCCGTAGCGCGAGACCACCACGCCGGCGATGGCCGGGCTCAGCGAGGCGCCGATGCCCTGCACGGTCATGACGGCGCCGAGGCCGGCATTGATATGACCCGTGCCTTTCAGGATGCGCGCGACAAGTCCGGGGACCGCGACGCCGAGGAGGCCCGCGCCGATGCCGTCCAGCATCTGCACCGGAATCAGAGCGAAATGGCTGGGCCAGAGGCCGGCGATGAGACCGCGCACGGGAAGCGCCACCAGCGCTGCGATGAGGAGAAGGAAATAGCCGCGCTTTCGAGCGAAGCCGGCCGCCAGAAGCGCGATCGGGATCATGGTCAGCTGCGCGATGATGACCGTCGCCGCCGTGTAGGAAACCGGGTCGCTCAGAAGCGTCTGGAGCGTGGAATGCTGCTGGACCGGCGCGGTGGCCGGGCGTCCGGCGGTGGACTGTCCGGGGGCGATCGTGGTGGCGCCATCGGTCCGGGCCTGAGTCTGGGTCGAAGCGTCCGGGGGTGTCGCGCCCTGGCTGGAGGCGCCGGGGGCGGCGGTGGCCGAGGCGGAGGACGACGCCGATCCGCTTTCGGCCTGGCTCGCCACCTGCTGGCCGAGCAGCGGCAGCATCGCACCGTTGCCGAAATGGAAGAGCATCAGCGTGGCGGCGAGGATCAGAAGCGGGGTGGATTTCCAAAGGACATTGAAGCCGGAGGGCGCTTCCTTGTCGCCGCCCTCGGCCTTGGGGTCCAGGCCGCGCGCCACGTCATGGTCGATGTCCTTGGGATCGATCATGAGGATGGACGCGATCGAGCCCACGGCCATGGCCGTCATCAGGATGAACACCGCCGTCAGGCCGAACTCGTAGCCGAAGAAGCCAGCCCCGGCCGCCGCGAAGACGTTGCCGCCATGGTTCCAGGCTTCGTTGCGGCCGAGCTGGTGCGCCAGACCCGCTTGCCCGACGAGACCGAGCGTCAGGCCGGCGATGGCGGGGCCGATGGCCGCGCCCGCGATGCCGGTGGCGATCTGCGAGGCGGTGACAAAGGTGAAGTTGGGCAGGAAGAGAATGGCGAGCGAGGCGACGATCACCAAGCCCGCGCAGAAGGCGACCATGAAGCGCTTGGCCTTGGAAGCGTCCGCGAGAGCCCCAAGCGGCGTGGTCGCCAACATGCCCGCGATGCCGCCGATCGTCATGACGAGGCCGATCGTCGCGGTGCTCCAGCCTTGCCCGATCAGGAAGATGCCGAGGAAGGGGCCCAGCCCGTCGCGCACGTCGGCGAGAAAGAAGTTGACCGCACCCAACGCTTTCAGCGAGCGGGACTTGGGCTCTGTGGCCGGACTGAGTGCCGTTGCCGACGCGATGCTCATGCAAAATCCCCCGGCCGCGTTCCCTGCGTTGACAGGATCGTGATCAACGGCGACCGGGCTCTTAATGCGCTCTCGGCCGACAGGTTGCATGCAGCAGGCTTTAAAGAGAGTCTATTGAAGTAAGTACCAATTACAATATCAGTAACGCGACCTTACAACAAGCAAAGTTTCAGACTTTCGATTTGTGAGGGAACCAAACTCTTCGCGGTTCGCTATCAGGCCGCACATCACAACCCCGTGAAAGGATGATGCGGATGATGAAGCAAGCTCTTCTTGCGACGGCGATCGCCGTCGGCTCGATTTCCTGGGCTTCGGCCCAGCCCGCACCGGCGGGCGCTCCGGCGCCGGCCGCCCCGACCAACGAGGCTGCCCCGCCCCCTCCGCCCGGCGGCCCGGCCGATGCGCCCCGCGCCCCCGGCGAGATGCCGCCTCCGCCGCCCACCCGTGGTCCCGGCCCCGGCCCGCGCGATCCGAACGCGCCCCCTCCGCCGCCGCCGCATGCCGGCAAGGGCATCGACCTGCGCATGGGCCGCGACATGGGCCTTCGCATCGAGTGCGGCGACGAGCCCTTGGAGCGCTGCATCGCGGCAGCCAAGCCGCTGATCGACAAGATCCCCAATCTCACCCTGCCGCCCGCCCCTCCCCCGCCGCCGGCGGACGCGCAGCAGCCCGGCACTCCCGGCGCCCCGGGTGCCCCGGCTCCGGCCGATCGCCAGCCCGCTCCTCCCAAGCGCTGAGCACAGGCGAACGGGAGATCCTCCCTCTCCCGTTCACCCCTGCTCGCGAAGGGACGGCGAGCCCATGCTCGCCGTCCCGCTCTTTTCCCCGCTTTCCCCTCTCCATGCGCGTCTTGAAAAGGTCTCGGCCATGCTCCGATGGTTGCAGTTCGGCGATCTCCATGCCTGCGAGGGCGACGATTGGGAAAGCCTGCGCCTTTTCGAGCGGCTGGTGAGCGAGGCCAATCGGGGTTTTGCCGAGCGGGTGCAGTTCGCCGTGCTGCCGGGCGACAACGCCAATCACGCAACGCCCGAACAGTTCGAGCGCGTCGGCGAGGTCGCGCGCCGGCTGCGCGTGCCGCTTCATGTCCTGCCGGGGGATCATGATTTCGAGGCCGGGCATCTCGAGGATTTCCGCCGGCATCTGGCGCCCCAGAGCCTGCCGCGCGTCGAGACGATCGGCGAGACGCAATGCCTGTTTCTCGACATCGTCAGCGCCGGCTCGGGCGGGCCGGACTTCCGCCTGGGTCAAACGCAGACGGCCTGGCTCCATCAGATCCTGGGCCAAGCGCGCCCCGGCGCCCGGTCGCTCGTCTTCATGCACGCCTTTCCCGGCGATCTGCGGGAGGGCTGCGAGGAGGTGGCCGCCCTGTTCGCCCGCTGCGGCGTCGCCTATGTCGGCACCGGCCACACCCACTACAACGATCTTCTCAACGATGGGCACGTGATCTACGGCGCGACACGCTCCACCGGCGAGATCGAGGAAGGACCGCCCGGCCTGTCCGTCTCGGCGCTGGACGGCGATGTCGTGTCCTGGCGCTTCAAGACGCTGGACAGCGGCTGGCCCTTCGTTCTCGTTACGTCGCCCTCGGACTGGCGGCTCGCCACGGACTTCACCTCGCGCACGCAAGTCCCCGAAGCCGCGATCTCCGTTCGCGCCGAGATCTTCGGGGCCTCAAACGAAGTCGTGGTGACGGCGCGTCTCGACGGCGAGCGGGACCTGACGCTGTCGCGCGACGGGGACGGAGTCTGGTGCGGGCGCTTCGGCGAGGTGGCCGACGGACGGCATGTCCTGACCGTCACCGCCACGGAAGCGGACGGCTCGACCGACACCGACACAGTGGAGGTGCTGGTGCGAAACGCGCGAGAACGGCCCAAGCGCGGCCCCTCCCTGGCCCTCGGGCGCGACGTCCACTCGTTACGCAGTTGGCCGAGCCACGGCCTCCCCGGCGGGCGGCTCGGGCCGAACGCCAACGGGCAAAAGTGGTAGCCAAAACGTGCCGAGAGGCGATCCGGGCAGGCCCCAGGGCCTGCCCGTCACTATTTCAGGCCAGGAACGAGGCGGCGATGTCCTTGTCGCCATGCCCGGCCTCGGACGCGCGCTCGAAGCGGGCGAGACCAGCCTCCGCAAGGTCGGCGCGAACGCCCGTTCCCGCCAGTGCCTCCACGATGAGACGCGCGTCCTTGATGCCGTTGTCCAGCGAGAAGCTGGTGGTCCAGTCGCCCGACAGCATGGCGCCGCCCTTGCCCTGGAGATAGCCGCTGTCGAGCTGCCCACCGGTCAACGCTTCGAGGACCAGACGCGGATCGACGCCCAGCGCCTCGGCGATGCGCAGGGTCTCGGCCGTGCCATGGGTCAAGACGAAGACATAGGAGTTGAGCGCGAGCTTCAGCCGGCTGCTTGCGCCCGCCGCCTCGCCCACCCAGATCGTGCGCTGGCCGATCGCGTCGAACACAGGCTGCGCGTGCTCTCGCCCCTCCACCGGGCCGGAACCCAGGATCACCAGCTTGCCCTGCTCGGCGGGCTGGCGCGTGCCGAGCACCGGCGCGTCGTAGAAAACGAGGCCGGCCTCGCCGGCGAACGCCGCCAGCCGATCCGTCGCCTCGATGCCGACGGTGCTGAGCTGCAGCCAGATCGAGCCCTTGCCCAACGCCGGCCGTGCCGCCTCCATCGCCTCCAGAACGGCAGGCCCATCCTTGAGGACGGTCAGCACCATCGCCGCGCCGCGCACGGCTTCCGTCACGTCCTCGAAAGGCATCACGCCATCGGGCTCCAGCGCCTTGGCCTTGTCGGCCGAGCGGTTCCAGGCGCGCACCGAAAAGCCCTTGCGGGCAAGATTGCGCGCGACCGCCGCGCCAATAATGCCGGTGCCGAGAACGGCGATGGGGCCAGTCGAGACGGGATCGGGCATGGAAGGCTCCTTTGGGTCGAACGGAATGGGGGCGGCGCGTCGAAGGCGCAGATGCGGCAGGTTCGGTGTTTCGGCAAGCCCCGCCTCTTCGCCCGCGACACGGGGGCGGAAGGCGGGCGGCCCTTTCGGTCAGGCCTTTCGCTCGCGCCAGACAGGCCTCACACGACAAGGTTGTGACAAAGCCTCTCGTTTTTTCGCCGAACCGCTGCATGACACGGAAAACATTGACGCATCACCTGCGACGAAATCGCCAGCCGGCTCTTCGCAACCGCACAGCAACGTCCTATGACTGAACCAAACCGTGTTCTCAATCTGAGTCCTCTCTTGTCAGCCAGCGCCGCGCCCGACCTGCCTTCCAGCCTTTCCGACGAAGCGGCGCGTTCGGCGGCGCTCCACTCGTATGAGGCGCTGGACACGCCGCGCGAGCCTGAGTTCGACGATCTGGCGCGCATCGCGGCCGAGGTCTGCGGCACGCCGATCGCCGTCGTGAATCTGGTCGACACGAAGCGGCAGTTCTTCAAGGCCGAGGTGGGCTTGGGCGTGCGCGAGACGCCGCTGGAAACCTCGTTCTGCGGGCAGGCGATCCTGGCCGAGGACTTCATGATGGTGCCCGACGCGCGGCAGGACCCGCGCTTCGAGTGCAGCCCCTTGGTGCAAGGCGAGCCGGGCCTGCGCTTCTACGCCGGCGCGCTGTTGAAGACCAAGGCGGGCCTTGCGATCGGCACGATGTGCGTCCTCGGCTACGAGCCCAAGGAACTCGACGGCCACCAGATCCGCACGCTGCATCTTCTCGCCCGGCAGGCGATGACGCAGCTCGAGCTGCGCAAGGCGCTGGTGGAGCGCGAGCGCGCTCTCTCCGCCTCGCGCGCGGCGGAGGCCGAGTTTCGCGCCATGACGGAGGATGCGCCAGCCATTCTCTGGGTGACCGACCCGGAGGCGCGCTGCATCTTTCTGAACCGCGCCTGGTACTCCGTCACCGGCCAGTCGCGCGAGGAGGCGGAGGGCTCGGGCTGGCTCGACGCCATGCATCCCGACGACCTGGCCGACGCGCGCCGCGTGCTTCTCTCAGCCAATGCGCGCCAAGAGCCATTCAGCATGGAATACCGGCTGCGCTCGCGCGACGGCAGCTTCCGCTCGGCCATCAACAGCGGCACGCCGCGCTTTGGCGCCGACGGCACGTTTCTCGGCTATGTCGGCGCGGTGATCGACATCGACGAGCTGCGGCGCGCCGAGCAGATGCAGCAGGTCGCCATGCGCGAGCTGTCGCACCGTATGAAGAACGGCCTCGCCATGGTGCAGGCGATCGTCTCGCAGAGTTTCCGGCACGCGACGTCCTTGGAGCACGCCTCGGAAAGCATCACCAGCCGCATTGCGGCGCTTGCGAGGGCGCAGGATACGCTGGTGCGGCCCGATCTCACCGACTCCACCGTGGAGGAGGTCGTCGGCAAGGCGCTGACGCCCCATGTCGACAACGAGCAGCGGGTGGACGTCGCGGGGCCGCATGTCACGCTGTCCTCCGAGCGCGCGCTGGGTCTGGCTCTGGCGCTGCACGAGCTGGCCACCAACGCCGCCAAGTATGGCGCGCTGTCGATCTCCGAGGGGCAGGTGCGCATCATCTGGGAGCACCAGGACGGCCAGTTCCGCTTCGAATGGCGGGAACTCAACGGGCCTCTGGTGGCGACGCCGGAGACGATGGGCTTCGGCTCGCGGCTTCTGGAGCGGGTCGTTCCCGCCTATTTCGGCGGCCGCGCCGAGCGCAGCTTCGCGCCGACGGGCCTGACCTATGTCCTGACCGGCGAAATCCAGCCGGCCGATTGACAGGGTGCCCTCGGCCGCGCCATGGCGGCCGAAAGCAGCTTCAAAGCTTTACTTGAAGCGGGATGCGCGAAAGGGCGCGAGCATGGGATACGCCTCGCCGGTCGCGATCTCGCGCGCCAGCATCTCGCCGGCGATCAGGCCGAGCGTGGCGCCGCTATGGCTGAAGGCGACGAAATAACCGGGGATCTCCGCCAGTTCGCCGAAGACGGGATCGCCGTCGGCCGGAATGGGCTTGGGTCCCATCGCGTAGGATTCCAGTTCCAGCCGGGGCCGGCCCTCCAGAACGGCGGAGGCCTCTTCGAGAAGGCGCTCGGTGGTGCCGGGGGGGAAGGAATGCGTGCCGTCCTCCGCCGTCACGATCCCCTCCTCCGACCAGGCCGAGTCCAGCACGAAACCACCATCCGGCGTCGGGCGCACGGCGACGCGCGGCGTGTTGAGAACGGCGCGCAGCGGATGGGCATGCGGCTTGGTCTTCACCAGAAGCGCGATCGGCGTCTGGTCGGGCAAATGGATGCCGTTCTCGGCCAGCGACTGTGGCACAGAGGGGCCGGTGGCGAGCAGGACGGCGTCGCTCTCGACCCGCGTGCCGTCGCCCAGCAGCGCGCCGCGCGCGCGGCCGCCCTCCACGATGATCCGCGCCTTACCCGCATTGGGAACGAGGCGTCCGCCCATCGCTTCGAACTGAATGAGAAGGAGGCGGATCAGCGAGGGCAGGTCCACCCAGCCCTCCGCCGGGTTGAAGATCGCGCCCTGCTTCGTGACGGCGGCGGCGTCGACGCCGGGCGTCACCGCCGCGATCTCACCGGGCTCGAGCTTCAGCGCGGCATAGCCGATGCTGGTCTCGTAGGCGAAGACGGCGTCGATCTCGTTCTCGGCCTCGTCGGCGTCCCAGGTCAGCGCGCCGTCGAAGCGGAGCCAGTTGGCGGACGGGTTGGCATGGGCGAGCGTGTGGTAGCGGTCGAGCCCGGCCATGCGCAGGTCATGATAGGCGCGCGAGCGGTAGCGCGCCGAGTTCAGCCAGGCGAGCGAGCGGCTGGATGCGCCGGAGGCGATCGGGCCATCGGTCACCAGCGTCACCTCGGCGCCGAGGCGCGCCAGATGCAGCGCGGAGGAGACGCCGAAGATCCCGCCGCCGATGACGGCGACGCGGCGTTTGGGGGAACCTGCCATGGGTCTGTCTTTCTGTCTCGGATCGGGAAAGGGAGGGAAAGGCGCCGGGCGTCAGGGCGCTTCCCACTGGCCGGAGCGGCCGGAGCGGAAGAAGGCGTCGAGCACGCGCATGTTGAGAACCGCGTCGTCGAGGCCCCATTCCGGCGCCTCGCCCGAACGGATGGCGCGCGAAAAGGCGTCGGCCTGCAGCCCGTACTGGTCGCAGGGCGGGATCTCGATCACCTCGCGCCCGCCGCCTTCCAGATCGCGCCCGTCGTCCACCGCGATGGTGACGGGCCGGCCCGCCGGCGCGTTGAAGGGAATGTCGATCGCGATGCGCCCCTTCGTGCCCAGAATCTCGACGCTCTGGCGAAGGCCGAGCTGCGTGGCGCAGGTGAAACCGAGATGGCGGTGTCCGGGGAACTCGGCGAGGCCCGACATCATCCGGTCTGTGCCGAGAGCGGGGTCCGTGTCGAAGGCGCTGACGACCCGCTCGGGCTCGGCCCCGAAAATGTATCGGGCCGTGGCGACAGCGTAGCAGCCGACATCGTAGAGCCCGCCGCCGCCGATGGCGGCCTGGTTGCGGATGTTGGCGGGGTCGGTGAGATAATAGGAGAAGATCGTCTGCAGGGCGCGCGCCTCGCCTATCCGCCCGCTCGCCGCGATCTCGCGCGCCAGGCGCCATTGCGGGTGATGGCGCACCATGAAGGCCTCCGCCACCAGCCGGCCGGTGCGCGCCGAGACGGCCTGTAAGGTCTCGGCCTCCTCGGCGGTGAGCGCGATGGGCTTTTCGCAGAGGACATGCTTACCCGCTTCCAGCGCCCGGATCGTCCAGGGCACGTGGAGATGATTGGGCAGCGGATTGTAGATCGCCTCGATCGCGGGGTCGGCGAGCAGCGCCTCGTAGGAGCCGTAGGCCTTCGGAATGCCGGCGGCCTCGGCGGCTTGCCTGGCCGTGGCCTCGGCGCGCGAGGCGATGGCGGCCACTTCCGACAGGGCACTCCCCTGGATGGCGGGGATCACGGCGTTCAGCCCGATCTGCGCGGTGGAGAGAACGCCCCATTTTACCTTGGAGGACATAGGTTTTCCTTGCGCTGGCAGGCTCACAGGACTTCCGACAGGAAGCGCTTGAGGCGGGGGCTCTGCGGATTGCCGAAGATCGCCTCGGGCGGGCCGTGCTCGACGACGCGGCCCTCGTCCATGAAGACGACCTGAGTGGCGACGCGCCGGGCGAAGTTCATCTCGTGCGTGACCACGACCATGGTCATGCCGCTTTGGCCGAGATTGGCCATGAGCTTGAGGATGCCCTTGACGAGTTCGGGATCGAGCGCGCTCGTCACCTCGTCGAACAGCATCAGCTCGGGCTCCAGCGCCAGGGCGCGGGCGATGGCGACGCGCTGCTGCTGGCCGCCGGAGAGGTCGGCAGGGCGGTGGTCCATGCGGGCGGCAAGGCCCACTTCCGCCAGCCGCGCCTCGGCGATGCGCCGGGCTTCGGATCGCGACAAGCCCTTCACCTTCTCCAGCGAGAGCATCACGTTGCCGAGCGCGGTGTGGTCGGGAAACAGGTTGAAGTGCTGGAACACCATGCCGACCCGGCGGCGCAGCGCGTCGGGCTTGACCGGCAGGATGCTTGCCCCGTCCAGCCGGATGTCGCCGCCCTGCGGCTCGGCCAGCCGGTTGAGACAGCGTAGCAGCGTCGACTTGCCCGAGCCGGACGGGCCGATGACGCAGGTGATCGAGCCCGCCGGCGCCGACAGCGCGACCTGCCGCAACACCTGATAATTGCCGTAGCTCATGTCGAGATCGACGACGTCGAGGCTGGCGCCCTTGAGACGCGGCCGGGTCTCGCTCGCCTTGGCGGTCGCAGCCTCTTCCTCCTCGACCTCCTGGAGGCCCGAGGTCGGCGCGGCGGGGCGGTGGCCGGTGCGAAGGCGCTTGTCGATGGTGTTGACGAGATGGGTCAGCGGAACGGTGATCAAGAGATAGAAGACGCCAGCGAGCATGAGCGGCGATAGATTGCCCGAGACCACGGCCTGGTCCTGCCCGACGCGAAACAGCTCGCGCTCGGACGCCATGAGGCCAAGGAAGTAGACGAGGCTGGAATCCTTGATATTGCCGATGAACTGGTTGACCAGCGCCGGCAGGACGCGCCGCACCCCTTGCGGGATGACGATGAGGCGCATGCCCTTAGGGTATGTCATGCCGAGCGCCCGCGTCGCCTCCAGCTGACCGCGATCGACGCTCTGGATGCCCGAGCGGAAGATCTCGCCGATATAGGCGCCGGCGATGAGGCTCAGCGCCAGGATGCCGAGCGGATAGGGCGAGGGGCCGAAAAGCTCGCGACCGATGCGGGCGAAACCCTGTCCGATCAGAAGGATCGTGACGATCGCCGGCAGGCCGCGAAAGATGTCGGTGTAGACGCGGGCCGGCACGCGCAGCCAGGCGGAGCGCGAAATGCCCATGACCGCGAGCAACATGCCGATCGCGATGCCGAGAACCGTGGAGGCCGCCGCCAGGATCAGCGTGTTCTTCAACCCCACCATCAGCATGTTCGGCAGGACGGCCGCCATGGCCTCCCAGTCGAAGAAGCTGCGCTTGAGGATTTCGTACCAGGACATGCGGGGTCCGATCCTTCAGGGGCGCGAGGCTTAAGGTCCCGCGCGATGCCGGCCGTGGAATGGGTCCGGCCGAGCCGCCGCGAGGCGCCCGGCCGGGGGAGGCGTCAGGGCTTGGGGAGATATTCCGCGGGCATGGGCGAGCCGGGGAACCACTTCTCGTAAAGCGTCTTCCAGGTGCCGTCCTGCATGGCCTCGTGCAGGCTCTTGTTCAGCGCCGTGCGGAAGGCGTCCTTGCCCTTGGCGACAACGAAACCGGCCGGGGCGTCGAAGGAGGGAATGTTGGCCGCGATGGTGAGGCCCTTGAACTGCTCGGTATACTGCTTGGCCGCCTCGTAATCGAGGAAATGCGCGTCGATCGAGCCGCTGTTGAGGCCGGAGATCGCCGAGTTGTTGTCGGGGAACTTCACGATGTCGGCCTTGGTGAAGTTCTTCTCGGCGTAGATTTCCTGCAGCGTGCCCTGCACGACGCCGAGCCGCTTGCCGGCGAGATCGTCGGCCGACTTGATCGCCGGCTCGGAGGTCACGACGCTGAGATAGCCGGCGAGATAGCCGTCGGAGAAGTCGACATTCTTCTTGCGCGCCTCGGTCGTGCCGATCGCGGCCACCGCGACGTCGAAGCGCCCGTTGGCGACCGAGGGCATGAGGGCGGAGAATTCCTGGCCGGTGAACAGGACATGGCTCTTATCGAAGCCCATGCGACGGGCGACGTCGAGGAAGAGCTCGATGTCGAAGCCGGTGAACTCGCCGTTGGAATTGGTGAACGTGTAGGGCTTGGCGTCGCCCATCGTGCCGACGCTGATCGTGCCGGGCTCGATGAGGCCGAGCGGATTGTCCTGCGCGAAGGCGGGGGACAGGCCGCCCGTCACCAGGGCGAGACCGACAAGGGCGGTCGACAGAAGGGTGCGGCGGCTGAAGGCGCCTTTGAAGGGAGTCATCACGTCGTCTCCTGGTCTGGCGCGAAGGCGCGCGGGATCGGCGAGGGCTGGGGAAGCCGCCCTCGAACTGGCAACGGTGAAATTTCAAGAACCCGATCTGCCCGTCCGCGCTCCGGCGGTGGCGGGACCTGTCGGTCGGCTGTGCCTCGGACCCATCGGGCCAGATTGAGGAAATTAGAGCGTGAGACCGGTCTCTTCGCAAGAGGAAACCCGTCTCTTTGTGAAATTTTTATGCCATTGACGAGATTGCCCATGGTTTGTACGCCTCAGGAATGACCCTCCCCCGTCCGCCTCGAAAGTCCGCCACCGTTGCCGACGTCGCTCGCGCGGCCGGGGTTTCGAAGGCCACCGCCGCCCGCGTGCTGGGCGGCTACGGAACCGTGAGCTTTGAGCGCCGCGCGGCGATCCTGGCCGCCGCCGAGCGGCTGGACTACCGGCCGAACGAGCTGGCGCGCACCATGGCGACGGGGCGCTCGGGCACGATCGGCGTCGTGGTCGGCGATATCGAGAACCCGTTCTTCGGCTCGGTGGTGCGCGGCATTTCCGACGAGGCCAAGGCGCGGGGCTTCGGCGTCCTCCTGTCCAACTCGGGCGAGGACGTGGCCGAGGAACAGGACGCCGTTTCCATGCTGGTGAACAAGCGGGTGGACGGGCTGATCGTGGCGCCCGCCTCCTCGCGCGACAAGGCGCATCTCACCGACGCGCTGTCGCTCGGCCTGCCCCTGGTGCTGGTGGACCGGGAGGCGGACGGGCTCGATCTCGACGCCGCCATCGCCGACCATCGCGACGCCGCCCGGCGCGCCATGCGCCTTCTCGTCGCCAAGGGGCATCGCCGCATCGCCTATGTCACGGCGAGCCACCTGCCGGGGCCGCGCTTTGCGGGCGTTGAGACGATCGGCCTGACGACCGTGCGCCAGCGCATCGAGGGATTCCTGGCCGAGGCCGAGGCGGCGGCTCTGCCAGACCCCGCGCGCTTCCTGCGCTTCGGCGCCTCGTCGCGCGCGGCGGCGCGCGAGGTGCTGTCGGAGCTTCTCCGGGAGCCCCAGCCGCCGAGCGCGATCCTTGCCTCCGACAGCGTGATCGCGATCGAGGTGCTGCGCACGGCCAAGGCGCTGGGCCTTCGCATTCCGGGCGATCTCTCGCTCGTCACCTTCGACGACGCGGGCTGGATGAGCGCGGCCTCGCCCACCGTCACCGTGCTCGCCCAGCCCTCGCACGCGCTGGGCTCGCAGGCGATGCGCATGCTGGCCGAGCGCATCGCGGGGCGCGCTGAGGCGGAGCGACTGGTGCTTCCCTCCGAGCTGATCGAGCGCGAATCCGTGGCCGCGCCGGCCGATTAGACCGTCAGGACAGGTCCACCGGCTTGGAGCGCAGGCGCGCGGCGGTGGCCGGGTCGGCGCGCCGGCAAAGCTGCGGCGGCAGGCCCCGCATGATCAGTTCGGCATCGGCCACGGCCATGGCGCCGATCTCGAAAAAGGCGTCGCGCGTGCCGCCGGTGCGATGAGCCGAAAGGAGAAGGCCCGGAATCTGACGCAAGGGATCATCTGTCGGCACCGGCTCGACCGGGAAGACATCGGTGGCGGCGCGGATATGGCCTGAGCGCACGGCGTCCAGCATGGCGGGAAAATCCACCACCGCCGCTCGGCTCATGAGCAGGAACGCCGCGCCGCGTGGCATCAGTGCGAATTCGCGCGCGCCGATGAAATGCTCGTTCTCCGCCGTGACGCTGGCAAAGACGAAGACGACCTGGGACGTGCGCAGCAATTCGTCCAGGTCGGACGGGCGGCAGTCCAAGCGTTCGATCGCGGCCGCCGGCAGCCAGGGGTCGAAGACGCGCACCTCGTTGCGGAAGGGGCGGATCAGCTCGCGCAGGTTTCGGCCGAGATCGCCGAGGCCGATGATCCCGACGCTGGCCCCGGCAAAGCGGAACGTCGCCTCGTTGCCGGCCAGACCATAGACTTCCTCGCCGGCACGAAAGGCGCGGTCGGCGGCGGTGATGCCGCGCGCCAGATCCAGAGCCATGCCGAGCGCGGCTTCCGCCACCGGCGCGGCAAAGGCGGAAGCCGGCGTCAGGACGGGAATGCCGCGCTCGGTGCAGGCCTGATAGTCGATATTGGGCAGAAAGTTGGTTTCGACATTGACGATCGCCTTGAGGCGCGGCGCGCGGTCCAGCCGCTCGCGCGGCATCGCCGTCTGACCGAAGATTAGAACAGTGTCGGGCAAAAGCGCCTCGACCTGATCGTCCGGCATCGTGCCGTCTTCCGACACCACGACCTCGCCCAGCGCTTCCAGGCGGCGGCGCATGTCCGGCGTCATGATGAGATCGAGCGTGCGCGGCAGCGGGTCCACGAGGACGACGGTTCGGCTCATAAGTTCAGTTCTCCCTGCGAAGCGATTCGGCCTCAGGCCGTCTCCCGGCTGGCATCATGCCACGGCGCGCGGCTGTTCTCACGCAAGGCTTGGGCTCGGGTCGGGCGGGGAAATACCGGCCTTGCCGTTCAGACGAGATACTGAATGTGCGGGCGCCCGTGATGGCGCGAGGGCTCGACATGGGCGCGCACGTTGAAGACCTCGCGCAGGAGATCCTCGGTCAGCACCTCT
Source organism: Aureimonas sp. AU20 (assembly GCF_001442755.1). Classification (NCBI taxonomy): domain Bacteria; kingdom Pseudomonadati; phylum Pseudomonadota; class Alphaproteobacteria; order Hyphomicrobiales; family Aurantimonadaceae; genus Aureimonas; species Aureimonas sp. AU20. The sequence goes on along the minus strand of NZ_CP006368.1, from coordinate 27,352 downwards.
TCGGGCGGACCGGCCGCCACGACGCGGCCGCCCTTCATCACCACGAGCCGGTCGCAGAACAGGGCTGCGTGGTTGAGGTCGTGCAGCGCGACGATGCTGGTGAGCTTCAGCTCCGAAACGAGGCGCAGCAGCGCGATCTGGTGCTCGACGTCGAGATGGTTGGTCGGCTCGTCCAGAAGGATCTCGCGCGGCGCTTGGGCCAGGGCGCGGGCGATCTGCACGCGCTGGCGCTCTCCGCCCGACAGATGCGCCCAGGAAGCCTCGCGCTTGGCGCTCATGCCGGCCGAGGCAAGTGCCGTCTCCACCGCCGCCTCGTCCGCCGCCGTCCAGGGGGACAGGGCGGAGCGATGCGGAATGCGGCCGAGCTTGACCACGTCCACCACCTTGAGGTCGGCCGTCGTGGTGGCGGACTGCTCGACATAAGCGATGCGCCGCGCCAGCGCCTTGCGCGCCAGGGCGCCGATTTCGGTTCCGTCCAGCGTCACCCGCCCGCTATGGGCGCGGCGCAGGCCGGCGAGAATGCGCAGGAGCGAGGTCTTGCCCGAGCCGTTCGGCCCGAGCAGGCCGAGCATCCGCCCAGGCTCGGCCTCCAGCGACACGTCGTCGACGATCACCGTCTTGCCGGCCTTCCAGACGAGATTCTCGGCCCTGATGGTCATGCGAAGCGCCGCGCCCGGTAGAGGATGAGGGAGAAGAAGGGCACGCCCACCAGCGCCGTGACGACGCCGATCGGCAGAACCTGCTGGTGGATCGCCACGCGCGAGACGATGTCGGCCAGCACCATGAAGATCGCCCCGGCGACGAGACAGGCCGGCAGCATGCGGGCATGAAGCGGCCCGACTACGAAGCGCGCGGCATGGGGCACGACGAGGCCGACGAAGCCGATCGACCCGACCATGCTGACGATGGTGGCCGCCATCAGGGCGGTCGCGGCGAAGAGGAGAACCCGCGTGCGCCCGACCGGAATGCCGAGCGAGGCGGCCGCGTCGTCGCCGAAGGTGAAGGCGTCGAGAACCCGCGCATGCACGATGCACAGGAGAAAGCCGATCGCGACCACGACGGCAACGAGTTGCACGTCCGGCCAGCGCACGCCGCCGAAGCTGCCGAGCAGCCAGAACATGATGTCGCGCGCCTGCTGCGCGTCGGCTGCCGTGGTGACGATATAGGAGGTGAGCGCGTTGAAGAGCTGCGAGGCGGCAACGCCCGCCAGGATCGTGCGATCCGAGCCGCCGCGCGTGCCGTTGGACAGGAGCGCCACGAAGGCGAAGGCGACGAAGGCGCCGGCAAAGGCGCCCATGGACAGCGTCACCGCGCCGGCGCCGAGACCCAACACGACCACCGCCACCGCGCCGGTGGAGGCGCCGGCCGAGATGCCCAGCACATAGGGCTCGGCCAAGGCGTTGCGCAGGAGGGACTGGAGCACCGCGCCGCACAGCGCCAGCCCCGCGCCGCAGCAGGCGGCGGCGAGCGCCCGGCTGAGCCGGTAATCCATCACCACGCTTTCATGGATTCGGTTCAGCGCGACGCTGGTCCAGCCCAGGCGATTGGTGACGGCGTAGAAGGTCGTCTCGGGCGAGATCGGCAGATCGCCCGTGCGCACGCTGAGCGCGACGGCGACGAGCGTCAGCACCAGGCACAGCGCAAAAAGCAGGCCGAGTCCGGCCTGCCCCTTCCAGCTTGCGATGCGAGACGTCACTTCGTCTTCGCCTCGAGTTCTTCCAACTGCTTCTCGATCTGCTCCGCGCCGCGAATGGTGCGGATCGTGGGATTCATCGCCTGCCCGTCCATGACCACGATGCGCCCGTTCTTGACGGCGTCGAGCTGGCTGACGGCGGGGTCGGTCTTCAGGAACTCGATCTTGGCCGCGGGCTTGTCGAGCTCCCAGCGGTTGCGGTCGAGATCGGCGACGACGATGACGTTCGGGTTGGTGGCGATGATGCCCTCCCAGCCGAGCGTCGGCCATTCCGCCTCGTTGTCCACCGCGTTGCGACCGCCGAGCAGGTCGGCGATGAAGCCGGTCGCGCCGTTCTTGCCGGCGAGATAGGCGTCGGCCGACGGCGACGGGCTGGAGAACCAGAAGAGGAAGGACTGCTTCTCTCCGCGTGCCTTGGCCCGCTCGCGCAGCGCCGCCTCGCGCTGCTTGAACTCGCCGATCAGCGCCTGCCCCTTGTCCTGCACGTCGAAGATGCGGGAAATCTCGTCGATCTCCTGGTAGAGAAGATCCATGTTCCAGAGCGTGGCGCGGCTGCCGTAGATGTCGCCCGTGTCCTTGCGCGTGTTGCACACGCCCGGCGACAGGTAGCTGTTGATGCCGAGCTTGGCGAAGTCCTCGCGGCTGGCGACCTTGCTCTCGGGGCCGAGCAGGAGGGGCAGCTGGGCGGCGACGAAGTCGGGCTCCTGGGCGAGCACGGCCTCGAAGGTCGGGATCTCGACCGTCAGCCGCTTCACCTTCTCGTTGGCCTCGGCCAGCTCGGGAAGGACCTTGCTGGGCCAGAAGGCGGTGCCGGCGACGCGGTCCTGCAGGCCGAGCAGCAGCATGATCTCGGCGCTGTTCTGGCCGAGCGCGACGGTACGCGCCGGGGCCTTGTCGAAGCGCACCTCGACGCCGCAATTCTGGATCGTCAGCGGGTACTGCGTCGGCTCGGCCCGCGCGGGAAGAAGGCCGAAGCCAAGCGAAAGAGCCACAGCAGCGGTGGAAAGAGCGGACAGACGCACGAAACAGATCCCCGACGAGAAAGCTTGTGGCTGCCGTCTATCCCCACGCCCGCGCAAAAACAAGCCGGAAATACTCACCTTTGCTGGAGCGATCGGCGCTTCAGCCCTTCGCTTTGCTAAGCGAAACAAAGCGTCCGCCCCCGCCGGAGGGGAGGCTTACTTTGGAAAGACTATAAAACTCCACACGCCGAGGTCGTCGGGCGCGCGCGTGGGGGGCTTCGAGGCGACGGCGGTCGCTCGCCGCCGTCGCCCGAACCGGAGCGTCTTCGGGCGCTCCGGCTCCTCAGTGTCCGCCGACTTCGAAGACCGTGTGGGCCGCGCCGATCGACAAAAGACCCGCCAGCGCGCGCGTCACCGCCTCGCGGAAGCGGGGCTCGTGCGTGAGATCGGCGCCGAACACTTCGGGGAAGCCGAAATAGGCCTCCACCAGGGCTTCCGCCGTGCGCTTGTCGGCCGTTGCCGCCGCAAAGCGCTGGGCCAAGGGATCGCGCACGTCGATCGCGTGGCCGTGCTCGCCATGGCCGGTGGCGTAGATCATCCAGGCGGCGACACCGAGCGCCAGCCGGTCGAAACTCTGGCCGGCACGCAGCCGGTCGCGGATCGTGCCGAGAAGGCGCTGCGGCAGCTTCTGCGAGCCGTCCATCGCGATCTGCCAAGTGCGATGGCGCAAGGCCGGATTCTGGAACCGGTGGATCAGCGCGGCGCGGTAGCCGGCGAGATCGAAGCCCGGCAGGGTCGGCAGGGTCGGCGTAATTTCCTCGCGCATCATGGCTTCCAGAAGCTCGGCAAAGCCGGGCGCGGCCATGGCGTCGGCCACCGTCTCGTGCCCGGCGAGATAGCCGAGATAGGCGAGCGTCGAATGCGAGCCGTTGAGAAGGCGCAGCTTCATCAGCTCGAACGGCTCGACATCGCCCACGAAGGTCGCGCCCGCCCGCTCCCAGGCCGGACGCCCGGCGGGAAAGCGATCCTCCACCACCCATTGCGAGAAGGGCTCGGCCATGACCGGCCAGGCGTCCTCGACGCCCAGCGCCTCGGCCACCAGCGCGCGGTCGGCATCCGTCGTCGCCGGAACGATGCGGTCCACCATGGTGGAGGGAAAGGCGACCTTATCGGTGACGAAGGCGCCGAGCTCGGGATCGCGCAAGGCGGCGAAGCGCTGCACGACCTTGGCGACGGTGCGGCCGTTGGACGGGAGATTGTCGCAGGAGAGCACGGTGAAGGGCGCAAGGCCCACGCGGCGGCGCCGGTCCAGTGCCTCGACCAGGAAGCCGATCGCCGTCTGCGGGCGCGCGGGTTCGGCCAGATCGTGGACGATGCCGGCATGGGCCTCGTCGAGTTCGCCCGTTGCCGGCTTGTGGCAATAGCCCTTCTCGGTGACGGTGAGCGAGACGATGCGCGTATCGGGCGCCGCCATCAGCGCCAGGACGGCTTCCGGGTCCTCCGGCGCGACGAGGCTCTGCAGGATCGCGCCGACGATTTCGAACCGGTCCTCCTCCGCGCCGCGCACGGCGACGGTGTAGAGCCCGTCCTGCGGCGCCAGGGCGTCGCGCGTCTCGGGGCTGCGCAGCGACACGCCGGCAATGCCCCAGGCGAGATCGCCGCCCGCCAGCACGCGTTCCGTCATCACCGCCTGATGCGCGCGGTGAAACGCGCCGAGGCCGAGATGGACGATGCCGACGCGCGCCTTGGACCGTTCGTAGGAGGGCTTGCGGACGCTGGCCGGCAAGGTCGAAAGCGTCGTCTCGGACAGGCGGTTCATGCGGGTTCCCCTGCAGGTCTTGGGATGATGGGGAGCCGGAACGAGAGTTCCGACCTCCGGGGCCAGCCTAGCCGGCGATGATTTCAAAAGTTCCTTCGAACCGTTTCTAATGCGCGGCTTGGGACTGCTTGGCGCGGGCGACGATCTGCGTCGGATTGACGAAGCGCAGCGCCAGGACGAGCCAGAACAGGGTCGTCACCATGTAGACCACAGCCATGGCGTCTATCGACTGCGAAGCGCGGACGCCCGAGGCGAAGACGGCATAATAAAGCGAGACCACGAGCGTCTGGCTGGTCGGCCCGGCGACTAGGAAGGTCAACTCGAACATGGCGATGGTGCGCACGAGAACGAGCAGGAGCGCCGCCAGCATGCCGGGCAGAAGCAGCGGGAGGAGAATGCGCAGGAACAGGCTGCCCGTGCCCGCCCCGAAGACGCGGGCGGCGGCCTCCACGCGCGGGTCGATCTGCTCGATGAAGGGGATCATGACCAGCACCACGAAGGGGATGGAGGGCACGAGATTGATGATGACGACGCCCCAGAAGGAACCGCCCAGCCCGACCTGATACAGCAGCGTGGCGAGCGGAATGCCGTAGGTCAGCGGCGGCACTAGAAGCGGCAGGAGAAAGACGAGGATGGCGAAGCGCTTGCCCGCGAACTCGCGCCGCGCCAGCGCATAGGCCGTGGTGATGCCGATCAGGCCCGACAGGAGCGTGACGACGAACACGACCTGAAAGGTGACGAGCAGCACCTCGGTCAGCTGAAATTCGCGCCAAGCCGAGAAGTACCAGCGCGTGGTGAAGTCGACCGGCAGCCAGGTGCCGAGCCAGCGCGTCGCCAGCGAGTTCATCACCACGGTCGCGATGACGCCGAGGAGATTGAGCACGAAGAGAATGGCGACGGCCCAGACGGCCGTGCGCCAGAGTTTCGAGCCGATGCCACGATCGCGGATCATCTGGTGTCAGCCTTTCGTTCCGCCGGCCGGGCCGCGATAGAAGAGACCGCGAAGCCCGAGCACGGCCAGCACCACGGCAAGCTGCACCAGCCCCATGATGATGGCGATCGCCGAACCCAGCGAGTGATTGTATTCCTCGAAGGCCGCGGAATAGGCCGCGATCGAGATGACTCGCGTCGGCCCCGCCGGGGCGCCGAGCAGCACCGCCGAAGGGAAGACCGCGAAGGCCTGCACGAAGGCCAGACAAAAGGTGACGGCGAGCCCCGGCACGAGAAGCGGCAGGAAGACCCGGGTGAAGCGCCGCCGCGCATTGGCGCCGAGCGTCGCGGCCGCCTGTTCGATCGCTGGGTCTATCCCTGAGACGTAGGAGAGCGTCAGCAGGAAGGCGAAAGGAAAGCCGGTGATGAGCAGCGAGGCGAAGACGCCCCAGTAATTATTGGTGAGGCGCAGCGGCGCTTCCAGAAGGCCGATCGTCACCAGCGTCCGGTTGAACCAGCCTTGGGGGCCGAGAAAGTTCAGGAGCCCTTCGGCCACCAGCACCGTGCCGAGCGTGATCGGCAGGACGAGCAGCGTGGTGAGCAGCTTCTGCCGGCGCATGAGGCGCACGCGAAAGGCGATGGGCACGGCGAGCGCGAGGTTCAGGATCGTCACCGGCAGGGCGAGCCAGAGCGTCGCGGCGATCGTGTTGTAAAGGAACGGGTCGGAGAAGAAGCGGCGATAGTTCTCGTACCAGGCGCCTGTCTCCGGCGTCAGCGAATCCACGACGCCATAGAGAAAGGGGTAGATGAAGAGCGCCAACACGGCGACGAGGCCGGGCAGGACGAGAAGCGTCGTGCCGTCGAAGCCCTTGGCGGCGAGCCGCGTCTTGAGCGATGGGCGCGCGAAGGTCCGGGCCGGGGTGGAGAAGGCCGCGTCGCTCATGCCCCCTCCCCCTCGAAGACCAGCGTGCGGGCCGGGTCGAAGCGCAGCGTCACGCTCTCGCCGGAGGACAAGGCCCCGTCGGCGCGGAAATAGGCGATCGTGCCATCGGCCAGCGCCGCCGAGCCGAACCAGGCGCGGCCGCGATATTCGATCGCGCGCACCGTGGCGGGCAGGCCCTCGCCGCCGCGCGTGGCCAGCAAATCTTCCGGCCGGGTCGAGACGGTGACGGCGGTTCCCGAGCCAAACTTCGCCGCAGCCGGAAGGGCGATGCGCGCCTTGGCGAGTTCCACCGTTCCGCTGCCGTCGACGACGCGGCCCGAGACGCGGGTGCGATAGCCCATGAAGTCGGCGACCTCGACATGGTTCGGACGCTCGTAGAGGTCTTCGGGTGTTCCGACCTGCCGGATCAGTCCGCCGGACATGACGACGATGCGGTCGGCCAGCGACAGCGCCTCGTCCTGGTCGTGCGTGACATAGATCGTGGTGGAGCCGATCGCCTCGTGGATGGCGCGGATCTCGGCGCGCATTTCCAGGCGCAGCTTGGCGTCGAGATTGGAGAGCGGCTCGTCCATGAGAACGATGGGCGGGCGGATGACGATGGCGCGGGCGATGGCGACGCGCTGCTGCTGGCCGCCCGACAGCTGGCCGGGCAGCTTGTCGCCCTGGCTGCGCAGGCGCACGAGATCGAGCGCGTCGTCGATGCGCCGCTCGGCCTCGGCCTTGGGCACGCCCTGCATAGCGAGGCCGAAGCCGACATTCTTGCGGATGGTCATGTGCGGGAAGAGCGCGTAGCTCTGGAACACCATGCCGAAGCCGCGCTTTTCCGGCTCCAGCTCGTGGATCGGCCGCCCGTCGAGGCGGATCTCCCCGCCCGTTAGCGGCAGAAGGCCGGCGATGCAGTTCAGCGCCGTGGACTTGCCGCAGCCCGACGGCCCGAGCAACGCGATGAACTCACCCCGCTCCACGGTAAGATCGATGCCGGCCAGCGCGTGGTAGGAGCCGAAGGCGCGCTGGAGGTTCAGGAGTTCGAGCCGCCCCCCGCCGGAGGCAGCGTCCGCCGCGCGACCGGCGACCTTGAGATGCGTGGGATGGGCGTTCATCGCGAGAAGGCCTCCTGAAACCGAAGGGAAGTGGGCGCCGGGGGAACCCGTGAGCGCGAGGCGGCGGCCGGAGGTCCCGGCCGCCCTGCGAGACAAATCGCTCAGCTCTTCTTGGCGCCGATCCGCTCGTCCCAGATGCGGAAGGCGACGACCAGCTTGTCGGCGTCGAGCGGGGTTTCCAGCGGATTGCCGGCGATCCACTCGTCATATTGCGGGCGGCCGAATTCCTTGATCGCGTCCTGGCTTTCCTGCGGCGCCATGGAAAGCGGCACGTCCTTCACCGCCGGGCCGGGGTAGAAATAGCCCTGGTCGTAGGCATAGGCCTGGCTTTCCGGCGTCAGCATGAAGTTCATGAGATCGAGGAGAACGGCGAGCTTCTCCTCCGACACGCCCTTCGGCACGACCATGTAATGGGCGTCCGTCACCCAATGGAAACCGGCCAGCGTGCCGACCTCGGCCTCGGCCGGGACGGTGCCGAGAACGCGGGGGTTGATGTCCCAGCCCGTCGTGGTGACGACGATGTCGCGCGTGCCCTCGCCCAGCTCGCGCATGGTCTGCGTCGTCCCGGAGGCATAGTATTCGATGTTCTGGCCGAGCTCTTCCAAGAAGGCCCAGGTCTTGTCCCAGCCCTTTTCGGGATCGCGCGGATCGGAATCCTTCAGAAGATAGGGCAGGCCCATCAGGAAGGTGCGGCCCGGGCCGGAATTGGACGGGCGGGCGTAGATGAACTTGTTCTTGTTGGCCTTGGTCCAGGCCAGCAGCTCTTCCGCGGTCTTGGGCGGCGTCGCGACGCGGTCCGGCATGTATTCGATCAGGGGGCCGGACGGATAGTAGGACACGACGACGCCGTGGTCCTTCGCCATGGCCTGCATCTTGAAGGCCTGCGGAATGTAGATGGTTTCGAGAGGAGGCAGGTCGGCCTTGTAGGGCGAAAGGTCGGTCCAGATGCCCTGGTCGAGGCCGGCGGCGAGCGCGTCCGTGCCGGTGAGCACGAGGTCGATGTCCACCCGGCCCGCCGCCTGCTGCGCCTTCAGCTTGGCGGGAAGCTCGGGGGCCGGCGCCTTGGTGAAGGCGATGCGGCTCGCCCATTCCGGCCGCGCGGCGGTGTAGCGCTCCATGGCCGCCTGCGTCAGCGCCAGATTGCCGGCGACGTCGGCCACCGTGATGGTGACGGGGCTTGACGGGGCTTTGAGCGCCGCGAAGGCGCGGCCGCCGAAGAGCGTCGCGCCGGCCATGGCGGCCGTGGTTCCCATGAAGCGTCTGCGGGTGATGTGCATCGGTCGATCCTCCCAATTTGAAACCCGCCGGCTCCCATCCGGCGGGGCAGTCCTCAGATGCGATAGGCGTCCTTGACCAGGCGATATGTCAGGTCCACGGCGACCTCGCGCGCCTCGTCCTCGTCCAGCCGCCCCTCGCCCACCAGCTTGGCGAGGAAGGCACAGTCCACCCGGCGCGCGACGTCGTGCCGGGCGGGAATGGAGAGGAAGGCGCGCGTGTCGTCGTTGAAGCCGACCGTGTTGTAGAAGCCGGCGGTCTCGGTCACGGCCTCGCGGAACCGCATCATCCCGTCCGGGCTGTCGAAGAACCACCAGGGCGGGCCGAGGCGCAGCGCGGGATAATGGCCGGCGAGCGGGGCGAGTTCGCGGGCATAGACCGTCTCGTCCAGCGTGAAGAGAATGATGGTCAGCCCCGGCTCGTTGCCGACCACGTTCAGCATCGGGCGCAGGGCCCCGACATAGTCGGTCCGCTGGGGAATGTCGGCGCCCTTGTCGAAGCCGAAGCGCTCGAACAGGGCCTGGTTGTGGTTGCGCGAGGAGCCGGCATGGATCTGCATGACCAGCCCATCCTCCAGGCTCATGCGCGCCATCTCCGTCAGCATCTGGGCGCGGAACAGCTCGTTCTCGGCCGCGCTCCCGCTGCCCGCCAGGACCTTGGAAAAGAGCAGCTCGCATTCGGCCGGGGCCAGATCGGCCGTGCGGGCGGACGGATGGCCGTGATCGGTCGCGGTCGCCCCGCGCGCCTTGAAATAGGCGCGGCGCGTGCGATGCGCGTCGAGATAGCCGCTCCAGGTCTCGGCCTCTCCGGCGAGCGCCAGGAAGCGGCGGAGCGCCTCGGCAAAGCCCGGCCGGTCCGGGTCCACCACTGCGTCGGGCCGGTAGGTCGGCAGGATGCGGCCGTGCCAACCGGAGGCGCGCACCGCGTCGTGATGGGCGAGATCGTCCAGCGCCGAATCCGTGGTGGCGATAGCCTCGATGTTGAAGCGGTCGTAGAGCGCGCGGGGGCGTAGCGCGTCCGTCTCCAGCGCGGCGGCGATGTCGTCGTAGATGCGATCGGCGCTTTGCGGCGACAGGCGCTCCTCGATGCCGAACACGGTCTGAAGCGAATGCTCGAACCAGAGGCGCGAAGGGGTGCCGCGAAACAGGCGATAATGCTGGGCGAAGAGGCGCCAGATGTGCCGCCCGTCCCGCTCCACCGGGCCGCCATCGGCGCGGGGCACGCCGAGCGCCTCCAACGGCACGCCCTGCGAATAGAGCATGCGGAAGATGTAATGGTCGGGCACCACGAAGAGCGCGGCCGGATCGGGAAAGCGAGGGTTCTCGGCATACCAGGACGGCTCGGTGTGCCCGTGCGGGGAGACGATCGGCAGCGTCTCGACCTCCGCGAAGAGCCGGCGCGCGATGGGGCGCAGGGATGCCTCGACGGGCAGGAGCCTATCTGGATTGAGCGCCATCGTTTCTCCCTCCAGCCGCCCCGCCTTCGTGCGGGCTCCCATCGGCCTTGGCAGTTCTTAGCAACTAGTATACTAGAATGTCAATTCGCCCGAGCGCTTGAGCCCGTCATGTCCGACCAGAGTCCGATCGAAGCGCCCTCGCCGCCCGCCCGCCGAAGCGCGCCGGCGCGGCGCGTGACCTCGGCCACGCAGATCTTCGAAGCGCTGCGGGCCGAGATCGTCGCCTCGCGCCTGCCGCCGGGCGCGCCCTTGCAGGACCGGATGCTGATCGAGCGCTTCGGCGTCAGCCGAACGCCGGTGCGCGAGGCGCTGATCCGCCTGTCCGAGATCGGTCTGGTCGACATCTTTCCCCAGTCCGGCACCTTCGTTTCGCGCGTGCCTGTCGGCGCCATTCCCGAGGCGGTGCTGATCCGCAAGGCGCTGGAGGGGATCACGGTGGAGCACGCCGCGCGGGCGGCGACGCCCGACACTCTCGGCGCCGTTGATCTCGCGATCCGGCGCCAGAAGGGCGCCGCCCATGCTGGCGACACCGACGCCTTTCACGAGGCGGACGAAGGGTTTCATGCCGCGATCGCCGAACTGTCCGGCCATGTCGGCATCTGGACGCTGCTGACGCAGGTCAAGATTCAGATCGACCGGGCCCGCCGTCTCACCCTGCCCGTGCTGGGGCGCATGGAACAGGTGATCGCCGAGCACGAGGAAATCCGCGCTCACCTCCTGGCCCGCGACGTGGAGGGCGCCAAGGCGGCGATGGAACACCATCTCGGCGCCGTGCTGCCGGACGTGGCCGCGCTCAAGGGGCGCTACCCCGACTATTTCATTTAGGAGCCCGGGCGGACGGCCAGGGCGGGAGGAGACGACAGAATGCGGCAAGGCTGGAGATGGTTCGGCCCGAAGGCCCCGGTGACGCTGGACGAGGTGCGCCATGTCGGCGCGAGCGACATCGTCTCGTCGCTGCACGAGGAGCCGATCGGCGCGGCGTGGACGAGCGGGGCCGTGGAAGCGCGGCGCGACCTGATCGAGACGACACCGCCCGGCCGCGTGCCGCTGCGCTGGAGCGTGGTGGAGAGCATCCCGATTCCCGACGCGGTGAAGCGCCGGGGCGGGGCGGCAAAAGAAGAGATCGAGGCGTGGATCGCCAGCCTGGAGGCGGTCGGCCGCGCCGGCATTCCGGTGGTCTGCTACAATTTCATGCCGGTGGTGGACTGGTGCCGCACGGAGCTGGACTTCGTGACCGACACCGGCGCCACCGCCATGCGCTTCGACTTCGACACGTTCGCCGCGTTCGAGCTCTTCATCCTGGAGCGGCCGGGCGCCGAGCGCGACTACACGCCCGCCGAGCAGGCCCGCGCCAAAAGCGCCTTCGCCGCCATGAACGAGGCCACCAAGGCCGATCTCATCCGCAACATCACCAGCGCCCTGCCCGGCTCCACCACAGAGCCGATGACGATTCCCGGCTTTCGCGAGAAGCTTCAGGAGTATCGCGACATCGACGCGGCGCGCTTGCGCCGGCACCTCGTCGAATTTCTCGAGGCCGTGACGCCCGCCGCCGAGAGCGTCGGCGTGAAGCTGACGCTGCACCCGGACGATCCCCCGCGCCCGCTCTTCGGCCTGCCGCGCATCGCGTCCACTGAGGACGACTATGCCGCGATCTTCGACGCCGTGCCCTCGCCGGCCAACGGCATGTGCTTCTGCACGGGGAGTCTCGGCGTTCGCGCCGACAACGACCTGCCGGCCATCGCCCGCCGCTTCGCCTCGCGCATCCATTTCGCGCACTTACGCAACACGCGCCGCGAGGCGGAGCCGCGGAGCTTCCACGAATCGGCCCATCTCGACGGGGACACGGACATGGTCGCCGTGCTGCGCGAACTGGTGGCCGAGGACGGCAAACGCACGGGCGACGGCACCATCGTCTTCCGCTCCGACCACGGCCACCGGATGCTGGACGATCTCCACAAGGCGGTGACGCCCGGCTATCCCGCGATCGGACGCATGCGGGGCCTCGCCGAGCTTCGGGGCATTCTCCACGCGCTCGGCCACCCGCCGGAGGCACCGGCCGCGCGCGAGGCCGCCCTGCCTGTCTGAGGCGCGGTCGGCCAAGGCGACGGGCGCGGCGGAGGGGGAAGCCTCTGCCGCGCTCGGACGCTCACGAAATCTCGAGGCCGCCGCGCCTCCTCTCGCTCGGCCTCGACCGGCGCTCTGACTTCTCTCAAGGGAGGAGAGCATGGACGCCTCGCAGATCGCCTTTCGCCTGGGTCTCCCCACTCTGGTCGGCCTCGCGCTGGGCTCGACCGCGAACTGCCCGGCAGCGATAAGGCGCGGCGGGACTAGGCGCGCCGCGCCTCATGCCGGAAACGCCAAACGATTGGCCCGCTGCCTCAGACGGCGGCGGCCCAATGCACGGGGTCGATCTCTAGGAGCGCGCGCATGCCCTGGAGTTCTCTCAACGACTTGTTGTCCAGCACGGTGGCGATGGCGTTGCGCACTTCCAGCATGACGAGGCGCACCCGGCACCGCTCCACATCCGAGCAGTCCGTGCAGCGGCGATAGGCCGTGCGGCTGGCGCAGGCGATGGGTGCCAGCGGGCCGTCGAGCACGCGCAGCACATGGCCGACGGCGATCTCCTCGGCCGGGCGGGCCAGCGCATAGCCGCCGCGCCGCCCCTTCTTGGCGTAGATGAACCCAGCGTTGCGCAATTCGCCTAGAATCGTGTCGAGAAACTTCTTCGAGATGGTGTTCTGGCTGGCGATCTCCTCGGACAGGACCAGCATGTCCGGCTCGGCATCGGCCAGATGGAGCATGGCCTTCAACCCGTATTTGCCTTTCGCCGTCAGCATGTCGCGCCATCCCGATCCCAGTCGCCGAAGCGAAGTCGCCTTTCGGGACATAGGGCCTGCGCCCCGCGCGCACTAGCGTTTTGTGACGTGTCGGCAGCTGTCATTCGCCTGGGCGGCGAGGGTTTGCAGCCGAGCCTTGGAGAAAGTAGGTCAGCATTGTTGACATAATTGGGGGAAGAGCGCTTTAACAGGCCCCACGCTCGCAAGATGCGCGCCCCGATTGCAGAACGAAGCGCGCCGGCAAGCCAGGAGGACCATCATGGACATGACCGACCTTTTCGCCACGCGCGCGGGACGCATGAAGGCGTCCGAGATCCGCGAGCTTCTGAAGCTCCTGGACCAGCCCGACATCATCTCCTTCGCCGGCGGCATTCCCGACCCCGCGCTGTTTCCGCACGAAGCGTTCCGCACCGCCTATGCCGAGATCCTCGGTGGCTCCAGTGCCAACGCGGCGCTACAATATCAGGTGAGCGAGGGCTATCTGCCGCTGCGCCGCTGGATTGCCGGCGAGATGGGGCGGATCGGCATTCCCTGCGACGAGGGCAACGTCTTCATCACGTCCGGCTCGCAGCAGGGGCTGGACTATCTCGGCAAGCTGTTCCTCTCCCCGGGCGACACGGCGCTCGTCACCTGGCCGACCTATCTCGGCGCCTTGCAGGCCTTCAGTGCCTACGAGCCGCGCTACGACCGGCTTTCGCCCGCCGGCGGCAACATGACGCCGGACGCCTATCGAGAGGCGGCGGCGAAAGCCGGGGGCGCGGCGAAGTTCGCCTATCTCGTGCCCGATTTCGCCAATCCGAGCGGCGAGACGCTGACGCTCGCCCAGCGCGAGGCGGTGCTGGATCTGGCCGAAGAGCTTGGCATCGCCGTGATCGAGGACGCCGCCTATGCCGCGCTTCGCTACAGCGGCGAGCCGGTGCCCCCCATCGCGGCGCTGGACGCGCTGCGCTCGGGCGGGGTGGACGCGGGCCGCACGGTCTATTGCGGCTCCTTCTCGAAGATCCTGGCGCCGGGGCTTCGCATGGGCTGGATCGTCGCGCCGCGCCGCCTGATCGAGAAGCTGGTGCTGACCAAGCAGGCCGCCGACCTCCACTCGCCCTCGATCAACCAGATGGTGGTGCATCACGTCGCGGAGCGGTGTTACGCCCAACAGATCGAGCGCACGCGCGAGGCTTACAGCGCCCGGCGCGACGCACTGCTCGCCGCGCTGGAGCGGCATATGCCGGAGGGCGTCTCCTGGTCCCGCCCCGAGGGCGGCATGTTCGTCTGGATGACGCTGCCCGAATCCGTCGATGCCGTGGCGCTGCTGGCTCGCTCCGTCGCGGAGGCGCGGGTCGCCTTCGTGCCGGGCAATGCCTTCCATGCCGACGGCAGCGGGGCGAACACGCTGCGCCTTTCCTTCACGCTGGCGGATGAGCGCGCGGTGACTGAGGGCATTCCCCGCCTTGCCGACCTCATCCGACGCGCGATCGCGGCTTAAGCTGATTCGGGTGATTCGCTGGGTTGACCGCTGGCAACCCGGCGAATCGCTTGTCTGTCAGAGGGATAGCCGAAAGAATCGCAGGCATTCCGCGTCGGGGATAGACGGAAGCCGGCGTCCCTGCTTGACAAGGAGGGTTGGATCGAGTCCCGCTGAGCGATCCGATCCGCCCTGGCGACCTGCTGCGAGGACACAAGACCCACCATGCCGATCCGGCGCGACATGCGCGGCTTCTATCCCATCGATTGGCGGGAACTCTCACGCTCCGTCCGCTTCCGGCGCGCCAAGGGCCGGTGCGATCATTGCCGCCGCCCACATGGGGCGCTGGTCTGCGTCGGCATCGACGGCACTTGGTGGGACGAGAGCGAGGCGCTTTGGCGGGACGGAAGAGGCCGCCCCTTGCGCGGAACGCGGCCCGCCCCGGCCGAGCTTCCCCCGGAGTTGTCGCTGACCTGGACCCGCGTCTGGCTGGCCTGCGCCCATCTCGACCACGACACCGCCAACAACGCCTCCAGCAATCTCGCGGCCCTTTGCCAGCGCTGCCATCTCAACCACGACCGCCCCGAGCATCGCCGCCGACGCCGCTATCGATGGATGGCGAGCAAGGCGATCGGCGACCTCTTCGAGGGGCCTTATCGGGACTAGGACACGGGCGATGCGGCGAAGGCGATCGCCCTTGTCCGGATCGACGCTCAGCGCAGCCGGCCCGAAGAAACCAAATCCGCCAAGCCCGCCGGCAGGGCGATGCCTTGGGTTAGGTCCGGCGCGGGTTGCGGCATCCCCAGGCGCGTTTCCATCGGCAGGACGCCGGCCCAAACGGGATAGTCCGCCTCGTCGTCGTCGCCCGGAGGCGCCGCGCGGGTTTTGGCGCTGGCCTCCTCGATGTCGAGATAAAGGACGCTGGTGCCCTTGAGTTCGGGCGCCGTCATGGGCCGGAGCGTGTCCCAGCGGCCTGGAAAGAGCCCGTCGGTGAAGCGGCGCAGCGCCCCGGCGATGGCGTCGGGCTCTTCCACGATCCTTGCCGTGCCGAACACCATGGCCGAGCGATAGTTGACGGAATGGTTGAAGGCCGAGCGTGCCAGCACGTAGCCATCCATCAGGCTCACCGTCAGGCAGACGCGCGCGCCCTCGACCTTTCGAAGAAAGCGGCTGGCGGCTGAGCCATGCCAATAGACACGTTCGCCCTCCCGCCAGTGGATCGTCGGCGTCACATAGGGCTGCCCGTCGATGACGTAGCCGACATGGCACAAGGGCGCGGCGTCCAAGACGGCGTGAACAGCCGCCGCCTCATGGCTCGCGCGCTTGTGCAGCCGGCGCACCCGGCTGCGCTCGGTCACGAGATAGGTGAGGTTTTCCGGGGTCGGGCTTGGGCGGGACATAGGCGTTTCCTCGCTAAGAAAGCCTAGTGTTCCGCAAAACAGGATGGGCGAAACCATCCACTTGCGCAAAATCGGCCAGTCCAGTTCACTCCCTCGCATGACGCTTCCCCTCCCCGACGCATGGCTCCTCCTCGACCGCGCCGCCGGCAATCTCGAAACGCAGATTCAGGCCGGGATCCGGGAGCAGATCCTGGACGGGCGGCTGAAGGCGGGCGAGCGCCTGCCCTCCTCCCGCGCGCTCGCGCTTTCGCTCGGGATCGCGCGGTCCACCGTGGTCGGCGGTTTCGAGCGGCTGCGCGCCGAAGGCTTCATCGAAGGCGCCCAAGGGGCGGCAATGCGGGTCGCCCGCCTCGCCACTCCGCCGCAGGGCGCTAGAGCCCGGCCGATCGAGCCCTTGCCGAGGGCTGCGCCCGAGCCGGAGCGCTTCCTTCCCTTCCGCCCCGGTCTCCCGGATCTCGACAGTTTCCCCGCCGCGCTTTGGGCGCGATGTCTGGCGGCGCGGGCGCGCCATCTGCGCCTTCACGATCTCGGCTATGGCGAGGAAGCCGGCCTGCCGGAACTGCGCCAGGCCATCGCCGCGCATGTCGTTCGCGCCCGCGCCGTTCTGGCCGATCCCGAACAGGTGATCGTCATGCCGTCGGCCGCCTCGATTCTGGCGATGGTGGCTGATATCGCGGGGGTTCGCGGCCAGCGCCCCGTCTGGCTGGAGGAGCCGGGCTATGTCATCGCCCGTGACATTTTCCTGGCGGCGGGCGCCCGTCTCGTGTCCGTGCCCTGCGACGCGGAAGGGATCGCGATCACGCGCGGCGAAGGGCCGCCGCCGAGCCTGATCTACGTCACGCCATCGCATCAGTATCCGACCGGGGTGGCCATGAGCCTCTCCCGCCGCCTGGAGCTTCTGGACTTTGCGCGGGCCAACCGCGCTGTTGTCATCGAGGACGATTACGACAGCGAGTTTCACTACGCCTCGCGGCCGCTCGCGGCTCTGCAGGGGCTCGATCGCGCCGGCTGCGTGGTCTATGTCGGCACCTTTTCCAAGGTGCTCGCGCCGGGCCTGCGCGTTGCCTATGCGGTTCTGCCCCCTTCGCTTCTATCGCAGGCGCGCGCGGTTCTGCGCCGGGAGGGAAGCTCTGTGCCGATCCATGTTCAGGCGGCGCTCGCGGACTTTCTGAACGAGGGGCACCTTCGCGCCCATATCCGAAGGATGCAGACCGTTTATCGCGAGCGCATGGGGGCGACGCGCGCGGCGGTGCTGGCAAGCGGGGATGGCGTCCTCGAACCTGGGTCAGGGGACGGCGGCCTTCAACTCGCCGCCTGGTTCAAGAACCGCGATGCCGACGACGGGCAAGTGGCGCGCGCGCTTCACGCGGCGAAGATCGGCGCCATGGCGCTTTCGCCCTTCTACAGGAACGAGCCGCGCCCCGGCCTGCTGTTCGGTATCGGCGGCGCGACGCCGGAGCGGATCGCAGCGCTCGGAAAAGCCTTGGAGCATCTCCTCCGCCCATAGGAGGCAGGGAGCGCGCCCGTTGCCAAGCGTTCAGTCGGCGCCGCCCGCTGGAGCAGGGACCCCGATCGGATGATCGCGCAAGGCCGCCTTTGCGCGGGCGAGAATGCGCACGGGATCGCCGAAATGCGTATCCATCTCCTCCTCCACGTCGCGCGGGTTGCCTTGTCCGATGAAAGCCGCGAGCCGTTCGTGCTCCTCGATCAAGGCCCGGTTCTGCCGGTAGCCCGCCATCATGATGCGCAGGCAAAGCCGCGTTTCGGCCTGGAGCGTGCGGTAGCTGCGCGACAGGCGCTCGCTGCGCGCCTCTTCCACGATCCGTAGGTGATAGTGCAGGTCGAGATCGGCGATCTCGCGCCACTCGCCCTTGGCCAGCCGTTCGGCCATCTCGTCGGTCAGGCCCTGAAGCTCTTGCGATAGCCGACGGCGCTCGGGCCCGGCCATGACGCGGCGGATCGCGGCGATCTCCAGCGACTTGCGGGTGAAGTAGATGTCTACGATGTCGCTCGTGCCGAGATCGGGCACGAAGACGCCGCGATGGGGCTCGGAGCGCAGCAGCCCTTCCTGAATCAGGCGCTGGAACGCCTCGCGAACCGGGCCCCGACTGACGTCGAACTGCGTGGCAAGCGCGAACTCGTTGAGCTGGCTTCCGGCAGGAAAGGCGCCGTCGAGGATCAGAGCGCGGATCTCGGCCGTGATCTGGCTGGCCAGGGTGTTTCGCACCACGCGCCCTGCCCCGCGCGGGGCGTCGTTCGGCTTGGGAGATGGGGGCACGCTCGGCAAGGTTCCGCCTCTTGGTCGCGGCGAGGCCGCCGGTCTTCGGGTCCGCCCGTTCCGGCCCGAACGAGCCCTCGCTTCGCTATCACGCCTCCGCGCCGCCCGCCAACAGGCAAGGAGGTGAAGACGAGGCTCGTGTTGCTTCCGACGGGAAGGGCGTGGCCCGGCAGTCGAGCCACGAACGGCGCGCTCGGATCGGATGGGCGCCGGGATCGTTGAAGATCCGTGCCTTTCGCACGAGGGAAGCGAACCCATGTCAGATCATCCGTCCACCCCGCCGCGCGACGAGCAGGAGCCCAAGGAGAAGACGCCGTCCGCCGGTCCTCACGCCAAGCCAGAACTCACCAATCCCGATGCGACGCCCGGCGCCGGCAGCCTGCCGGACGAGAAGGAGACCGGCGACGCGGATGGCGGGGCCGGCTGAGCGGCCAGGCACGCCTCGCCGCTTCGCTGCAGGGTCGCGTTATACCTTGAAGCGACCAGCGGGTCAGCGCGCCAGAAGCTTTTGAATTTCGTCGGCAAGCTGCGACTGGCTATAGGGCTTGCCGAGGCGGGGCAGCCCGAGCCGCTCGCCGGCGGGCAGCTCGGCATAGCCCGTCGCGAGAAGGATCGGCAGACCTGGGCGTAGCGCCAGAGCGGCTTCGGCGAGTTCCGCCCCGTTCATGCGCGGCATGGAAAAGTCGGTGATCATCAGATCGAAGGGGGACCCCTGGCCCAGAAGCTGTAGCGCCTGCGCTCCGGACTGGGCCTCGACCACCTCATGCCCGAGATCTTCCAGCATGTCGGTCGTGCTCATGGCGATCAGCGGATCGTCGTCTACCGCCAAGATGCGGGCTCGCACCGGCGCGCGCTCCGCTTTCGGTTCGACCCTCGGTGCTTCGGCTCGGACCGCAGGCAGGGCATCGGCCGCAGGCAGCCAAAGCTCGGCCCGCGTTCCCTCCCCCGGATGGCTGGTCAGCCGCAGGGCGCCGTTCAGCTGAACCGCGAGGCCGTGAATCATCGACAGGCCGAGGCCCGTGCCCTTGCCCACGCCCTTGGTCGAGAAGAACGGCTCCGTCGCCTTCTTCAGCGTTTCGGCGCTCATGCCCTGCCCGGTGTCGCTGACCGACAGGCGCACATAGTCGCCGGCACTGAGTTCGCCCTCGCCCTGGCCGCGATCGATGCGGATGCGCAATTCGCCGCCGTTGGGCATGGCGTCGCGCGCGTTGACGGCCAGATTGAGAATGGCGAGTTCCAGCTGGTTGGCATCGACCAGCGCGGTGGACGGCGCGTCGTCGAGTTCCAGCGTCAGCTCGATATTGCCGCCGAGCGAGCGCTCAAGAAGATCCGTCATGCCCCGCACGAGATCGGCAAGGTCGCGCGCTTCCACCACGAGATCCTGGCGGCGCGCGAAGGCGAGAAGACGCTGGGTCAGCGCCGCGCCGCGTTGCGCGCCTTTCAAGGCGCCGTCGATCAGGCGAGCCGTGCGCGGGTCGTCGGGAATGTGCTTGCGCAAGAGATCGAGATTGCCGAGCACCGCCATCAACAGGTTGTTGAAGTCGTGCGCGACGCCGCCCGTCAGCTGGCCGATCGCCTCCATCTTTTGCGACTGGCGCAGAAGCGTTTCGGTGCGCTCGCGCTGCTCCACCTCGGCCATCACGATCCGGTGCGCGGCCTCGAGCTCGGCCGTGCGCTCCGCGACGCGGGCTTCCAACGTTTCGTTCAGGCGCTGCAGATCGGCTTCAGCCTCCTTGCGGGCGGTGATGTCGGCGGAAACGCCGACAAGCCGGATCTTCCGCCCGCTTCGGTCCCGCACCAGGCGACCGTTGATCGCGGTCCAGTGCACCGAACCGTTGCGCCACAGGACGCGGTATTCGATCGCGTAATCCTCGCCCCCGGAGACGCTGCGCTCTACCGCCGCCTGCATCCGCTCGCGGTCGCCGGGGTGGACGCTGCGGAGGAGGTCGTCATAACAGAAGGCTTCCTCCAGGCCATATCCAAAAATGGCCTTGCAGGTGCTCGTGGCCACCAGGGTCCAAGTCGAAAGGTCGAGCTCCCAGGAGCCGAGATGGCCCGCCAGGAGCGCGGTCCGCAGACGCTCCTCGCCCTCGTGCAGCTCCTCCATGCGCGCCCGTGCCTCGAACTGGCGATGGCGCCCGCGCGCGGCCGTCGTGGCGAGGCTGACGAAGGAGGTCGGATGGAACGGTCGCTCGAGGAAGGATACGTTTCTTAGACGTTCGGACAATCGCGCGGCAGCGGGGTTGCGCTCCGGCCCGCCGCCTCGCTGGGTCAGCACGATGAACTGAAAGTCCGACCAGGGGGCCTGGGCGCTCAACCGCTCGGTCAAGTCGCTGAGATCGGACAGGCGCAAAGCTTCTTCCGTCACGACCGCAAAACAGGCGTCATCGTCGATCCGCCGAGTCAGCGTTTCGAAATCCGGGCAGACCAGCGGCGCGAGTCCGCATTCCGACAGGAGAGCTGCCGCCACTTCTGCGTCGCGCCCGCGCGGCGCCAGGACCAGGACATTCGTTTCGCGCACGTCAGGCTTCTCAGTCGGTGGTCGTGTTGGCCACGCCGGCGTTTGCCTGCTCGATCAGCGTGGGAACGCCGCGCAGCACGCCCTGGAACCCCCTGATTGGCTGGCCCAGCGTCAGCCCGTTCTCGGCGATCCGGTATTCTCGGATCGTGTCCTCGTGGAAGCCGGCGCGCTTCTTGATGACGGAAACGGCCCGGCGAACGGTGCCCAGTGCCTCGAAATAGCGCAGCAGGATCACCGTGTCGGCGAGATAAGTGATGTCCACCGGCGCCTTCATGTCGCCGACCAACCCGTGCTGGGCGACGGTCAGGAAGGTCGTCGCACCCCGCCGATTGAGATATTGCAGAAGCTCGTGAATGTGCAGGACGAGGGCATTCTCCTCCGGCATCGAAGCCTGATAGCCGTTGAGGCTGTCGATGAGAACGGTCTTCATACCGCCTTCGTCGACGCGCTGGCGCACGCGATGGGCGAACTCGCCAGGCGAAAGCTCCGCCGCGTCCACCTGCTCGATGTGGAGAAGCCCCTCCTTCTGCATGGCCTGGAAATCGAAGCCCATAGCTTTCGTGCGGTCGAACAGAAGACCCAGTTCTTCGTCGAAGATGAACATGGCCGCTTTCTCGCCCCGCGCAATCGCGGCCGAGATGAACTGGAAGGTGAAGGTGCTCTTTCCGGTTCCGGCGGGGCCCAGAATAAGCGTGCTCGACCCTTGTTCGATGCCGCCGCCCAGCAGCGCATCGAGCTCGGCGATATCGCTCGTCATGCGCGTGCGGGTAAAGCCCGTGCGGTGCTCGGCCGCGACGAGACGTGGAAAGACCGACACGCCGCCATTGCGGATCGTGAAGTCGTGATAACCGCCGCGAAAAGCGCGGCCGCGATATTTCATGACGCGCAGCCGGCGCCGCTCGGCGCCATAGGCCGGAGCCAGTTCCTCCAGCTTGATGACGCCATGTGCGACGCTGTGGACGGTCTTGTCCATGGACTCGGACGTGAGATCGTCCAGCAGCAGCACGGTGGCGCCCTGCTGTGCGAAATAATGTTTCAGCGACAGGATCTGCCGGCGGTAGCGCAGCGAGCTTTGCGCGAGCAGCCGGATCTCGGACAGGCTGTCCAGCACGACGCGGGCGGGCCGCACGCGCTCGAAGGCCTCGAAGATCGTGCGCGTCGCCTCTCCCAGTTCCAGGTCGGACGAATAAAGCAGGCTCTGCTCGCGATCGGAATCCAGCGCGACTTCGGGCGGCACGAGTTCGAAGACCTCGACGCTCTCACCGATCGTCCAGCCATGCGAAGCCGCGCTCTCGCGCAGTTCCCGCTCGGTCTCCGACAGCGTGATGTAGAGGCCCTTGTCCCCGTCTTCGCCGCCCGCCAGGAGAAAGCGGAGCGCGATCGTCGTCTTGCCCGTGCCGGGACTGCCTTCCAGCAGGAAGACGTGCCCTTTGGACAGGCCGCCGGAGAGGATGTCGTCGAGGCCGGGAACGCCGGTTCGCGCCATGACCTGCTTGTCCTCAGCGCTCATGGGAGCGTCCGATCCGGCCGAGCGACGGCTTGAAGGGGTCGCGAAGGCTTTGAAGCCTGACAGGGGAGCGATGAAGGAGCATGCATGCGCAAGACCATTCCCGGGTGCGCAGTCCGTTCGACAAGTCCGGGAAGATTCCCTGCGCCCATTCCCTTTGCGTAAAGCCTCCGGTCCTGGGAGGCAAATGCAATCGCGTCGGCAAGCTGCGGCCAACGGCGGCAAGACGCCGCCTGGCTAACGAGGTGAGGAAACCTTCCATCCCGTCGCGTTCTTCGAGTTGCATCGCCCTTCCACGGCATCGCCGCATTCCCCGTCCCCTCGCGCGACACGAGCCATAAAGCCCCTGCCCCGTCCTGGATCGAGACGTGTCGGCGGCAATGATCGTCCACCGCTCTCCCCCAACCCGATCCGACATCCCCTCGATACCCCGTCACGACCGCAGAGACTGGTTGCGCAATGCCTCCAGCATCGGGCCGACGCGGAACCGCTTGGTGCCGGCCTTGGCCGTCAACGCGCGCAGATAGCCGCCGGGCGAGCGTACACGATCGGCGCGCTCCAGAAGCGCCGCGATGGTGATGGCGGCCTCATAGGGCCCCATCGCCGCCTGCGCCGCGCGGTAGGCGTCCGACGAAATGCCGAGGAAGCCGCGAACGAGGTCGGCCGTCACCTCGAAGTCGCGGCGGGAGCGGATGGGCGTGCGGCTGTAGTCCGCCAATGTCGGGCAGATCGTCATAACGGTTCCGACATCAGGCGCCTCTCGCTCCGCCAACCGGCGCAACGCCTCGCCCCCCTGCCCCACTGGTGCAGCGTCTGCATCGTGACGCATCGGTTGCTCGACCTCGGATTTTTCTTCGTTCTTTTCTTCCTGGGCTATTTCAGTATGAGAGTCTGCATTTGAATCTTGATAGTGGCGCTCGCCGTGCGCGTCATTGCCGCTCATTTCTTGTTCAGAAAGCACTGAAAGATAAAGAGTTTCGCTCTTAGCGCGAAGTTCGATAGCATGCGCGGACATCTGTTCGAGTTCACTGGCGGTGGCACTCCGCGACAGCGGCCGGGAAAGCTCTTGCCAAGCCTGCTCCAACGCGCCCCAATTGCCCGCGCGCTCCTCGATCAACGCAGCATCCAGGATCTTTCGGATGTCTCGTCGGCAGATGGCGATCTCGGTCCGCAGACGACGCAGCTTACGCGCTTCTGCGCGTGCCTCCTCGGCCCGTGCGAAGATCTCGGTCGCGCAGAGGGCAAACGGCGACAGATCGAACCCGAACGCCTCGTCCCCCTCTTCGAGGTCGCGCCGACGGTAGCGCTTGCCGTTGGGACTGTCCCGCCTCAGAAGCAGGCCAGTCTCGATCAGGCTGGCGAGATGACGGCGCAGAGTCGCGTCGGCCATGCCGCGCGTGCGCAGCGACAATTCGCGGTTCGAAGGAAAGACGATCTGCGGGCGCGAAGGATCGATGCGCTTTTGCCCATGGCAGGACAAGAGCGCTTCCAAGACGGACAGAGTGCGATCGGACAAGCGGAAATGCGCACGCGCCTCTGTCAGCGCCCGCAGCAGCACCCACTTGTCGGGGCCATCGGCGCCCGCGTCCTCGTCAGCATCCGGTTTCTCGGCGCGCAGACGCGCTTGCGCACGGCGCACGCCATCCTCCCGCCGAATCAGGGCAGCCGATATCGGCCGCGCCCCGAAAGGGGAGTTCCATTGGATCTCGAACATGGCTCTGCTTCAGGCTCGAGGCAAAGCAGAGGCGTTGCCGGAACGCGACCGACTCTTGACAGAGCATGCCGGACATGATTCTTTCAGATTGCTACATCTTGAAAGGGCTTCCGGAGCATCACGTTTCGGGGGCCTTTTTTTGATCGCCTCGATCTCTGTCCTTTCCTGGTTTCGTTGCGCGTCGTCTGTCTCGCCGGCGGTTGGTCCCGCCGATCAGTCCTCGCCCTCTCGCGCCTTGAAGGCGGCGTAGAGCGCGGGAATTTCGGAAGCGACGAAGGCGGCGAAGGCCCCCTCGCCCTTGAACTCGATGACGGACCGCTTGCCGTCTGGCTTAAAAGACGCCACGACGCGTCCGCTCGGCTCAGATAGCGCCTCGGCCGTTCGGCTGACCGTCTTGGCGCGGCGGGTCAGGCGCTCCAGCATAAGAACGAAGCGCTCATCACTCGTCGCCTTGGCGAACCGCTCCGTCGCGATTTCGCGCTCGGCCTTATCGCGTGCACCGGCCGTTCTCAGCTGTTCGGCCAGGAGCATCCAGCGCGTGCGGCCCGCGCGCGGCGCCGGGCCGATGGCCCGCGCGATCGCATCTGGCACCGCCTCCGCCACCTGGAGCAGCCGCGTCATTTCCGCCTTGTGAAGCGACAGAGCGGACTGGACGGTTGCCCGCTCGAACCCGCGTTGCAGGAGCGCCTCGGCAAACAGCGCGCGCTCGATGAAGGAAAGATCACGCCGCTCGGAGTTTTCCTTGCCCTGCGCCACCACCAGCTCGACATCGCTGAGCGGGCGCACCACGGCGCGCACTTTGATGCCGAGAGCCCGCGCGGCGGCGACGCGGCGATGGCCGTAGGCAGTCTGATACCAGCCCGCCTGCGACCGCTCCGCGTCCGGATGCGGGCGCAGGAGCACGGGCACCTCCTGTCCGCCTTCCTCGATCGAGCGACAAAGCGCGTCAAAGGCCTCGTCGGAGCGATCGGGCTGCGACAGGCGATCGGCTACGAAAGCCGGCTCGATCCGGTTCGGGTCGATCTCCACGACGCGCTCACCGCGAGCCACTTGTTCGCGCAGGGCTCTCGCGTCCTCGGCCTCGGCGCGCAGGTTTCCGAGCGCCAGGCCCATGGCCTTCACCGCGCCGGAACTCGCATGGGCGCGAGGCCGAGCGGCGGAGGCGGCTTCCGCCTCGGCGGGCGTCTCCGCCTCCGCCGGCGGCGCGCCACCGAGCAACGCCTTCAACTCGTCGCGACGCCGGCTCATGCCGCGCCTCCGAAAAGACTATCCACGATGCCCGGAACGAGAGGGAAATCGCCCGTCATCACACCCGCCCCCAGCTTTCCAGGATCAGCGCCTCGACCTCGCTGTTGACAGCAGTCAACGACTCCATCGCGCGGTCGTAGGTCGAACGGGAGAAATTCTCCCGTGCCACCTCGTAGAGCGTCTGCTTGGTGAGGCCTGCGTCGCTCAGCGCCGTGGACTTCAGCATGGGGTTGGTAAGGACGCGGCTGCCGAACTGCGCGCGCAGGAAGCCCGCGATCTGCGCCTGTGGCCCGTCATGCGGCTCATAGCGCGTCACGAGATAGCGCAAGAAGTCGAAGTTCAGATTGCCGCCGGCCTCTCGCACGACCTGAAGCAGGTCCGAGGTCATGAACAGGAACTGGCTCATCGAAGCGACGTCGAGCATCTGGGGATGCACGGTCACAAGGACCGAGGTCGCTGCGCAAAGCGCACCCAGGGTCAGGAAGCCAAGTTGGGGCGGGCAGTCGATGACGACGATGTCGTATTTGGATTCAACCTCGCGCAGAGCGTCCTGCACGCGGGCGAAGAACAGGCGCTCTCCGGCGCGGCCCTCGCGCTGCGCCTCCGCCAGCTGCCGAGGCGTCGCGTGCTCGAACTCCTGCAGTTCGAGATTGCCGGGCACGAGATCGAGCCCGTCGAAATAGGTCGGCCGGATGATGCTCTCCAGCGAGACGCGCTCCTCGTCGTAGCGGATCGCGCCGTAGAGCGTGTCGTTGCCGGTAAGGTCGAGCTCGGGCTGGTAGCCCAGGAGCGCGGAAAAGGATGCCTGCGGATCGAGATCGACCGCCAGCGTCCGGTAGCCCTGGAGAGCGAGATACTGCGCAAGATGCGCCGAGGTCGTGGTCTTGCCCGAGCCGCCCTTGAAGTTGGTGACGGCGATGATCTGCAGATGCTCGTCGCTTTCGGGTCGGCGCCATTTCAAATACTGCCGCGCCTTGGGCGAGCCGGCCTCGTGCTGCGAGGCCAGATGCCGGCGCAGGGCGTTGATGTCGCCGAGCGTATAGGAGCGGCGGCCGGAGGGGCCGACTTCGGGCTGCGGCCCTTCGCCCGAGATCGACAATTGCCTGAGGTAGCTGTCCGATACCCCGATCAGTCGCGCCGCTTCGCCAGAGGTGAAGGGGCGCAGCGTCTTCGACGAAGTCGGCGGGAATAGCCGCTGGCGCATCGCCTGGAGTTGGCTGGACAGGAGGCGCGCGTCGGCGGCAATCTGCTCGTCGGCAGGCTTGAACTCAAGTGATCTGGATTTCGGCTTGGACACCGCTTGGCCTCGTTTTGGAATCCGCGCGGCCCGCGAGCGGGCAGGGTGCGGCTGATCATCTCCGTTCCGCGACGCGGCACGGCCGGACCGGCGACCGGATTGAGCATCCGGCTCCGCCCGTTCATAAGCATCCGGGTCAATCCCGAGGCTTGCGCTCCTATCCATCAGTAACGGCACTCTGCTCATGTAACGGCCCAAACCGTTAACGAGGATGCGGCCAGTGGACCCGAGAGTCAAACGGGGTTCATATTTTGGTAAGAGATGAAGGGGGTGTTGCCGACGGGCCGTGAGCTTGCCACACCCCTGATGCCGCGCAACGCATTGTCTTAATATGGTTTCTCGGTTTCCAAGCCGCGTTGACATCTGTCAATCGCTCTCAACGCTCATCGACCAGGGACGTCCGGCTCGAAACAACGATCTCACAGACTTTGATTCTCAAGCAAGATGCGATTCTCCGGTCTGCTCCCGCGAGGCCGCGTTCTCGGGCCTTATACAGAGACTTCCCAGTCTCGCCGAAGCCCATAACCTGAAACAAGAACAGCTTCATTCAGCGATGGCGGATCAAGGCAACGGGGAGAGGTGAGGCTTCGGGCATCGGTTTGTTTGGATGCCGCGTTTCGATACAGTTCGTAAACGAGCAGCGGACGTTGCCTTATATCCAGCGAAATCCGGAATTGTTCCGTTACGAGGTCGCTGTGTCGATGCGACCGCCCAAGCGAGAATCCTGCTGTAACGCGAAGGGCGACACATCGATCTGCGGGGCCGGCCCCGATGGTGCGTCGTCTGTTCGGCCCGACTTGGATGCGAGGGGGCATCGGCCAATAAAAAAAGGCCGGCGCCCGGTGAGAGGCGCCGGCCATAAAATCGTTCGGCGGTGAGGAGCGGGCAGGGGGCGAAGACGCCCCGCCCCCGG